>CAZZWE010000051.1:0-27059 GCA_964657675.1 uncultured Steroidobacteraceae bacterium
GCGACGCTCGTGAAGTCGATCAAGACGGTGTTGGCGTCGGCGGTGAAGATCGGCGGCACGACGCTGCGCGACTACGTCAACGCCGATGGCGAGCCGGGCTATTTTCGCCAGAAATTATTCGTCTATGAACGCGACGGCATGGCGTGCCGGCTGTGCAAGGCGCCCATCAAGCAGTTTACCCAGGGACAGCGTTCGACCTACTGGTGTTCGGTGTGTCAGCGGTAGATCGCTGAACGCTGCCTGCTAGTAGATCAGGCCTTCACCTTCGCCGCGCGGATCGGACGCCGCTTCCACTTTGCCGCTGGCAAAATCCCAGGTCACCACCTGCATATTGCCCCATTGCCGGCCGGACTGTTTCAGCGTGTGGCCTTTGGCTTTCAGGTCGGCCATCTCCGCATCGGTGAAGGCGCCGACTTCGTAGTCGACCTCATCGGGCAAATACTGATGGTGGTAGTGCGGGTATTTGACGATGTCGGCGGCATTCATGCCGTCCAAATAATTGAGCGTGCCGAGCAGCACCATGCTGATGATGTAGCTACCGCCCGGTGAGCCAATGATCATCGTGCCTTTCGATGTCTCAACGAAGCTTGGACTCATGCTCGACAAGCTGCGCTTGTTGGGCGCGATGGCGTTGGCTTTTGCGCCAATCAAACCAAAGGCGTTTGGTTGGCCCGGCTTGGTCGAGAAATCATCCATGGTGTTGTTCAACAACACGCCGGTTTTCGCCGGCACATAGCCATTGCCGAAGAACAGATTGATCGAAATGGTGGCCGCGACCAGATTGCCGTTGGCATCCATGGCGGAAAAATGCGTGGTCTGTGTGCCGCCTGGCTCGGATTCGATGCCCGGCAGAAAGCTCGATGGCATGGCCTTATCGGGGCGAATGCTGCTGCGCTGGCCGGCCGCGTAATCGATGCTTGCCAACTGAGCCAAGGGCATGCTGACGAAATCCGGGTCACCCAGGTAAATCGCGCGGTCGCGGTACGCGCGGCGCATCGCCTCGATGATGAGGTGCTTGCGCGTGGCGGAATCCACCGCGTGCAGATCGAAGCCGTCGAGAATGTTGAGCGAGTCGATCAGCGCTATACCGCCGGATGACGGCGGCGAAGCGGAAACGATGCGCGCGCCATGGTACTGGCCCACCAGCGGTTTGCGCTCGATGACGCGATAGGATTTCAGATCGTCCAAGGTCCAGATGCCGCCACCGGCGCGAACTCCGGCGACCAAATCCGCCGCCACACGGCCTTCGTAAAAACCTTTGGAGCCCTGGGCGGCAATCGCTTCGAGCGTGGTCGCAAGCTCAGGCTGTTTGATGATGAAGCCAATGTCCGGCACGGCGCCGTCCGGTGTCAGAAACGCCCGCGCCGCTTCGGGCGACTGCGCGAGGATCTTTTGTTTGTAACGGATTCCAAATTGCAGGCGCGCATACAGCGGAAAGCCCTCACGCGCCAGGCGTATCGCGGGCGCCAGGCTGCGCTTCAACGGCAGCTTGCCGTACTTGCGCGCCAGGTATTCAAAGGCCGCGGGTTCGCCGGGGATCGCCGCCGACAGCGGGCCGCTGGTGGAGGCGTTTTCGATTTCGTTGCCGGCCTTGTCCAGGTACATGTCGCGGGTGGCGGCACCGGGCGCTTTCTCGCGTGCGTCCAGCATGGTTTCCATGCCGTCGGATTGCCGATGCAGCAGATAAAAACCGCCGCCGCCCAACCCTGAGCTGCTGGGTTCAACCACCGCCAATGCCGCCGAGACCGCCACTGCGGCATCGAAGGCGTTGCCGCCGGCCGCCAGGATTTCCTGACCCGCTTCGCTTGCCAGGGGATAGGCGCTGGCGATGGCGCCCTTATGCGGAATCGCCTCGCGTAACGGCGCATGCACCGAGCCCATCGAATCGGGAAGGCTATCGCCCAGAGACAGCGGCGCGTACGCGAGGGTGGCTGCCACCGCGAGTGAAACTGCGAAGGATGCGGCTGAAACGCGAACCCGAGTCAAAGTTTGCGGTGCCGCTTCAATTCGATCTCAACCAGCGGATGCACGAACTCCGACACATTGCCGCCCAGCACGGCGATCTCACGCACCAGCGTCGAGGAGATGAACGTGTATTGCTCTTGCGGCGTCATGAAGACGGACTCGATGTCGGGGCTCAAATGGCGGCTCATGTTAGCCAATTGAAATTCAAATTCGAAGTCGGAAATGGCCCGCAACCCGCGCACGATCACGGCAAGCCCATTCTGTCGTGCAAATTCTACCGTCAGCCCCACGTAGCCCATGACTTCGACGTTGTGCACATCGGCCAGCACGCGGCGCGCCATGTCGACGCGCTGTTCCAGACTAAACATCGGCGCCTTGTTGGGGTTTGCGGCGATGGCGACCACCAAGCGATCAAAAATTGATGCCGCCCGTCGCACCAAGTCTTTGTGACCGTTGGTGATGGGATCGAAGGTGCCCGGGTAAACGGCGGTTTTTTTGTGCATGGGAACTTAAAGTAGCGCGTTGACGCGCAGCAGATGATACCCCACCTCGCCTGCGGACTTCGATTTCAGCACTTCCCAGTGCGGGGGCACCTGCGGCAACCCCGCCTTCCTCTCATTCTCGAGGTACACCAGGGCATTCGGCTTGAGCCAGGCGCCGGTATCGAGCAAGGGAACATATTCCGCCAAGGCATTCTGACCGAAGGGCGGATCCAGGAACACAATATCAAACGGGCCCGGTGCCGCGGCGCCCAGCGCGCCGGCGCCCGGTGTGTTTCGCAAGAATCGGGACGCGCCCTGCTCCATCACGCGGGCCTTGCGTTGTCCGCCGAACCGCACCAACTGCTCCTGCAAGGAGCGCGCGGCCGCCTGGGCCGATTCGACGAACACCACGTCGCGAGCACCGCGGGACAGGGCCTCGAGACCCAGTGCGCCGGAGCCTGCAAATAGATCAAGGCACACGGCCCCGGCAATGGAATGCTGCAGCCAATTAAACAAGGTCTCGCGCACCCGATCCGGTGTAGGACGCAAGCCCGGAAGGTCGGGAAAGTTCACGCGGCGGCCGCGCCACTCTCCGGCGATGATTCGAACGGAATTGCGCCCGGGGCTGTCCGGTAAATCCGTCTTTAGTGTGCTCACCGTCGGTATCATACCCGTCCCATGACGAATGAAGCCGACCAACCCGGCGTACGCGGGTTTTTCAAGCGCCTGCGCGCCAAGATCAATACGGGCCCCGCCTGGCTCACCCAGGACATCACCGAGTTACTGCCGGGCCGCAAGATCGACGCGGAGATCCTCGACGAGCTGGAAACGCGGCTCATCACGGCCGACGTAGGCACCGAGGCAACAGCCCGCATCCTCGAGGATTTGCGCCGCCGTGTGGCGCGCAAGGAATTGGACAACGTCGACGCGCTGCTCAAGGCACTGGCGGACGCCATGACGGCCATCTTAAAGCCGGTGGAAATGCCGCTGCGCATCGATCCGTCGATAAAGCCCTTCGTCATTCTGGTGGTGGGCATCAATGGCGCGGGCAAGACCACCACCATCGGCAAGCTGGCGCGACGGCTGCAGAGCGAGGGCCGCAGCGTGATGCTGGCGGCCGGCGATACCTTTCGCGCCGCCGCGCGCGAACAGTTGGAGGTGTGGGCCGAGCGCAATAAGGTGCCCATCATCGCGCAGCAAGCGGGCGCTGAGCCCGCAGCTGTCATCTTCGATGGCCTGCAGGCGGCCCGCGCCCGCAACATCGATGTATTGATCGCCGACACCGCCGGGCGACTGCATACCCAGACGCACCTCATGGATGAGCTGAAAAAAGTGAAGCGCGTGCTGGCCCGGTTGGATCCGAGCGCACCGCACGAAGTGCTGCTGATCCTCGACGGCACCATCGGGCAAAATGCCGTGGCGCAGGCGCAGGAATTCAACAAGGGACTGGGCGTCACCGGATTGGTGGTGACCAAGCTCGATGGCACCGCCAAAGGCGGCGTGGTGCTGGCGATTGCACAGAAACTCAACATCCCCATCCGTTTCATCGGCGTCGGCGAGCAGTCGGAGGACTTCGGCGTGTTCAACGCATCGGAATTCGTCGCGGCGCTGCTGAAAACGGAGGAACGCGCTTCTTGATCCGTTTTGAACAAGTCTTCAAGCGCTATCCCAATGGCCGCGAAGCCTTGTCGGGCATCAGCTTCAACGTCGACAAGGGTGAATTGGTGTTTCTGACCGGTCATTCCGGTGCGGGCAAAAGCAGCATCCTGAAACTCATTGCGTTGATCGAACGCCCGACCCGCGGTCAGGTCATCGTCAACCACCAAAACACCGGCGCCATGAAGCCGCGCGGCATTCCGCAATTTCGCCGGCAAATCGGCGTGATCTACCAGGATCACAAGCTCCTGCATGACCGCCCGGTCATGGACAACGTCGCACTGCCGCTGATCATTGCCGGGGTGTCGCGGCGGGAAATCGAGAAACGCGTGCGCGCTGCCCTGGATCAGGTTGGCCTGTTGGGCAAAGAGAAGTCCCGGCCCTTGGAGCTGTCCACCGGCGAGCAACAGCGGGTCGGCATCGCCCGTGCCGTGGTGGCGAAGCCCGCGCTGCTGATCGCCGATGAGCCTACGGGCAACTTGGACCCGGACCTGGCGCTGGAAGTGATGCGCCTGTTCAAACGCTTCAGCGAGGTCGGCGTGACCGTCATGGTGGCGACTCACGATGTGCACCTAATCGAACCGATGGGCGTGCGGCGGATTTCCTTGCGTGACGGACGCGTAGCGGACAGTACGCCATGAATCTAAGCGCCTATTTCGAGCGCCACGCCCAGACCTTTGTCGGTTCGTTGGGCCGCATTGCGCAGCACCCGATCGCAGCCTTCATGACCATGGCCGTGATCGCCGTGGCCTTGGCCCTGCCCCTGTTCTTGAGCTTGTTGCTGCAAAACGCGCGCACGGCGACGGGCAACTTGAACGAGGCCTTCGATCTGTCGGTGTACATGGACAAAAAGGCCGGCGCGGCGCGGACTCAAGGCGTGGCGAAGCAGCTGCGACTGAAAGCCGATGTGGCGGGCGTGAAGGTCATTACCGCCGATGAGGCCCTGGCGGAGTTTCGCAAGGACTCCGGGTTCGGCAAGGCATTGGACGCGCTGACCGACAATCCCCTGCCCGACACCCTGATCGTGACGCCCTCGTTGGCGGCCAGCACCCCGGAAGGCACCGAGCGGCTGCGGGCGGCGATTGCGGCCCTCCCGGATATTCAGAGCGTGCAAATCGACACAGAATGGATCAAGCGTCTTCAGGCGATTTTGGACATCCTGCGGCAGGTGGTCTTGGTGACCGGCGCTCTTTTGGGGTTTGGCATCGTGCTTATCGTCAGCAACACGATCCGGCTCGATATATTGAACCGCCGTGCGGAAATCGAGGTCATGAAGTTAGTGGGTGCTTCAGATGGTTTTGCCCGGCGGCCATTCCTCTACAGCGGGGTTTGGTATGGCCTTGGGGGCGGCCTTCTGGCGCTGATTCTGGTCGTGGCGGCGGCGCAGCTGCTGGCGGCTCCCATCGAACAACTGGCCAAACTATACGGCAGCGGCTTTCGTCTGGGAGGGCTCGGAATGGGCCTCGGGGCGGGCGTTTTAGGGCTGGCGGTGGCCCTGGCATGGCTCGGTTCCTGGCTTTCCGCAACACAGCACATTCGTGCTATCGAACCGTCATAAGCTTATGTTTTCTAATGATATTGAACTATTCTGGCCTTTAGCACTCAAATCCATAGAGTGCTATTATGGCACCCGTAGATTGATTGGGAGGAATGACAAATGACTGCATTAGTCGCAAAGCAATCAGGACTGATTTTCGCGGGCCCCGTCGGGAGCCTGGATTCCTATATAGACCGTGTATCGCAGATTCCGGTTCTGTCGAAGGAAGACGAAGTCGCCCTGGCTGTACGTTTTCGATCCGAGGCCGACCTTGATGCGGCCCGGCAGCTGGTGCTTTCGCACCTGCGATTCGTGGTGCACATCGCCCGCGGATATTTAGGCTATGGCTTGCCGATGGGCGATCTCGTCCAGGAAGGCAACGTAGGCTTGATGAAGGCCGTTAAGCGCTTCGACCCGACGGTGGGTGTGCGCCTGGTGTCCTTTGCCGTGCACTGGATTCGGGCCGAGATTCATGAATATGTGCTGCGCAACTGGAGGCTGGTGAAGGTCGCCACCACCAAGTCGCAGCGGAAATTGTTCTTCAACCTTCGCAAGATGAAGAAGAACCTGGCGTGGCTGTCGGAGGCTGAAACCGCCGCCGTGGCCAAGGATCTGGGCGTCGATGTGTCCGATGTGCGCGAAATGGAACAGCGTTTGTCGGCCCGCGATATGTCCTTCGATCCAACGCCGGACGCCGATGAGGAAGAGGCTTATTCGCCGGCGATGTACCTGCCGGCCAGCAATGCCGATCCGGCCATCGAAGTGGAGAATGAGGAGTGGGAAGAAGATTCCGCAGACCGCCTCACCATTGCGATGCAGAAGCTGGACGATCGCAGCCGCAGTATCTTGAAGCGGCGCTGGATGACGGAAGACAAGGCCACGTTGCACGAACTGGCGGATGAATATGGAATATCCGCGGAGCGCGTACGACAGGTCGAGTCCAATGCCATCAACAAGCTGAAAGGGCTGATGGCCGCGACGGCCTAACGCTTACACTCACGTCACTTGATCATGATACCCGCCACGAGGCGGGTATTTTTTTAAAGGGTATTTGATTTACGACGTCGTGATTGCCGCGCGCTAGGCAAGTCCGGGATAGTCAAATGGGCCTGGGTATGGAAGGTATGACGCGTATGTTTTGCCACCGAATCGAGACCGGCGTAGGGTAACGGCCATGCGTACGGTCGATCAATGGTTGAGCGAATACGGCGACAGCCACCGCAATTCCACCAACAAATCCCTGCATTGGATCTGCGTGCCGGTGATCGTGTGGTGTGTGATGGGTCTGTTGTGGATCACGCCATTCCCCGCCGCGATTCGTGAAACCGTGCCACTCGCCAACTGGGCCACAGTCACCGTGGCCGCGACCGTCATCTATTATGCCTTCCTGTCATTGCCCTTGGCGCTGGGCGTGCTGCCCGTGCTATTGCTGATGTTATGGTCCATCGATGCATTGAGCGTTCACAGCAGCGTGCCGCTGTGGATGATTTTCACCGCGGCCTTCGTGTTGGCGTGGATTGGTCAGTTCATCGGCCATGCCATCGAGGGCAAGCGGCCGTCCTTCTTCAAGGACGTGCAGTTCTTGATGATCGGTCCGCTGTGGTTGGCGGCCGATTTATATCGGCGCTTGGGGTTTCGCCTCGCTGCCTAGGTCTCCTCGGGATGCACTTCCGCGTAGTCCGGATCAGCGTGTTCCCACTCGATGTTCCGCTGAGTTAACAGTTCGCAGACCGCAGTGAAATCCGCTGGCGGTGGAATGACGATGGCCAAGTAGCCCGGATTGGCGCCCTCGTAGTTGCACCCCATGGTCAGCAAATCTTGAATCACTTGGTCCGAAGAATTGCCGGTGGCCAACGGCGGATCCAAGATCACCCGCACCGTGCGATTCCCGGATTTCTCCAGCACTCGCTGAAACGTGGGTCGCTCCTCGCCCGCATTGATCGGGGCGTACACGACATCGCCGACGGAAACCGAATAGGCATAGAAAGGGCTGTTGTCGAGCCGATAGGCATCCTCGCCCAAAGCGTACGCCCACAGCGTCTCCACATTGATCGTGCCGTCTTCATCGACCACGCGGAACAACACTTTCGCGGTCGGTCCGGGATTCTCGGGGTCCTGCATGCGATTACCCCGCGGCAGCCCGTTCATACGCAGCCGCCTCGCGAAACGCGTGGGCATGTAGTTCCGCGGTGCGCGCGCGGGTCGGGGCATAGCCACCGGCCAGTACGATCACCAGGGGGATGCCGCGCCGGCGCGCGGCGTCGATCACCATGCGATCGCGCTGCCGGATGCCTTCATCGGTCAGCGCGAGTTTGCCGTAACGGTCGTCGGCGGCCACATCCACGCCCGCCACGTAGAAGGCGATCTCCGGCACCGAATGGTCCAAGACCGTGGGGAGATGTCGATCCAGCGCATCGAGGTATTCGCGGTCGCCGACGCCATCGTTCAAGGGGACATCCAGGCTTGAATGCATCTTGATCTGCGGGTAGTTGCGTTCACCATGCATGGAGAAGGTGAACACATCATCGATCCCCTCGAAGATGGCCGCTGTGCCATTGCCTTGATGCACATCCAGATCGATGACGGCGGCACGCTCGATCTTCGCTTCATTGCGCAGCTGGCAGATGGCGATGGCCACATCGTTGATGACGCAAAAGCCCTCCCCGTGATCCGCAAAGGCGTGATGCGTGCCGCCGGCGAGATTGCCCGCCATACCTTCCTCCAGTGCCGTGCGCGCCGCCAGCAATGTGCCGGCCGCGGCGACTCGGGATCGGAGCCACAACTCATCGGACCAAGGAATGCCCAGCCGCCGGGTCTCAGCGACGGAAAGATCAGAATTTCGCAGCTTAGTCACGTACTCGAGGGTATGAACCACGCGCAGGGTGGGTTCGTCCAACGGCTGCGGTTCGATCAAGTCGCTGGCCGCGATGATTCCTTCACACAACAGCTGCGTCCTCAACAAGGGATACTTGCTCATGGGAAACGGATGCCCGGGCGGCAAGGTCACGTGATAAGCCGGATGGTAAGCGCACTTCATGCGAAGACGAAGAATGACGGAATCGCTGACAGTTGGATAGTCCAAACGGCCGATACCGAGGGTAGGCGGGCAGCCCGACTATCGCTGCATGAAAGCGCTCATATTTGACCTCGACGGCACGCTGGTCGACACGGTCTATCCTCATACACTGGCGTGGCAGAAAACCTTGGCCGAGGCTGGCATGGTCTGCACGGCGTCCGACATTCACCGTGGGATCGGCATGAGCGGCAGCTTGTTGGTTAAAAGTCTCGCCCGCAAACAAGGCCGCAACATCAGCGACGCGCGAATCGAAAAGTTGGGTGATCGACACGCCCAGTTGTTTCACGAACTCGCGCCCACCTGCAATCCGCTACCGGGTGCCGTCGCACTGCTGGCCTTTCTGACGAAATCCAAAATTCGGCACGGCATCGCAACCTCCGGAAAACCCGACGAGATCAAGGGCGCATTGAAGGTCTTATCTTTGACCCGCGCCACCCTGGTGGTGGATGGCGGCATGGTCCAGAAAGCAAAACCTGAACCGGATTTATTCCTGCTGTGTCAGCGAAAGCTCAAAATGAAACCTCACGACTGTGTGGTCGTCGGCGACGCGGTGTGGGATATCCATGCAGCGCGCCGTTCCAGCATCCTGTCGGTGGGCTTGCTGAGCGGCGGTTGCGCAGAACAGGAACTGTATAACGCCGGCGCCATGCGCGTGTATCGCGACGCCGCGGCGCTGCTCGACAATATCGACGAACTGGGTTTCGAGGTTGGCCTAGTGCAGGCGTAGTTCGGCACTCCGTGATTCACCCGCATATTTTGATCGGCATAGCCGGAGGCGAGCCGCGTGATCGGTTCCCGATCACAGAGGTTCAGGTCGGCCTGCTCATCCCGCTTGATCGGGCGGCAGACGGATCATCGAGGAGAACACCTTGGATTCGGGTTTCTTCGGAGTCGGAATCGCGCCCTGCAAACGACTGTATTCGGCAGCGAAGGCGCTGAATGTATCGCGGGCGGCGCGCGCCGCTTCTTGTTTCGCATTGGGTAAATCTGCGATGGATTCCAACTCCGCTAGAAATTTTGTCCATCCCAGCGTCGGCGCGAAATCCAAGTACGCGGTCGGCAATGCACCGACGATATCGCGGCGCAGAACCGCCCCACCGAGACGCGAGCCGCGGATGACGTAGGCAATGCCCAATCCTCGGGGCGCACTGACGGGCGCATGGCCGGAAGCCGGCGGCGTTGCCGTCGTCCAGCCAAGCGCCTTGAGATCTGCGCGCAGACAGTCGAGCATGCGAGAGAAGTCCGCATCATCCTCCGGCCGCCATTCGGCTTGCAGCGCGGAAAGCGCGGCCAGGTGAATGGTGAGGAATATTCGGTAGTCTTCGAGCCTGTTCAAATCAAAGCGCAATAGCATGCGATCGATCGATGCGTGATCTTCGCGTGTCGCAGTCCGCAGCAGGCGGTGTACGGCGCCCACGGGAGGCTTCACTTTACGGGGCGTCGGAACTTTGGGGGTTTGCTGTGCGTGCACAGGCTCGCTCACCGCCCTTGTAGGGTCTTGAGTCATAGAATCAACCAAGGAAATGGCGACCGCGAGCTGTCACGGACGACGAAAGGGCAGGCTTGAGGCGTTTGCCCAGCAGACGCGCAAGAAAGCGCGCGCTACCTGTATACGCTAAAAAGCGAGGTCGGCGTCGTTTTCAGGAAGGAATGGCTCAAAGTAATTCTGCCAAGGCTGAATGGTGCCGTCTGTGCGGCAACGTACACTGCTTCAAGCGGCGGACATAATCTGACGCCGGTCGTCGCGAAGGTCTTTTGAAAAGGGTGATTCGAAGGCAGTTAGCTCGTTCTCGAGGGCATCGCTTAAAGCCTCGAATTCGGCCAATTGATTGCGTGAGCGCTGCCAGGCGGCGTGAGCCAGCTTCAGAGCTTCCAGCAGCAGGTCGCATTCGGCCTGCAATCCCCGGGTGGCAGATTGGGCGGCGAACCAGCGCCGCTCCAGTTCTTGGATCATCATGACCGGGGCCCTCCCTGCAGCAGGCTTTCTTCGAGCCGCTCGATCTTGGCCATGATTCTGGCCTTTTGAGCCTCCAGGCGCTCGAGGCGATCGCCCGCCATGCTGACGATGCGCTTGTCGGCCAACGTATTGGCAGGGGTGCATTCAATTTCCGCGCGCGCTTGTAGGCCGGCTTCATACGCCAGCCGCCATTCCAGTTCCAGCGCTTCAATCCGACCGTCGAGATCTAAATCGAGACTACTCATGGGTTAACCTCCGAGTTGTCTTGATCTTGCCCCGCCAATATGACGGTTCGTCGACAGCCATGCGGCAATTGTCTTAAAGCGCGGACCTCGATTCGGCCATGGGCGCCGTCCGATTCAAGGCACGGCCCAACCAGGTGGTGGGATCGGAGACCCGATGTATACGAGCCGGGGCACCTGAGGATGTTCTCGCATCCATGGCCAGCTGCCGTTGCAGCGTGCGCCAGGGGGAACTCCAAATGTCGCAGACTTCGTTCATCAGGCCGCCTGCCCGACCGGGATCACAGTGGCCGGCAAGGCACGGGACTGCTCGCGGTACTTCGGCCAGTCAATCAGACGCAAGGCGCCATTCATGTCTTCAACCAACGAAGTGCAGCTTTCGACCCAGTCACCATCGTTGCAATAAAGGATTCCGTCGATGTCGCGCATCTCGGCGCGATGAATGTGCCCGCAGACCACCGTGTCGACACCGCGCTTGCGGGCTGCGGTGGCCACGGCCTCTTCGAAACTGCCGATATATTGCACGGCCTTCTTGGCTTTCTGTTTTAGGTAGGACGACAACGACCAGTGCGGCAGATTGAACTTGCGCCGCACCCAGTTGATGTAGGGATTGGCGGCCAACAGCACGTCGTAGATGTTGCTGCCGAGCTTGGCCAGCCAGGGACTGCACTTCACGACGCTGTCGAACTCATCCCCGTGCAAGACCAGCATTTGCCGGCCGGCGGCGCCGTGATGGATGTACTCGCGATGAATTTCCAAATTGCCGAAAACGGCGCCGTCGAAATCACGAAACACTTCGTCATGATTACCAGGAACGAAAATCACCTTGGTGCCGCGCTTGGCCTTTCCCAAGATGGTTCGCAGCACATTGTTGTGCGACTGCGGCCAGTACATGGATTTCTTCATGCTCCATACGTCGATGATGTCGCCCACCAAGAACAGGGTGTCCATCTCCACGTGGTGCAGAAAATCGAGCAGCAATTCCGAGCTGCAGCCTTTGAAGCCCAGATGAATGTCTGAAATGAAGACGGTACGCATTCGTAACAGCGAACCTTCGCGCTCCACCATAGTCGTTCCTCCCGTTGCTTCGTCGGGAGTAACAATCGCGTTTTCGTATGACGAATCTATGACTCGGAAGAGAATATTTGCTTACAAAAAAGCCACTTAAGAGTGGAACATCGCGTGGAACCATAGAAAATGTGATTAATTAATCATCGCGACGAAGCGATAGCCGAAACCGCGCACCGTCTCGATGCATTCGCCGTAACCCGATTGCTCCAAAATTTTCCGCAGGCGCTGCACGTTCACATCCACGGTCCGCTCATCCACATCGCAATCACCGCCCCAGACTTGAGCCACCAATTGAGTGCGGTTGAACGCGCGGCCGGCATGCGACATCAAGAATTCGAGCAAGCGAAACTCGGCGCCGCGCAGATTCACGGCGGTTCCAGAGGCAGTGACTCGATGAGTCGCGGAATCAAGCACCAACCGGTCGTAGGTGCTGACGTTGCCCGGCGGGGCTTTATGGGCGCGTAACAGCATGGAAATCCGCGCCACTGTCTCGCGCACCGAAAAAGGTTTGGCAATGTAGTCATCGGCGCCCGACTCCAAACCGCGCACGATGTCGTGCTCGCCGCTCAAGGCCGACAGGATCACCAGACGTACGCTCTGCGGCTGACGGAACTCGCGCACGCACTGGATTAGCTCCAAAGCGCCGTATCCTGGAACATTCCAGTCCATGACGACCAGATGCGGCGGGCGTTCTCTCACCGCCGTGAGGGCAGCCGCGCCATCGGTGATGGCCCGAACCACGAATCCTGAATCCCCTAGGGTTTGACGCAGGGGCTCGACCGTCGCCAAGTCGCGATCGACGATGAGAATCTGCTTTTGGGGACCGACGGCCAACATACCCTGGCATTAAAGGCGCGGCCGATGACAGTACAGTGACCGTGGCACCTCGGCCGAGGTTCAGGATGGCTCGTCCACCCGCTACCTCGCAAGCAGTGCCGGGAATCAGCTTTAATGTGCCGCCCGACAAAAACCGCGTCAATGCGGATATGCATCGCGTCGGTGTAGATATCGATTGATGCGTGGCAGCACGAAGATCTTTCGCGCGGTATCGGACTTCAGCAGCTCCGCCGGATAAAACTGCGCCAGCAGTTCCTTATCCAGCAAATCGGCATTGTCCCGCGCGAACGTGGCCCAATCGCCGCCGTCACCGCGTTCCACCATATGCTGCTGGATGAGCGACACGTAGGCCACCGTCATGGTCTCGTGATACCGCTCAGGTTTTCCCAGGTAGCTCGCATAGGCGCGGATCGCACGGCTGACCCGCTCGAGCGCGCCGGCAAAGTCTGCGGTCCGCAGAATCAGATAGGCGGCGCGTACATGGCCGGCATGCCCGAACTCCTGCTCGGGCAATTCGCAGGATTCCAGGGCGCGAAGAAAATCCGCATCGTTCATGATCTCTCCCTCAACCGGTGACTGGCTTTCGCATCCAGTTCCAGACCGTAGATACTTTTTAGCTCGCCGATTTTGCGCAGCGTCTCCGCGGTGAAAGGATCCTTGCCCTCGAAAGCATGTAGCACGATGCCTTCCATCAGGTCGCCCAAGGTCATGTTCTTGTATTCCGCCAAGGCTTTGAGCACTTTCAGAAGGCGCCGCTCCAGGCGTACGCCGGTCTGCACGCGTTCTACGACCAAGCTAGTGGGCGCCTTTGCCATGTCAAAATTCCCTTTTCTGTACCTTGGTACCATTGTACCACGGTAGCAACGCTTGCCGATAGGCACATGGTGCGCCAGCCTAGGGCGCGACGATGCGTTGTGCCGCGCGCACCGACACGGTGTTGTAACCGCGCAAGGCTTCCGGCTTGCGCCGCAAGTCCGGCGCCGGTCGGTTGTCGGTGGCGTTCCAGGCGGCCAGCAACAAACCGAGCGCGAGCCAGTTCATGGTGGCCTCACGGTGGGTGGCCCAGAAGTCTTTGCGAACTGCGCTCGAGAGGGTCGAATCGATCATGGCAACCTCGCTGTGACGAGGACTCAGCATCCCAAGCGGCCGCAACATTCCGCGGGCAGCAATCCGGCAAACCAGCGCACAATTCTGGCAAATTGTGGCAGCCAAAAAATCCGTGAATCACGGTAATTCCGCTATGATTCATGCATGAAAAAGCAGATTGCGGTGGTCGAGGATGAACCGGCGTTACGCGAGAATTACGCCGCTGCATTGTCGCGTCACGGGTACTTGGTAAAAACCTATGCCAACCGCAAGACCGCGATGCAGGCCTTCCAAGTACGGCTGCCGGATCTCGCCATCATCGATATTTCCTTGGAGGATGAAGCGGAAGGCGGCTTCGATCTATGCCGCGATTTGCGCGCCATGTCGGCGGAGTTGCCCATCATCTTTCTGACCGCGCGCGACAGTGAACTCGATGCCGTGTCGGGGTTGCGTCTCGGCGCGGACGACTTTCTCACCAAGGATGTCAGCCTGCCGCATTTGGCGGCGCGGGTGGCGGCCTTGTTTCGGCGCATCGACGCGCTGCGCCGGCCTGACAACGCCGCGGAGATTGTCCGCCGCGGCGCCCTGTCCATCGACGCGGAGAAAATGCAGACCACGTGGAACGGCGCCGCGGTAACGCTGTCCTTGACGGAGTTTTGGATCGTGCACGCGCTGGCACGCAATCCCGGACACGTGAAGAATCGACAGCAGCTGATGGACGCCGCCAATGTGGTGCTGGACGACAACACCATCACCTCGCATATCAAGCGCATGCGGCGCAAATTCCAACAGGTCGATGCCGCCTTCGATGCAATTCAAACGGTGTACGGCATGGGCTATCGCTGGGTCGAGTGAGCATTCGACTGCAGCTGCTGATCGTTGCGCTCACCACGCTGGTGCTGCCGTGGGCCGGTTGTCAGTACGCGCGGGAATTGGAGACCACCCTGCGCAGTTCGCAGGAGAAATCGCTGCTGGCCAGCGCAGGCACCATCGCCAATGCGTTGTCCGCCCAGCCGCAGCGCGTATTTCGCGATGCCAATGACCATCATGCATTCACGCCGGCTGCGGGTGATCTGTATGTCTATCCGTTGACCACCCAGCCATTGCTCGATGGGTATCGCGATGCCTGGAATATCGCCGCCAATCCGACGCCGCTGCCCACCTCGACCGGCTATCACGCGCGCATGCAGGCCGCGTCCACCGAACGCTACCTGTATCTCTACCTTGAAGTGGACGACACGCACTTCGACCCACAGCCCCACGACGATCATCCCGCGGATGACCGCTTCGATCGCGTCAACATGACCGTGCTGGGCACTGACGGCGCACCCCTCGAGTATTTTTTCGGCACCGATGCGCCCGGCTTGATCGCGGCTCAATCCTTGGGAAAAGCCGATGACGGCACCGATCAAGTGGTCACCGAGCCGCGTATCCAGGCGTTCTGGCTGCAGACGGCCGCCGGCTACCATTTGGAAGCGCGCGTCCCGTTGAGCCTGCTGGGACAGCGCCTGTGGATCGAAGCCATCGACGGACGCGGTACGGGACGCGCCGGAGTCGAGCCGACGGCCCAGGCAGACGGCGGTCGCCTGTACTTCGCCACGACCGGACTCGATCTTCTGCTGGAGACGTTCATCCGCGACGGCACCCGCGCCACGGTGATCGATGCCAACGCGTTGAAGCTCGGAACCGCGGGGAACTTGATCGCCAACAATAAAGACCCGGAAGAGAGCGGAACCACTTGGTGGTACCGCTACTTCTTGGGCGTCGACACCACGGACATGCCAGTGCTGCCGTCTCTGCCGGACAGTTTGGGCGGTGACAGCGTGACGGCGGCGCTCGCCGGACGCCAGCACGCGCAGTGGGCTTTGAGCGGCAGTAATTCCGAGTTGCTGCTGACCGCCGCGGCGCCGATCGTGGTGGAAGGGCAGACGCGCGGTGCGGTGGTGCTGCAACAGGCGGGAGACCAACTACTGGCCTTGCGCGATCACGCGCTCACCCGACTGTTCAACCTGACGCTGATTGCGACCGCGTCCGCCGTCATCATCATGCTCGCCTTTGCCACCTGGATCAGCGTGCGCATTGGGCGCCTGCGGGTGGCTGCTGATTCAGCCGTGGGCAGCGACGGCAAGATTCAATTGCACATGCCCGAGTCGGGCAGCCGCGATGAGATCGGCGCCTTATCGCGTGGTTTCGAACACCTGCTCGGCCGCTTGAATGAGCACACGCACTATCTGCGCACCTTGGGCGGCAAGCTGTCGCATGAGCTGCGCACGCCGCTCACCATCGTGCGCAGCTCGCTGGATAACCTGGAGTCGGAGGGTTTGCGCGACGACCAACGTCGTTACGTCACGCGCGCCCGGGAAGGCACTCAGCGGCTGCAGTCGATCTTGAGCGCGCTGGGCGCCGCGGCCCGGGTCGAGGAAAGCATCAAACAATCCGAGCGCGTGAGCTTCGATGTGAAAGACCTCACGGCCTCCGCGGTCGCCGCGTACCGCGATGGATTTCCGAATTCGCGCATCGAGTTGGAGCTGCCCGAAGGACCGTGCTTCGTGCGCGGCGCACCTGACCTGCTGGTGCAGTTGCTCGACAAGCTGATCGAAAACGCGGTCGACTTCTGTCCCGAGTCCGGGACCATCCGCGTGCGAGTGGTGCGCGAGCCCGACTGCTATCAGCTCCAGGTCGGTAACGACGGGCCGCTGATTCCGGAAGCGCTGGTCGGCCGCTTGTTCGAATCGCTGTTCGAACAGCGGCAGGGCCGCGACGATCGGCCGCACTTTGGGTTGGGGCTGTACATCGTGCGGTTGGTGGCCGAGTTTCACGGTGGCACGGCGATTGCCGCCAATCGGCCCGATGGCAGCGGCGTGAATTTCACCGTCACCCTGCCCTTGATTTAAAGCCCCAGCGCCAACGAACCTGGTTCCGCAAATCCCTCGTGACGCAGCAGCCACTGCTTGCGAGGTATGCCGCCGCCGAAACCCGTCAATGAGCCGTCGGCCCCGATCACGCGATGGCAGGGCACGATGACGGCGATGGGATTGCGGCCATTGGCCAGTCCCACGGCGCGGCAGGCGTTGGGGTTGTCGAGGGTCTTGGCCAATTGGCCGTAGCTCCAGGTTGCTCCAAATGGAATCTTGGTGAGTTGAGTCCAGACGCGCTTTTGAAACTCGGTGCCTTGCAGCTTCAGGGGCAGCTCGAACGCTTGACGGTGGCCTGCAAAGTATTCGTTCAGCTGGCGCATGACTTCCGGCAACGGGCCGCCCGCCGGCTGTTCGATCCAGCCGCTGCCGAGCTCGGGACTTTTGCTGGGCGTATCCATATACAAGCCCGTCAACGACTCGCCGTCGGAGGTCAGCAGCAGACGGCCGATCGGACTCTCAACGTAACAATAAAGGTTCATGGCGTGACTCCCACTGACTGCCAAAGATAATGCGTGGCATAGGCCCGCCACGGCTGCCAGGCTTTGGTCCGCGCCTGCAACTGCTTCTGCGTCGCGTTCGCGGCCCGCATCAACACGAGATCACCGCTCGGAAATGCATCCGGCCAATGCAGTGCGCGCATGGCGATGTAATTCGCGCTCCACGGACCGATGCCGGGCAAGCGCAGTAAAGCCTCGATTTGAGCGTCGACATTCGATGCGCAGGTCAGAACGACCTTTCGTTCGGCGACGGCCTTGGCCAGTTCGACCAAGCATCGAGCGCGTGCGCCCACCATGCCCAACACTGCGATGTGCTCGTGCGCCACTTCAAGCATGCGTTCGGCGGTGGGTGAGAGCAGACTCAGTTGCGGAAAAGGCGTCCCGATCTTCGTGCCAAAGGCCGCCGCCCAGCGGCCGGATACCGTCGTGGCGCTCTTGATGGAGACCTGCTGTCCCAGTACCGTGCGCACGGCCAACTCAAAACCATCGAAAGCGCCTGCAACGCGCAGTCCGGGCAGGCGGCGCACGGTGGGCGCGAGCAGCGGGTCTTTGCGCAATAGGTCGCTGACGGCATCGGGCAATGCGCCCAAATCGAATAAATGTTTCACCCGCGCGATGACCGCACCGATCACGGGAGTCAGGGACGGGGAGAGTTCCAGATTCAATGCGCCGCCGGTCTTGTGCATGGACACGGCAATCCAGCCTGTGGATTGGCCAATGCTCACGGTGCGCCGATAGTGGGTCGCATCCGTCATCTCAACCCCGGGAATCGCGCGCATGCGCAGGTACGCCAGCAAGGTGTCCCAGGCATAGGGCGGGCGAAATTCCAATTGCACGCTCAGGGACTCGCTGTCGCCGCCTTTGCCTCGCACCGCCCGCGGACTCAAGCCATAACGCGATTTGAACAAGGCATTGAAACGACGCACGCTGTTGAAGCCGCTGGCAAAAGCAATCTCGGTTTGGCTCAGCGCGGTTTCTTTCAACAGGCGTTTGGCCAACAGCAGCCGTTGGGTCTGCGCCAATTCGATCGGCGACACACCGAGTTCGGCCTCCGTGACGCGGCGCAAATGACGGTCTGAAACGCCGAGCGATGCGGCCAACTCTCCGACACCGGCGCTCGACAGCGCATGTTCCTCGATGCCGGCGATGGCGGCGCCGATCAATCGGCTCTTGGCATCCATGGGCGCGAGGCCCGGCGCCCGTTCCGGCCGACAGCGCAGACAGGGTCTGAACCCCGCGCCCTCGCACGCCGCGGCACTGGCGTAGAAACGCATGTTCTCGCGCTTTGGCGGCCTCACGGGGCAGATGGGACGGCAATAAATGCCCGTGGAGGACACCGCCACGTAGAAGCGTCCGTCGAAGCGGCGGTCGCGGGCCCGAACGGCGAGAAAACAAGCTTCTGGGTCGAGTTCCATGAGGCTAGCCTAGCCCCGATCACCGACGATTACTGGCCGTTTTCGGACATCGATATTCAAAGGTTTTTTTTCAGGCGCGCTTGTGGCCAGGCGCATGCGGATGCATCATCCTCGCCCTCCTTAAAATCATCCCAAGGTGTTTGCCATGATCAAAGTCAGCGTGATGTATCCCAATACGCCCGGTGCGCGTTTCAACCATGATTATTACGCCAACAAACACATGCCCTTGGTTAAACAGCGCATGGGCGATGCGTGCAAATTTTATACCGTGGACAAGGGCATTGCGGGGGGCGCGCCCGGCACCGCAGCGACTTATATCGGCATGTGTCATATCTATTGCGATTCGGTGGAATCGTTTCAGAAGGGTTTCGGACCGCACGCGGACGAAATCATGGGCGACATTCCGAACTACACCGATCTTGCGCCCACCATTCAAATCAGCGAAGTCGTGGTCGGCCAGCCGTGAGCTTTTTGAGCGTCTCGGGGACGACTGTCCCCTAGGCGCTTCGTGATTTGCGTCGCGTTGCAGCAGCGGCTCTCAGTTGAACGAGAACTGCCGCAAAGTCTTTGAATCTCCCGTGCGTCTCTGGCACGTCAAACCAACGGCTTAGTTCATCGTCGAACACAGGACCCGCCTCGGCGAGCTTGCGTTCACCGAGCGTCGTGAGCGAGACAATGGAGGAGCGCCCGTCGCTCGAGTCTTGTTTTCGTTTGCACAGTCCCTTCTCGACGATTCGATCCACTGCCTGGCTGACGCCGCCAACCGTGATCGCGAGTTGCTCGGCGATGTCATTCACCCGGCACGCTTCGGTGTTTTGCACCACCAGCATCACATTGAACGTGCCCAAGGGAATGCCGCTCTCCTTGCGCAGCCGCGCGTCGACCGAATTCCACAACTCAGTCTCGAGCCGCACCAGGTCATCGAATACCTGACGAAAAGCCATTGACACCTCAAAGTATATTAGTGCTAATATTAGTACTAATCTATTTTACCCCATAAGGAACGGTGCCGTGAAAGCTATCTGTGTAAAACCCGATCGGAGTTTGGAATTGCGAGACATCCCGACACCCACCGCGCCCGCGACAGGCTATCTGCTCATCGAGATCGAAGCGGCAGCCATCAATCATGGCGATAAAACCTTTCTCAAAAACCCCGCGGGAATGAGTTTGGGCGCCCGCGCGGATGATGTGTGGGGCGCGTCCGCGGCGGGACGCGTGGTCGCGGTTGGCGCCGGGGTTCCCTCCCGTTACGCCGGCCGGCGCGTGGCCATTTACCGATCGCTGCAACGCGAGCAATCGATCCTCGGTCTGTGGTGCGAGACGGTACACGTGCCGTATCTAACCAGTTTGGTGCTGCCGGACTCCTTACCCGCCGAGGCGTACTCGGGGTCCTTGGTCAATGTGATCACGGCCTATGCATTCCTTAAGGAAGCCATGGCCGACGGGCATCAGGGTGTCATCGTCACGGCAGGCAACTCAGCCACCGGTCACGCGTTGGCGGCCTTGGCCCGCCGCCGAGGATTGCCGGCGATTTTTCTGGCCCGCACCCTCAAAACCAAGGCCGAGCTGCAGCGCCGCGGCATCGAGCACGTCCTCCTCACCCAGGGAGCCTATCTCGAAGAACTCGCCGATCTGGCCGCAAAGCTTAAGACCACCGCGGTGTTCGACGGCGTCGGCGGCGAGCTGATCACCAACGTTGCACCGCGACTCGCCTTGAATTCAACCATCTACTGCTACGGGTTCTTGGGCGGTGCCACGCCCATCTCCGTTCAGTCCTCGCTCTTCATGTTCAAGAATCTGACACTCAAGCGCTTCAGCAACTTCGAGAGCGCGACGGTGCGTGATGCGAAACAGCTCGACCTCGCGCTTCAAGATCTCGAATCCTGCATCGATGACCCCCTGTTCGAAACTCGCGTCGGACAGAAGTTCAAGCTCGATCAATTCACTGCCGCGATGGAGTTCGAAAGTGCGCCGGGCGCGAAAGCCGTTTTTATACCTTAGTGCTTGCCGGTGGTCCGCATGCCCAAAGAACGCAAGATTCCGCGGGCGGCCTCGCGGCCTTCGAACACGGCGGTGACCACGAGATCGGAGCCTCGAACCATGTCGCCGCCCGCGAATACTTTCGGATTCGTGGTCTGAAAGCGCGACAGCGGATTCGATGAAACGCGCACGCGGCCATTGGGGTGCAAACCGATTTGCTGCTGGTCGAACCAGCCCGGGGGACTCGGTAAAAATCCGAAGGCAATGATCACCGCGTCGGCGGGTATTGTTTCTTCGGTTCCGGGCACGACTTCAGGAACACGGCGGCCTTTCGGTCCCGGCGGGCCTAGGCGCGTCTCGACCAGCTTCACGCCCTCGACGCGATCAGAGCCGACGATTTCCACCGGCTGCTTGTTGAATAGGAAGGTGACGCCTTCTTCCTTGCTGTTCTTATAGTCGCGGCGCGAACCCGGCATGTTGGCCTCGTCGCGACGATAGGTGCAGGTGACGCTTTCGGCACCTTGGCGAATTGCGGTTCGATTGCAATCCATGCCCGTATCGCCGCCTCCTAACACCACGACGTTCTTGCCGCGCATGTCCAGGAAATCGGCGCCGTTGCCCAACCCCAACTCGCGATTGATGTTCGAGATCAAATAAGGCAACGCCTCGTGCACGCCCGGCAGATCTTCGCCGTTGAAACCGCCTTTCACGTAAGTGTAGGTGCCCATCCCCAGGAATACCGCGTCGAATTCCTCGGTCAGCTGCTCGAAGGCAATGTCGCGGCCGACTTCGGTGTTCAAGCGGAACTCGACGCCCATGTACTCCATGATTTCGCGGCGCTTCTCGACCACGTCCTTCTCGAGCTTGAAGGGCGGGATGCCGAATGTCAGCAGGCCGCCGATCTTCGGATACTTGTCGAACACCACCGGCGTCACGCCATTGCGCACCAGGATGTCGGCGCAGGAAAGCCCGGCGGGACCGGCGCCGATCACGGCCACGCGCTTCGTGGTGCGCACCACATGCGACATGTCCGGCTTCCAGCCCTGCTTGAACGCTTCGTCGGTGATGTATTTTTCGATGGCGCCGATGCTCACCGCGCCGATGCCGTCGTTCAAGGTGCACGCGCCTTCGCACAGACGGTCTTGGGGACAGATGCGGCCGCACATTTCGGGCAACGAATTGGTCTGGTGCGACAGCTCCGCCGCTTCGAACAGCTTGCCCTCGTTGATCAGGGTGAGCCAATTCGGGATGTAGTTGTGCACCGGACATTTCCATTCACAGAATGGATTGCCGCAGTCCAGACAGCGCCCCGCCTGGGAGGCCGCGGTGTCGGGACTGTACTGCGCATAGATCTCGCGAAACTGTGTGGTGCGCACCTCTACCGCCAGCTTGTCCGGATCCTGGCGTGGAGTTTCAAGAAACTGCATGTTTTTGTCGGCCATAATCTTTCGGCTATGCGGCTCGGCCTACGCGGCCCGGCGCAGATTCTCCAGCAAGGAATCGATGGCCGTCGCTTTGGGTTTGACGACCCAGAATTTGCCGATATAGGAGCGGAAGTCATTCAGCAGGGTTTCGCCCCACACGCTCCCCGTCGCGGCGACGTGTTGCTCGATCAAGCCGCGCAGATGCTGCACATGCGTCCCCATGCCTTCGGGCGAGACGCGATGAATATCGATCAGGTCGTGATTGTAGCGATCGACGAAGTCACGCTCGAGATCGAGCACATAGGCAAACCCGCCGGTGAAGCCGGCGCCGAAGTTGACGCCCGTATGTCCGAGCACACACACCACGCCGCCGGTCATATATTCACAGCAGTGATCGCCCACGCCTTCCACCACCGCCAGCGCGCCGGAATTGCGCACCGCGAAGCGCTCGCCGGCCATGCCGGCCGCATACAGCTCGCCGCCCGTGGCGCCGTATAGGCAGGTATTGCCCATGATGATGGTGTCGCGCGCGACGAAACTGGACTGGCGATGCGGACGCAGCACGATCTTACCGCCGGCCATGCCCTTGCCGACGTAGTCATTGGCTTCGCCTTCGAGCAGCAGGTGCAAACCCCCGGCGTTCCACACGCCCAGACTCTGACCGGCCGAGCCCTTAAGGCTCACGAGCAGCGGATTGTCGCCCATTCCGTTATTGCCCCAGCGCTTGGCGATTTCACCGGAGATGCGGGCGCCAATGGAGCGATGAAAATTGCTGACCGAGTAGGCGTATTCGCCGCCGCTCTTGGCATCGATGGCCTCGCGCATGTCGCGCAGCATCTGCTCGCCCAGCACGCCTTTGTCGAAGGGTTCATTGCGCGGATCGACGCAGTACTGCGGCTTGTCGGAGACCAGCGCGGAATTTGCCAGCAACGGCGACAGATCCAGCTTGCGTTGTTTGGCGGTCTCCCCCGGCAGGATTTCCAACAGCTCGGTGTGGCCAATCAACTCGGCCAAGGTGCGCACGCCCATGGCGGCGAGAATCTCGCGGCATTCCTGCGCGACGAACTTGAAGTAGTTGACCACCATGTCGGGCAGCCCGATGAAATACTTGGAGCGCAATACATTGTGCTGGGTGGCAACCCCGGTGGCGCAGTTGTTCAAATGACAGATGCGCAGGTACTTGCAACCCAGCGCCACCATGGGCGCGGTGCCGAAGCCGAAGCTCTCGGCGCCGATCAATGCCGCCTTGATGACATCCACGCCGGTCTTGAGGCCCCCGTCGGTCTGCAGTCGCACGCGGTGACGCAGTTCATTGGCGCGCAGCGTCTGGTGAGTTTCGGCGAGGCCGAGCTCCCAGGGCGTACCGGCGTATTTGATCGAAGACAACGGACTTGCGCCCGTGCCGCCGTCGTAACCGCTGATGGTGATCAAATCCGCATAGGCTTTTGCGACGCCCGCGGCCACTGTGCCGACGCCAGGCTCGGCCACGAGCTTCACCGAGACCAGCGCGGCAGGATTGACTTGTTTCAAGTCGAAGATCAGCTGCGCCAAATCCTCGATGGAATAAATATCGTGATGCGGCGGCGGAGAAATCAGGCCGACGCCGGGACGTGCGAAACGCAGGCGCGCGATCATTTCATTGACCTTGTGACCCGGCAACTGCCCGCCCTCACCGGGCTTTGCGCCCTGCGCCACCTTGATCTGCAGCACTTCGGCGTTGATCAGATATTCGGGCGTGACCCCGAAACGGCCGGAGGCGACCTGCTTGATCTTGGAATTCTTCTCCGTGCCATAGCGCACCGGGTCTTCGCCGCCTTCACCGGAATTCGAGCGTGCGCCCAAACGGTTCATGGCGATGGCGAGGGCCTCGTGGGCCTCGGGGGATAGCGCGCCCAACGACATGCCGGCGCTATC
Source organism: uncultured Steroidobacteraceae bacterium (assembly GCA_964657675.1). Classification (GTDB taxonomy): domain Bacteria; phylum Pseudomonadota; class Gammaproteobacteria; order Steroidobacterales; family Steroidobacteraceae; genus Bog-1198. The sequence goes on from CAZZWE010000051.1 coordinate 24,058, forward strand.
GAAACGCGACAAGATCGCGGACAGCGGCTCCACTTCGCCGATCGGAATGGGGGCGCGATCCGTCTTGAGCTTCAGCAGATCGCGGATGCACGAGACCGGCCGCTCATTCACCAAGGCGGCGAACTGCTGGTATTGCTCGTAGCTGTTGGTCATCACGGCCGATTGCAGGGTCGCCACCACGTCCGGGTTGTACATGTGGTACTCGCCGTCGTGGATGTACTTGAGCAGGCCGCCCTGCTCCACCGCTTCATTGCGATCCCACGCACGCGTGGCCAGATATTCACTGTCGGCTTTCAAGTCTTCGAAATCCGCGCCCTTGATGCGGCTCTCGGTGCCTTCGAAGCACAGCGCCACCACGTCATCGGCGAGCCCGACGATTTCGAACAGCTGGCCGCTGCGATAGCTCGCGATGGTGGAGATGCCCATCTTGGACATGATCTTGAACAGGCCCTTGCGAATGGCGCGACGATAACTGCGGCCGATTTCCTGCCGGGCGGCCGCTTCCATTTTCAACGCGCCCTTGCGCATCAGATCGAACAGCGTCTGATACGCCATGTAGGGATACACGGCGGTTGCGCCATAGCCAATCAAACAAGCGAAGTGATGCGAGTCGCGTGCCGTGCCGGTTTCCACGAAAATATTGCAGCGGCAGCGCAGGCCCGTGGCCACCAGCCGATGATGTACGGCACCGGTGGCGAGCAGCGCGTGCATCGGCAGCTTGCCTTTCACCAGGTAGCGATCGGATAACAGCAACACCAGCTTGCCGTCGCGCACCGCCTGCTCGGCTTGATCGCACACCTTGAGGAGTGCAGTCTTTAAGTCGATCTGTTCGTCGTATTGCAGGTCGATGAATTCGTTCGGAATGCCGTCGTCCGCCAGCGCCACGATCTGCCGCAACTTGCGCTGCGAGAGCACGGGAGAACTTAAGATGATGTGTTCGGCATGCTGCGGGCCGGGGGTGAATATGTTCGACTCGCGGCCGATCTGCGTCTGCAGCGACATGACAATGCCTTCGCGCAGCGAGTCGATCGGCGGGTTGGTGACCTGCGCGAATTGCTGGCGGAAGTAGTCGTACAGCGAACGTGCTTTTTTCGACAGCACCGGCATGGGCGTGTCATCGCCCATCGAGCCCACCGCTTCGCTCTCATCTTCGGCGAGCACGCGGATGATTTCGTCGCGCTCCTCAGCCGAGACGTTGTACATCTTCTGGTACAGCGCCAAGGTATCGCGATCGAAGGGTTCCGCGGCCAGGCGCGGATCGATCAGATCGGTCTGCAAATAGCGCACGCCTTTCTTCAACCACACCTTGTAGGGGTGACGGCTCTTGAGCAAATCATCGACCCGCTTGGTATCCAGCAACTCCGAGGTCTGCAAGTCGACTGCCAGCATTTCGCCAGGCCCGAGCTTGCCCTTCTGCACCACCTCTTCAGGCGCGTAGTCCCACACACCGGCTTCCGAGGCAATGGTGATGTGACGATTCTTGGTGATCACCCAGCGCGCCGGACGCAGGCCGTTGCGATCCAAGGTGCAGCAGGCATAGCGGCCATCGGTGAGCACGATGCCCGCCGGCCCGTCCCAGGGCTCCATGTGGGTCGCATAGTATTCGTAAAAGGCCTTCAAGTCGGGGTCGATCATGTCGACCGATTGCCAGGCCGGCGGGATCAGCAGGCGCATGGCCTGCATGGGATCAAGGCCGCCCACCAGCAGCACTTCCAACATGTTGTCGAGCGACTGCGAGTCGGAACCGGTCAAGGACACCAGCGGCAGGATGTCGCTCAAGTCCGGCAGCACCGGCGAGCGGAACAACGGACCGCGCGCGGTCGCCCAGCTGCGGTTCGCCGACACGGTGTTGATCTCACCGTTATGGGCGAGGTAGCGGTACGGGTGCGCCAAACGCCATTGCGGCATGGTGTTGGTGGAGAAACGCTGGTGAAACACCACCACCGAGGCTTCCATGCGGGGATCTTTCAGATCCGGATAGAACTGCGCCAGGTACTGCGGCATCACCATGCCCTTGTAGACAATGGTGCTGGCCGACAGCGAGGGGATGTAGAACACCGCGTCGCTGGCTTCCAATTGTTTTTCGGTGCGGCGCCGGGCCATGAACAATTTGCGGTTGAACGTCGCCTCGTCGATATCGGGCGGCGCGTTGACGAATACCTGCTCCATGGCCGGCAAGGTCTTCAACGCCTCGGATCCGCAGGCGGATGAATCCGTGGGCAACAGCCGAAATCCGGCCACGCGCAGCTTCTCGATCTGCAGTTGCTCGGTCAGCATTGTGCGGGCGGCGTTAGCTTTGGCCGGGTCGGTGTCGAGGAACAGCAGGCCGGCGGCGAACATCGGTGTCAGTTTGAAGCCGGCCTCTTTGCCCACCGCGCGCAGGAAGGCGGTGGGCTGCTTGATGAGCAGGCCGCAGCCGTCGCCCGTTTTGCCGTCCGCAGCAATGGCACCCCGGTGGGTTAGACGGTTCAGGGAACTGATTGCGGTTTGTACGACCCAGTGGCTGGCCTTGTCATCGAGGCTGGCGATCAGTCCGAATCCACAGGAGTCCTTTTCATACGCAGCACGGCACAGGCCCCAATCGCCCGCACGCGGATCCACGTCGGGGCCGTCTTCCATCGTCAACCGGGTGTTATGTGCCATTTCGTGCGCCCATGCCTAACCGAACCCCGTAGCGGTGCTACAGAGCCTTGTAAAACAACAACTTAAAAATCAGTTCGAGGCGCTTAAACGTAAAGCGCCAGGTTGGGGGCAGGCCTCAAGCGGCGAGCCGGTCTATGCGATCCATAATACCTAGGAAGCACTCACCGTCAATCGCCGTCTCTGCGCGTCAGTTTCTTCTGACCGCCGATCGATGAGCGTCGGCTCTCGCTAACCGCCGGCCTTCGGGCGACCATCCGGGCCCCCGCTCTGGAGAGGCCTTTTGCTTAGCCACTTAGACCCAGCCTCGACCCTGGCCATCGGCCTGCGCACTTTCTACCGCGAGCTCCAACTGCTGAAGC
>CAZZWE010000052.1:0-26952 GCA_964657675.1 uncultured Steroidobacteraceae bacterium
AGGCACTCAAGTATTCGCGGGCGCTTTCGATATCGCCGGAAAACGACGCCCAGCCGACACGATAACCGCAGGCCCGGTATACCTTGGACAGGCCGCTCATGGTGCAGCACAAGGTGTTGTTGACCAAGGTCGCCATGGGCACGAACTCGGCGCCGTCGTAGAGGATGTGATCGTAAATCTCATCGCACAACACGACCAAGCGATGCTTTTCCGCCAGCGCGGCGATCGCCGTCAAAATCGCACGCGGATACACGGCGCCGGTGGGGTTGTTCGGATTGACGATGACAATGGCGCGGGTGCGCCGCGTGATGAGCGCTTCAATCTCGTCCGGATCCGGCACGAAGGCATTTTTCGAATGACAGGGGTAGTGCACCGCGCGGCCGGTGTTCAAATTCACCGCCGCGGTCCACAACGGATAATCCGGGCTCGGCACCAACACCTCATCGCCGGAATTGAGCAACGCCCGCAGCGTCAAATCGATCAGCTCGCTGACGCCGTTGCCGATGAACACTTCTTCCGCGGTCACGCCGCGCACGCCCCGCTCCTGCTGCTGCATGACCACCGCTTCACGTGCCGGGAAAATTCCCTTTTGGTGCACATAGCCTTCGCTGTTGCGTAAGTTTTCGATCATCGCCAGGCGCATGGTTTCCGGCGTACGAAACCCGAAGGCGTAAGGGTTGCCAATATTGAGCGAAACGATGTCGTAGCCTAAGCGCTCCAGCGCCTGGGCGCGGTGCGCCAGTTTGCCGCGTATCTCGTAACGCACATTGGCGAGCCCCTCGCTGGGTCGTACCGGTTTACGTTGTGTCATAGACTCAAGAATAGCGGAATCCCGGCTCGGCGGCGCGGTGGCAGGCCACCTGCAACCCGGGTTCTATCTCATTCAACGGCGGTACCGAGGCGGCACACAGCGGCAATGCGTGACGGCAGCGGTACTGATAGGCGCATCCCTTGGGACTGCCGCTCGACTCGGTGATCGGTTCCGCGGGTGCGCGCAATGCGGCGGCGAACAACAGCGCCCGCGTATAGGGGTGATACGGGCTGCTGAACAGTGCATCGCGGGGCGCGCTCTCCACCACCCGGCCAGCAAACATGACCAGCACTCGGTGACTGATATGCCGCACCACGGCCAGATTATGGCTGATGAACAACAGCGCCATGCCGCTGTCGCGCTGCAGGTCGAGCAGCAAATTGACGATCTGCCCTTGGATGGATACATCCAAGGAGCTCACCGCTTCATCGCAAATCAGCAACTTTGGATTCAATATCATCGCCCGTGCGATGCCGATGCGCTGACATTGGCCGCCGCTGAACTCATGCGGATAGCGACTCGCCATGGCCGCCTCCAGCCCAACCCGCTGCAACATCGCGCCGACACGTCCGCGCTGCTGCGCTGTGTTCAATTCGGGCATGAATATTTTCAACGGCTCGGCGACGGCATCACCCACGGACATGCGTGGATTGAGGCTCGCCAGTGGATCCTGAAAGACCATCTGTAGTTCACGCCGCTGGGCGCGCAGAGCGGCCGGCTGGCAGGTGAGCAAATCCTCGCCACGCCATTCGATCCGTCCGTGGCTCGACTCGATCAGGCGCAGGATGGCGCGCGCCAAGGTGGACTTGCCGGATCCCGATTCGCCCACCAATCCCAGCGTCTCGCCCTCGCGCATCTCGAACGACACGTCGTGCAGCACGCGATGCACGCCGTACTGCACGCTCAGCGCGGCTACTTGTAGCAATGGCGCCGTCACGCCGACAGCGGAAAATGACAGGCAGCCAAGCGCTCGCTGCTGCCGCTCAAGAGGGGCCGCTCGAGCCGGCACTTATTTTCGGCTCGGGGACAGCGCGGCGCGAATGCGCAGCCCTCACCCACCTCGTCAGGCTGCGGCGCCTGGCCCGCGAGCGTCGCTAGACGTTCGAGCAACGGACCCGACAGCGAGGGCGCACAGCGCAATAACTCCGCGGAGTAAGGATGGCGCGGCGCACGCCACAAATCCTCCGCCGGCGCGCTTTCCACGATGCGCCCGGCATACATCACCACAATGCGATCCGCGACTCCGGCGACCACCGCCAGATCATGACTGATGAGGATGAGGGCCATGCCGAACTCGCGGCGCACGGTGCGCAACAGCTCGAGAATCTGTGCCTGCACCGTGACATCGAGCGCCGTGGTGGGCTCATCGGCAATCACCAGCGCCGGGTTGCACAGCAAACTCATGGCAATCATCACTCGCTGACGCATGCCGCCGGACAGCTGATGCGGATACTGCCGCAGGCGGCGTTTCACATCCGGAATCCGCACGCGCTCCATCATCACCGCTGCCAACGCCAACGCCTCGCCGCGACTCAAGCCCTGGTGGACCTGCAGCACCTCCGCCAACTGCACGCCGATGCGCAGATGGGGCGTCAGCGAGCTCATCGGGTCCTGGAATATCATGCTGAGCGTTGAGCCGCGCAATGCATTGAGGTCGCGAAGCGGAGCGCCGAGAATTTCTTGGCCCTTGAATTTCACGCTCCCCACAGTCCGGGCGTTGCGAGGCAGCAGGCCCATGGCCGCCATGAATAGTTGAGTCTTGCCCGAGCCGGACTCGCCCACCACCCCCAAGCATTCGGCTGAACCTAAGGCGAAGGACACATCGCGAACTGGCGTGAGCACGCCACGCTCTGTGTTGAAGCGCACACTCAAGTCAGACACCTGCAATGCATACATTGAGTTCACGGCGCGCGCGCGCGGACGTCAAGCGCGTCGCGCAGTCCATCGCCAAAGATATTCAAGCAGAGCAGCAGCAAAGCCAGCACACCGCCCGGAATCAACAAAATCCACGGTGCCGCTTCCATCTCACCGGCGCCCGCGGCAATCAAGGTGCCAAGACTCACGCCCGGCTCCTGAATTCCCAATCCCAAGAAACTCAAAAAACTTTCGAACAAGATGATTTGCGGCACAGTCAACGTTGCATACACGATGACTGGCCCGATGAGATTGGGGATCACGTGTTTGACAATGATGCGTCCGCTGCCGGCGCCGGAGGCCACGGCGGCTTCGATGAATTCGCGCTGCCGAATACTCAATGTTTGACCGCGCACGATACGCGCCATGGTCAACCATCCGACCGCACCGATGGTGAGAAACAACAAGCCCGGACCGCGGCCGAAGATCACTGTCAGGAAAATCACAAAGAAGATCAGCGGCAAGCCGCTCAAAATTTCGATGATGCGCATCATCACAAGATCGGCTCGGCCGCCGAGATATCCCGCAACCGCGCCATAGCTGATTCCCACCACGACGCTGATCAAACTGGCCACCAGGCCGATGGCGAGCGACATCCGCGTTCCTATCAAAGTCCGTACGAACAAATCCCGCCCCAGGCGGTCGGTTCCCAACCAATGCGCCTGCTCGAGGCCCGGTGCTGCGGCGACATGGCTCCAGTCCAAGGCGTCCACGGCGTTGGGATTCAACGCAGGGCCCACCACGCAGAACAAAGTGACCAAGGCCATGATCACCAGTGCGGTCACCGCGACGGGGTTGAGGCGCAGACTCCTCATCCTTGTTTGACTCGCGGGTCGAGCCATAGGTACAGCAGGTCGACCAGCAGTCCCATGCCGATCAGCAGCGTCGAGTAGATAATGACCATACCAAGGACCAAGGTGTAGTCCCGATTCAACGCGCCTTGCACCAAGTAGCGGCCGATCCCCGGTAGACCGGCGATCGTTTCGACCACCAGCGAACCGGTCATGATGGAGGCGACCGCGGGTACCAAGTAGCTAGCCACCGGCATCAACGCCGGACGCAGGGCGTGCCGCATCACTACGGTGTGGGTCGGTAAACCCTTGGCGCGCGCCGTGCGCACATAATCACTGCGCAGCACCTCGAGCAGACTGCCGCGCGTCATGCGCGCGATGTAGGCCAGCGGCGGCAACGCCAGCGTGATGATGGGCAACACCAGGTAGCGCAGCGAGTTCGGTTCCCATCCAGCGACCGGCAGCCAATGCAATTGGATACCGAACAGCAGACCGAGAAATGGGAGCACCACGAATGAGGGAATCGCAATCCCCGCCACCGCCAAGGACATGGCGGCATAGTCCAGACTCGAATCATGGCGCAGGGCCGCGAATACCCCCAAGGGGATTCCGACCAGCAATGCCAACAGCATGGCGCTCACGCCCAATTCCAAGGTCACGGGAAAGCCCTGCGCGATCAGTTCGGTGACGCTGAAATCTTTGTACTTGAATGAGGGTCCGAAATCCCCGTGCAGCAGCGAGTTCACATAGCGCCCATACTGCACCCAGACGGGCTTATCCAGACCATAAGCCCTTTGCAGATTGGCGAGGATTTCAGGGGGTAGGCTCTGCTCTTGGTCAAACGGGCCACCGGGCGCCGCACGCATCAGAAAAAACGTCGCGGTGACGATGATCAGCAGTGTAGGAATTGCACCGGCCAGCCTCGTCAAAAAGTAGCGGATCATCGCGGCGAGTCTAGCGATTGGCTGTAAGGTGGACAAGCGAACTGCCCGTCCCTAGACTACTCGGCTGGCTGGGCGCCGCTCTAGGAAACACTTAACACATGCAAAAAATCATGGTCTGCATCAAGCGCGTCGTTGACTACAACGTACGCATCCGCGTCAAACCCGACGGCAGCGGCGTCATGCTCGACGGCGTGAAGATGAGCGTCAATCCGTTTGACGAAATCGCCCTCGAGGAAGCCCTGCGCATCAAGGAGCGGCTCGGCAACATCGAAGTGGTGGCGGTGAGCATCGGCGTCGCCGACACGCAGCAGCAGTTGCGAACAGCCTTGGCCATGGGCGCCGATCGCGCCATTTTGGTCCAAAGCGACGCGGCGGTTGAACCCCTTAACGCGGCGCAAGTGTTCCTGGCGTTGGCGAAGAAAGAAAATCCCGATCTGATATTCCTTGGCAAGCAGGCCATCGACGACGATGCCAATCAAACCGGCCAGATGCTGGCGGCCTTGTGGGATCGCCCGCAAGCCACCTACGCCTCCAAGGTGGAATTATCGGAAGGCAAGGCCCAGGTGACACGCGAAGTGGACGCGGGACTGGAAACCATCGAAGTGGACCTGCCGGCCGTTATTACCGTTGATCTGCGCTTGAACGAACCGCGCTACGTGAAGCTTCCGGACATCATGAAGGCCAAGAAAAAGCCGCTGGATGTGACGTCCCTGGAGGCCCTGAGCGTCAGCCCCGCTGTGTTTTTGAAGACGGTGAAGACCGAGGCGCCGGCGCAACGTCAAAAAGGCATCATGGTCAAAGACGTCGCCGAGCTGGTCAGTGTTCTGAAGAAAAAGGGCGTGATTTGATGAACAAGGTACTCATTGTCGGCGAGCACGACGGAAAGTCACTCAATCCTGCCACCGCAAAATGCGTGGCCTGCGCGGCAAAAATCGCGGATGCGGAAATTAGCATCGCTTTGTTGGGCGCCGATACCGCAGCCGTTGCCACTCAAGCGGCTGCCATTGCCGGCGTGAAGTCGGTGCTGCGGGTGGATCGCGCCGAGAATGCCCATCCGCTGGCGGCGACCTTCGCGCCCCAAGTAGCGGCGTTGGCTGCGGATTACACCCATGTCTTTGGCCCCTCGACCAGTTTCGGCAAGGATTTGATGCCGCGCGTCGCGGCGCTGCTCGGCGTCGCGCAGGTCAGCGACTTAATGGCGGTGGAATCTGCCTACAAGTTCCGCAGGCCCACCTATGCGGGCAACGCCATCGTCACCGTCGAGGCGGATGCCTCGCGCAAGCTGATCGCCACGGTTCGAGTGGCCTCCTTTGAAGCCGCTGCCGGCGGCGGATCTGCCGCGGTGGAATCTAAAACCTTGAGCGTCACCCTGCCGACTCACACTCGCTACGTCGGCGCCAAGAGCGGCTCGACGGATCGTCCCGATTTGCAGACGGCCTCCAAGGTGATCTCCGGCGGACGCGCACTCGGCAGCGCGGAGAATTTCAAATTGCTGTTCAGCTTGGCCGACAAGATGGGCGCCGCCGTTGGCGCCTCGCGTGCCGCGGTGGATGCAGGCTATGCGGCCAATGAGATGCAGGTCGGGCAGACCGGTAAGATCATTTCCCCGGAAATCTACATTGCCATCGGTATTTCAGGCGCCATCCAGCATCTGACCGGTATCAAAGATGCGCGCACCATTGTCGCCATCAATAAGGACGGCGAAGCGCCGATCTTCGAAATCGCGGACGTGGGGTTGGTCGGGGACCTGTTCCAAATCGTGCCGGAGTTCGAGCGCCTGATCGGCTAGGTCAAGCTCGAAGCGGCCGCCTCGATGGCGGCCACCAGCTGATCCACATGCTGGCGGCCGAACACCATCGGGGGACGCAGCTTCAAGATATTGGCGCGCGGCCCTTCCGCGCCGATGAGAATGCGATGCTCGGCAGCGAGTACATTGACGATGCGGCGGGTGTTGTCGCGCGCCGTTTTAGCATCCGCGCCACCCACCGCCAAACCCTGCAGTAGGCCGTGGCCGCGTGTTTCCTGCAACAGTGGATGGCCAGAGGCCATGTCCGCCAACCGTTCGCGCAAATACTGCCCGGTGCTCACGGCATTGGCCTGCAGCCGCTCCTCGCGCAGAACTCGCAGAACCGCGCGGCCTGCCGCTGCCGCCACCGCATTGCCGCCGAAGGTTGAGAAAAATCCATACTTACGCTGAAAGGTTTCGATCAGGGTTCGACTGGCGATGACGATTCCCATGGGATAGCCATTCCCCAACGGCTTTCCCAAAGTCACGAGGTCCGGGGTCAAGCCGCGTCTCTGAAAGCTCCAGAAATGCGAGCCAGAGCGGCCGAGCCCATACTGCACCTCGTCGGCGACGATCAAGCCGCCCGCCGCGCGCACCGCTCGCTCGATCAGCGGCGCCCAGCGCGCGTCAGGATCGAAAATACCGCTGCTGGTCAGCGCCGAATCGATGAACCACGCCGCCGGAGCGTAGCCGCGCTGTTTCAGCAACTCGATTGCCCGCTGAGCGGAGGCCTCTGTTTGCGATTGCACAAGCGGCGTAAAAACCCCGTCCGTCGGCGGCGCCAAGGCCACCACCCAGGGAACCCGCGGATCTCCGGCTCCCGGCGTCAACGCGCCGACCGCGTCGGTAATGCCGTGATACGCGTGTTCCATGATGAGCGCGCCCTCATGGCCGCTGGCCATTTTCGCGATGCGCCACGCCACATCATTCGCTTCGCTGCCTGAGTTGACGAAGATGCAGGTGTCGAGTCCCGGCGGCAACCCTTGGATCAATTCCTCCGCATAATCGAGAATCGCGGGATGCAGATAGCGGGTATGCGTGGCCAGCGTTGAAGCCTGGCGCGCGATGGCCTGAACCACCGCCGGGTGTCCGTGACCGACATGCGGAACATTATTGTAGACATCCAGATAAGCACGCCCCGCCGGGTCGTACAGCCACACGCCCTCGCCGCGCACGATGTGCAAAGGCGATTCGTAGAACAACTCCGCGCCGGCGCCCATCAGCCGATGGCGGCGTTCGAGGGTCACGGCGCCTGCGGCGCGCGGCGCAGCTTCGGTGCCCGCCAAGGCATGCCATTGCTGCGTGAGCGCGGCCTGTTGCTGAAACAACTCATTCAGGGAATGTGCGGCGCCGGCGGCGCTGTCAACCAGCGCCTGGGCGCCACCGGCATCATGCTGCGAACGCCAGGCATGCACCAATAGCGTGATGGCATGGCGGGCAGCGATGAGATCGAACAACACGTCGACTTCGGCAGACTCGAGCCGCTGCTCCCGGGCGAAGCCCTCGAGGATGGCGCCCACGTTCTGCACAGTCGCCAGGCCCTCCATGAGCCACTCTGCCATGGCAATGGCCGGCTCGAATATCACCGGCGCATGGCTCATGTCGCCAAAGTCCAAGATGCCGCTGACGCGCTCTCCCGCCGCTTCGAATAAAACATTGCGAGGATGACAATCGCCATGAATGGCTTGGCTGCGCAGAGTTCGTAGCAGCGGCTGTCGGTCTCGAAGGTTGCGTGCCGCTTCCTCCACCCTTGAGCGCAGTTGCGGCCTCTCCAGATATTCGCTCCACTGCATCAAGTTCGGCAGCTGACGCAGATCCCAGGCCAGGGGGCGTTGCAATCCTGGGTGGAAATAGCCCTGTAGCGCCCGATCTGTTTGCGCGAGCGTGACCCCAAGATGCCGCAACTGCGAATGTTGCGCCGGATTCTCAAGATGCCGGCCGGGCAGGAAAGTCGACAGCAACCCAGGATATTCGATCCCATCACGCAGAATGTTGATCAACACGGCGCCATTCTGGGTGGGGATGAGGCGCGGCACCGGGAGCTTGGGCGCGGTTTCCGCCAGATGCCCGAGTACCGCCGTCAGCTGTGCGGCGGCCCCGGGATCCGAATCCTCGTCGAGAATTTTAAGTACGTATTCGCGTGCGTCGGCGAATACGCGCATGCGCAGATTGCAATCCCGCTCACCCGCAAGAAAGCTGGCAGTCGCGGCAAGACCGTATTGGTCGCGCACGATGCGTTCGCCTTCGGCCAGACCGAAGGCAGGCGCCGAGGTCCGCAGCGCCAGCATGCTGCTTACAGCTGCGTGAGAACGTGCTCCGCCGCCGACACCTTGAACTCGCCCGGCTTTTCCACATCCACGTGGGCGGCCACGCCGTTCTTGACGATGATGGCAAAGCGCTGGCCGCGAGTGCCCATGCCGAACTTGCTGCCGTCCATCTCCAAACCCAATGATTTGACATAGGCGCCGTTACCATCGGCCAACATCAGAATTTTATCGCCGACGCCGCCGTGCTTGCCCCAGGCATTCATCACGAATACATCGTTGACGGCCGTGCAAGCAATGGTATCCACACCCTTGGCCTTGATTTGATCGGCGAGCTCGACGAAGCCCGGCAAATGCTTGGCATCGCACGTCGGCGTAAAGGCGCCGGGAACTGAAAACAGCACCACCGTTTTACCGCCGAACAATTGCTCGGTGGTGAGCTTCTGGGGGCCATCCTTGGTCATCTGAGTAAAGCTGCCTTCGGGCATCTTCTCGCCAGTTTGAATAGTCATACGTGTTCCTTGATTTTTAGTGGCCGGCGGTCTCGCCGTACAGCTCCCACAGCTTCGCGACCTTCGGGCTCGCGTTCGGCAGGCTCTTCAACTGGCCAAAGGCCTTCTTGGCTTCCGCGTAGTTCTTCAAGCCAACCTGCGCCCGGCCGAGGTAGATATACGCATCGTCGGGATGCTTCAACTGGCCTTTTTGGATGGCGGCGGTCAACGACGTCACGGCGCCCTGATAATCGCCGACGGCGTAATGCGTCTCGCCCGCGCTCAAGCTCAGCATGCCGGAGGCGCTCTTTGCCGCTTCAGCATCGGCCTGCGCAAGCCCCTTCTTGTCAGCGTCAGCCCGCGCCCGCAGCGAGTTCAACAACCGGGTGGTCCGTTCCTTGTGCTCATTCTGCATCACCGGCGAGGCCATTACCGCGTCCAGTACATTCGCCGCTTCACCCGGGAAACCAGCATCGTTCAGCAGCTGGGCCAATTCGATGTAGTCGGTGTCGGCAGTCATCGCCTTGGTGTCGTACATCAGCCGCTCGATCTGCAGCAGATTGTGATCGTCGCGCTCATCTTGGCGTTCGATGCGCAGCAGCGTGTTCCAGTTGCTCGATTTGTTCGACAGGCGAATCAGGTCAAACAGCACCGCGACCATGGTGGCGTTGTCCTGCGCATCGGAGGCGCATTGCAGCTTGAACAGGAACAGATTTTCCTTCGGCGTCTCGCCCGCTTTGCGGCTGGCAGCGATGGCCTTGTCAGCCCACACCGCCGTGCTTTTGCAATCCTTCAATTGATAATAGCTTTGCGCCATGATCGCCAAATCGTTCGACGAGGCCACGCCGGCATCATTCATCTCTTTGCCGTAATCAATGACTTTCTGAAACTGATTGGCGTTCGCGGCGAACGTGAACAGAGCGCGGGTGATGCGCGTCTTTTCTTCCGGGGTGGCTTGGCCGGTGGCCAACTCCTTCTCATAGGCCGACTCAGCACCCTTCATGTTGCCGAGCTTCACGTAGGCATAGGCGCGAAAGTCGTCGATGGATTTTTGGTCGAAGGGAGTCAGCGGCGATTTGGCCTCGGCCGCATCTAGATTCTTCAACGCCTCATTCCACTGGCCGGCCTGCAGGGCTTTCTGTGCCGCGGTCATTTCTTTGGCAATTACCCGGCTGATTTCCGGACCTTTCGGCTTGTCGGCGGCGAGCACGCTGTGCGAGGCGACCGTAAAACAGGCGGCCAATAGCAGCGCGCCCAGCCGAAGGTTCTGTATCGAATGGCTCATGACCAGTCCTCTTTATGAAACTTAAAACAACAAACGGCGCGCAAACCCGTTGCCAGGTATGACGCGCCGTGAATTACCTGGGGACTTCCTGTCTAGAAGAAATCGTTATTGACGAAGCCAATCTTTTTAAGGCCTCGGTACTGAAGATCCGCGAGGGTTTGCGCGACGATCTCGTACTTCGCGAACTTGTCCACCGTGATGTGCACTTCCGGCTGGGGATCTTGCGTGGCCTCTGCGGCAATATTGTTTTGCAACGTCTTGCGATCCACCGGCGTCTTGTTCCACAACAAGGTGCCATCGAAGTCGATCGCAAGATCGATGACGACCGGGGGCGGCGGCGGATTCGGATTAGCCGGTTGCGGCACCGGGTTGTCAATTTTCACCGCATGGGTTTGATGCGGCAATGTGATGATGAAAATAATCAACAGCACCAACATGACATCGATCAGCGGTGTCATGTTGATATCGGCCAGGGGTGCGTTGGACCCGCCTGAACCTAAACTAATGGCCATGAATTAGGATCCTACCTTGTGGGAATGATTTGGTCGGGCTCAGTGATGAAGGCTACTTTACGTATGCCGACTTTCTGAGTCGCGACCAGCACTTGACCGACGAACTGATACCGCACGCTCGCGTCGCCTTGGATATGCACTTCAGGTTGAGGCTCCTGACGAACGATGCCACGCAGCTGTTGCAGCAACTCATCTTGACCGGACAGAGGCTTGGTATTCCAGTAAATATTGCCCTGCTTATCCACCGCGATCGTGATGTTTTCCGGCTTGGTCTGCGTGACGAGGTTTGTCGCTTTCGGCAACTCGAGCGGGACTTGATGCAGGATCACCCGAATCGTGATGATGAAGATGATCAGGAGCACCAACATCACGTCCACGAGGGGCGTGACATTGATGTCCGACATCGCTTCGCCTTCGCCCTCGCCACCTACACTCATTGCCATGGGGCGTTTTCCTAGCGAGCAGGTGCCGCGGCGGGCTTACCGAGCGGTGCAGAGGGCGGCTTGTCCATACCCAAGCCCATCTTCGAACCCGAGATCAGGTAGGCATGCAACTCATGCGTGAAGTGACTGACGCGTTCCTGGACGACTTTGTTGCGTCGCAACAGGACGTTGTAGCCGAGCACGGCCGGCACGGCGACGACCAGACCGATGGCGGTCATGATCAACGCTTCACCGACGGGGCCTGCCACCTTGTCGATTGAACCTTGTCCCGACACACCAATGGCAATCAGCGCGTTGTAGATACCGATGACGGTGCCGAGCAGTCCGACGAAGGGAGCCGTTGCACCCACCGAGGCGAGTACCGGGAGGCCATTTTGAATCGAGCTGATGACCGAATCCGCAGTGCGCTGCAGCGATTCAGTAATCCACTCGCTGGTGCCGATGGCACTGGAGAGGCGGGTCTTATTGACCTCATGGTACTCATAAGCCTGCTTTCCGGTTTCCGCCAAGGCGCGGAACGGATTGTTATCGCCCTTCAGTTTGCTAATGGCGTCGGTCAGGCTGGTCGAACTCCAGAATTCCCGCTCGGCCTCGATGGCTTGCAGCTTCAGACGCCGCTGAGTGAAGAACTTGGAAATCATGATGAACCATGTCAAGAAAGACATGATCAGCAAGACGGCCAGAATCGATCTGCTGACGATATTGCCCTGCGCGATCAGCGCACTCAGGCCATATGGGTTTTCTATTACTGTCTCTTGCATTGACCGATTCCTCTACTTAGATGCGTACTATTGATTGGAGCTAAAAACGTGTCGTCAAACGCCTGGCTATTTCAACTTCCAGACAATCGCGAATTGAAAATTACCTTCCACCGGCTTGCCATCTTCCATGCCAGGCAGCGCAGTTTTTCCCTTGACGCCCTTCAGGCAAGCGTCATCTAAACGCGGGAAACCCGAACTGGTGGCAATGCTGGCATCAAGGATCTTGCCGCTGGCAGCGACTCTCGCCGTGATGACGCAGCGACCTTCTTCACCGGCACGCTTCGAGGCGTCGGGGTAATACTCTTCGCCGATGTTGAACGGGTGCTTCGGATCCATGCGAGCGCCGACCAATGAGTGCGCCACAGGTGCCGGCGCGGGGGCCGTTGCAATCGGCGCCGGTGCTTGCTGAACCTGCGTGGTCTGGGTGATTGCGGTCGTCTCTTGCGGCTGCTGAATGTCGACAAACTCAGGCGGCGGAACGAACGGTTTTACTTCTTCGATTTTTGGTGGAGGCGGTGGGGGCTTGTCGATGTCTTTAGGTTTTTCGATTTGGGCGACTTCGACCGGCGGAATAATCTTTTGAATGAGATTACTTGCGAGGCCTGAATAGAAACCCCAAACGATTACACAATGAAGAAGTATTACGGCAATGAAGACTGCGCCTCGTTTGCCGGAAAACATCGACGGTTCTTCGTATCTATACATAAGCTAAGCGACCCTACCCCTAACTCTTGATCTTGCGCGAAGCGCGCGCCGCGAACTTACGCACTGGAAATTCCCACGAGCGTCCCTACAAGTTCCCTTCGGCGAGTAAAGAGACTGACACATAACAAGCCCGAACTGCAAGCGCGGAATGCTCGATGAATGGGCGTTATGAAACACCGTCATCGCGTGGGCTTCGACGCAACAGATGACGGCGCCTCAAGATCGGTAACTGCGCCCAATGATGCGCTGCTGACCTCGCGCGCGTACTTTGCCAACGCACCGCGGCGAGCGTAAGGCTTGGGAGAAACCCATGATTTCCGGCGCCGTTTCAATTCTGCAACTCTCACATGCAGGGTTATCTGCCGGCTATCCGCGTCGATGGATATATTATCGCCGGTTCTGACCAAGGCGAGCGGGCCGCCCAGCGCCGCCTCGGGCGACACATGGCCGACCACGAATCCATGGCTGCCGCCGGAGAAACGGCCATCGGTAATCAACGCCACCTCATTTCCCAAACCTTTGCCCATGATTGCGCTGGTGGGACTTAACATCTCGCGCATACCCGGTCCGCCCCGCGGCCCTTCATAACGAATCACCACCACATCGCCGGGCTTTACTTTGTCACCCAGAATGCCTTGCAGAGATTCCTCTTCGGAGTTGAACACCCGCGCCTTGCCCTCGAACCGCAGGCCTTCCTTGCCTGTAATTTTTGCAACCGCGCCTTCAGGCGCCAGGTTGCCGTATAGCACCACCAAGTGGCTGTTCTTTTTGATGGGATCTTGAAGCGGTCTGATGATGGGCTGCCCGGGCGGGTAAGGCGCCACGTCGCGCAGATTCTCCGCCAAGGTCAAGCCGGTCACAGTCAGGCACTCGCCATGCAGCAAACCCGCGTCCAACAGTTGTTTCATCAGCGGTTGGATGCCGCCAATAGCCACAAGTTCGGACATCATGTAGCGGCCGCTGGGCCGCAGGTCCGCCAGCACCGGTACGCGCTTGCCGATGCGCGTGAAATCGTCCAGCGTCAAAGAGACATTGGCCGAGGAAGCTACGGCCAGCAAGTGGAGCACCGCATTGGTCGAGCCGCCGAGGGCGATGACCACGGTTATAGCGTTCTCGAACGCCTTGCGCGTCAAGATATGCCGCGGTGTGATACCCAAATTGATCAGATTGACCACAGCGGCCCCCGCGCGCTCGCAGTCGTTACGCTTTTGACCGGAAATGGCCTCTTGGGCTGAACTGTTTGGCAGGCTCATTCCCAACGCCTCGATCGCCGAGGCCATGGTGTTGGCGGTGTACATGCCGGCACAGGATCCCGGCCCGGGAATTGCGGTGCGCTCCACGAATTTCAGCTGATGCTCGGACACCGTGCCACGCGCATGGCCGCCGACCGCCTCGAACACGGACACGATGTCGGTGTGATTGGCGCCCGGCTTGATGGTGCCCCCATAGACAAAAACCGCCGGCCGGTCCAGGCGCGCCAGCGCCATCATGCAGCCGGGTATGTTCTTGTCGCACCCGCCGATGGCCACCACGCCGTCGAAGCCTTGGGCGCCGACCACCGTTTCGATGGAGTCTGCGATCACTTCCCGAGACACCAATGAATAGCGCATCCCCGGCGTTCCCATGGAAATGCCATCGGAGACGGTAATGGTATTGAAGGTGACTGCCTTGGCGCCGGCCTGCTCCACGCCACCGGCCGCGAGCCGCGCGAGTTCGTCGATATGCATATTGCAGGGCGTCAAATTGCTCCATGTCGAGGCGATGCCGACCTGCGGCTTCTCGAAGTCGCCATCGTCAAATCCCACGGCGCGCAACATGGCGCGGCTCGGAGTCTGCTTTACCCCATCGACCACCAGCCGGGAAAAGCGGCGCTTATCAACGGTGACTGTTTTCTTTTTCATGGCCTATAAGCTTACGCAATCCCATAACGCTGCACCAAGTAACGGTAGGCGCCACGCAACACCTGCGCTTCGCCGCCGACGCTGCGTCCGGGCCGGTCCTTGGAATTCCAGGCATACAAATCGAAATGCAGCCAACGCGGCGACTCGGTGACGAAGCGCTTCAAGAACAGCGCGCCGAAAATCGCACCGGCGAATCCGGAGGAAGCAACGTTGTTGAGGTCGGCGATTTTACTGGACAGCTCGTCCTCGTAGTTCGCCCACAGCGGCATCGGCCACACCGGATCGTGCTCGGCAGCCGAAACTCGCGCCAGCTCTTGGATGACGGCATCATCATTGCCGAACAGCGCAGGCAATTCCGGCCCCAGCGCCACCCGGGCAGCCCCGGTGAGCGTGGCAAAGTCCATGATCAGATCCGGCCGCTCCGCGTCGGCCAATGCCAGTGCATCGCACAGTACCAGGCGCCCTTCGGCATCGGTATTGCCTACTTCCACGCTCAATCCCTTGCGAGTCTGCAACACATCGCCGGGACGATAGGCGTTGCCGCTGATGGCATTTTCGACCGCCGGAATCAGCACACGCAGACGCACCCGCACCTTGGCCAACATCAGTAGATGGGCAAGCCCTAAGGCAACCGCTGCGCCGCCCATGTCTTTTTTCATTAGCGCCATGCCGCTGCTCGGTTTGATGTCCAAGCCACCGCTGTCGAAACACACGCCTTTGCCCACCAGGGTCAACCGCGGCCACGTCTCGCCGCCCGCCGACGAGGAACGCAGCTCAATCAGTCGAGGTTCCTGATGCGCGGCACGGCCCACGGCGTGAATGGCGGGGAAATTTTCGGCCAGCAACTCCTCGCCAACCCATTCCTTGAAATCCGCCTGATGTCTCTGCGCCACGTGGCGAGCCGCAGCGGATAATTCTGCCGGCCCCAAGTCCCCCGCCGGGGTGTTGATCCAATCCCGCGCCATGTGCAGCGCTTCGGCAGCGTTTGACACATAGGACAGGTCGGCGTTGTCCGCAGGCTTGAGCCGCGCGCTCTCATGCTTGACCGCACGGTAGCGATCAAACCGATAGCCGCCGTAGGCAAAGCCCAAGCAAATCTGCGTCGCCTCGCCGGCGCTCCACGGCTGCGCCAAATGAAACTGCCGCGCGGGCAAACGTTCCGCGATTCCAGCGGAATGCCACAGCGAAACATCGCCCTGGCGCTTTCCCAGCCCGCCGATCGCGCCGCTCAGTGTCCCCGTGGCGTCGGGCAACAGCACGACCCGATGGCGTTCGCACTTGAAGTTTTGATCCGCGAGCCACTGCTGCGTGAAGCCGGACTGCGCACTGCGCCAGACCTCGATTTCATCCTCGTACAACAGCCATAAAGGCAGTGAACTGCTGCTATCGTGATTCATTCGCCGACCCCTGGAAGTTCTTGCATCATATGAGATTCTGTGGTGCTATTTGCGGCTACTTAAACAGCGCTTAAGCGCCACCATCTTACCGACTCCGCTGCCGCACGCAGTGCTAAACGCGGGTCGCTCATTTTTTCGGATCGTGAATTTTAGCGAAGGAGATTTGCATGCGTTTGTATTCGCAGAAAGACGTCGACAAGAAAGCGTTGCGCGGAGCGCGCATCGCCGTGCTCGGCTATGGCAGCCAAGGACGTGCACACGCGTTGAACCTGCGCGACAGCGGCTATGATGTGGTGGTCGGCGTACGCAAGGGCGACAGTTGGACCAAGGCGAAGAAGGATGGGCTTGCCGTGATGGAACCGGCCGCCGCGGTCAAAGGTGCGCAGCTGGTCGCGATGCTGGTGCCGGATCTCACCCAAAAGCCGCTTTATGAAGAACTCAAAGCAGTATTCGAAAAAGGCGCCACGCTGTTGTTCGCGCATGGCTTCAATATTCACTTCAAGCAGATCAAGCCGCGCAAGGATTTGGATGTGGTGCTGATCGCGCCGAAGGGTCCCGGCGATCTGGTGCGACGCCAGTATCAACAGGGTCGCGGCGTGCCTTGTCTGATCGCGGTGTTTCAGAATCCTTCCAAGAAAGCCAAAGCCAAGGCACTGGCCTACGCGGATGGCATCGGCGGCACGCGCGGCGGAGTACTGGAAACCACCTTCGCCGAAGAGACCGAGACGGATTTGTTCGGCGAGCAGGCCGTGCTGTGCGGCGGCGCCACCGAATTGGTGGTCAAGGGCTATGAAACCTTGGTCGAAGCAGGCTATCAGCCGGCGGTCGCTTACTACGAGTGCCTGCATGAGCTGAAGCTCATCGTCGACCTACTGCACGAAGGCGGCATCACCAAGATGCATCGCTTCATCAGCGAAACGGCCAAATACGGCGATCTGACCCGCGGTCCGCGCATCGTCAACAAGGCGACCAAGAAAGAGATGCGCAAGATCCTCGAGGAGATTCAGCAAGGAAAATTCGCGCGTCAGTGGATTGCCGAAAATAAATCCGGACGGCGTAAGTACTCCAAGCTGCTGAAGGCGGATCTGACCCACTCCATCGAAAAGGTCGGCGCCCAGCTGCGTGCCCGCATGCCCTGGTTGGAAGGCGACAAGGCGTAAAGCCATGGCCGCGCGCACGCTGTTCGAGAAGGTGTGGGAGGCGCATGAAGTGGTGCCCGAAACAGCCGACACACCTGCGGTGTTGTACATCGATTTGCACCTGATTCACGAGGTCACCTCGCCCCAGGCCTTCAGCGTATTGCGCACGCTGGGCCTGCCGGTACGACGGCCGGAACGCACGCTGGCGACCATGGATCATTCGATTCCCACATCGACCGATCAGGTATTTGGCAAGACGCCGATCAAGGTCGATGCCGCCGCCAAGCAGGTGCAGCAGCTGGAAAAAAATACCGCCGAGTTTGGCGTGAAGCTGTTTGGGATGCGTGATCCGCGCCGCGGCATCGTGCACGTGATCAGCCCTGAAATGGGACGAACTCAGCCAGGCATGACCATCGTCTGCGGCGACAGTCACACCAGCACGCACGGCGCTTTTGGCGCACTCGCCTTCGGCATCGGCACCACTGAAGTGGGTCATGTGTTTGCCACGCAGTCCTTGCTGCAGCGAAAACCGAAGACCTTGGCGATCAACGTCGATGGCACCCTGCGGCCCGGCGTGACCGCCAAGGATTTGATTCTCGCCATCATCGGCAAGATTGGTGTTTCCGGCGGGACCGGCTACGTGATTGAGTATCGCGGTTCAACGATTCGGTCGTTGTCGATGGATGAACGCATGACGGTATGCAACATGTCCATCGAGGCCGGCGCACGTGCCGGCATGATTGCACCCGACGAGGTGACCTTCGCCTATTTGAAGGGCAAGCCCGACGCACCGCAGGGCGCTGATTGGGATGCGGCCGTGACGCGCTGGCGCGGCCTTGCCACCGACAGCGATGCCCGCTTCGATGCCGAGGTCGATGTCGATGCGGCGCTGATCGAGCCGATGATCACCTATGGGACCAATCCCGGCATGGTGCTGCCGATCAACTCACCCATCCCGCACAAGAGCGGCGATGAAGTATTCGACAAGGCTTTGCGCTACATGGGCTTTCAGGATGGCGAAGCCATGCTGGGCAAACCGGTGGACGTCGTATTCATCGGCAGCTGCACCAACGGCCGCTACGAGGACTTAGAAGCCGCCGCCAGCGTGTTGAAGGGCCGCAAAGTGGCGCCCGGCGTGCGCCTGCTGATCGTTCCCGGCTCGCAGCAAATCAAGCAACAGGCGGAGCTCAGCGGTCTCGCCGACATCTTTCGCGCAGCCGGTGCCGATTGGCGCGAGTCCGGCTGTTCCATGTGTCTTGGTATGAACGGCGATACGGTGGCCGCCGGTCAATATTCAATCAGCACCAGCAATCGTAACTTCGAGGGACGCCAGGGAGTGGGTGCACGCACCTTGCTGGCCAGCCCGCTCACCGCCGCCGCCAGTGCCGTCAAAGGCCGGATCGCCGATCCCCGAGAGTTGCTGTGACCTCGGCTGTGCAGCGTTTTCGATCCCGCACGGTGGTCATCCCCTCGAGCAACATCGATACCGACCAAATTATTCCGGCACGCTTCTTAACCACCACCACCAAACAAGGCCTGGGTGCGCAATTGTTCGCCGATTGGCGCTACCGTGCCGATGGCACGCCCATCCCGGAATTTGTGCTGAACCAGCCCGCGGCGCACGGCGCCCAGGTGTTGGTTGCCGGAAAAAACTTTGGCTGCGGCTCGTCGCGGGAACATGCGCCATGGGCACTGCTCGACTACGGATTCCGTGCCGTGATCAGCACGGAGATCGCCGACATATTTCGCGGCAATTCGCTCAAGAATGGTTTCCTGCCCATTGTTGTCGACGCCGACACCTCACACTGGTTGCTGGAGCATCCTGGCGCCGAAGTGGACATCGACCTTGAACACGCCCGCTTGAGCTTGCCGAACGGTGTGAGCGTCACCTTTCCCATCGAGGCCTTCGCAAGGCACTGCCTGCTGAATGGCATCGATGAACTGGGCTATCTGCGCAGCAAGCTGCCGCAGATCGAGCAGTATGAGCGCGCGAATTCATGAAGGCGTTGATCTCAGTGCTGGCCGGCGACGGGATCGGCGGCGAAGTCACCGCGGAGGCAGTACGCGCCCTGCAGGCTGTTGGCCGCAAGTTTGGTCATCAATTTGACTTTGAAGAGGCGCTGATCGGCGGCGCCGCCATCGATGCCACGGGCTTCGCCCTGCCGGCGGAAACCTTGGCGTTGACGCGGCGGGCCGATGCCGTCCTGCTCGGCGCGGTCGGCGGACCGAAATGGTCGGACCCGAACGCGAAAGTACGTCCCGAACAAGGTTTGCTGCAATTGCGTAAGGCCTTAGGCCTATTCGCGAACCTTCGCCCCGTCGTGCCCCACCCGGCTGTATTGCAGTCCTCGCCCATCAAGGCCGAGCTGCTGCAGGGCGTTGACATCATGGTGGTCCGTGAGCTGACAGGAGGGATTTATTTTGGCGACAAGACCCGCACCGCCACTGAAGCGGTCGATGTATGCCGCTATACCCTGCCTGAGATCGAGCGCGTGGTGCGCTTGGCCGCCGGCCTCGCCCGAGCGCGTCGCCGTAAATTGACCTCGGTCGATAAAGCCAACGTGCTGGAGACCTCGCGCCTGTGGCGCACCACCGTGGATGCCATTCTGCCGGCGGAATTTCCGGACGTCAGTTTCGAACATATGTTGGTGGACTCCGCGGCCATGCACTTGATCAGCCGCCCGCGCGATTTCGACGTCATCGTCACCGAAAACATGTTCGGCGACATTTTGACCGATGAGGCATCGATGTTGGCGGGCTCGATGGGATTGCTGCCCTCCGCTTCGCTCGGCGGCCAAGGACGCGGCGGCTTGTTCGAACCGATTCACGGCTCGGCGCCCGATATCGCGGGCAAGGGCATCGCCAATCCGTACGCCGCGATGTTGAGCGCCGCTTTGCTGCTGCGCTATTCGCTGAAGCTTGATGCCGAAGCGTTGGCCTTGGAGGCTGCCGTGGGTTCGGCGATCGACGCCGGCGTGCTGCCGGCGGACCTCGCCAAAACGGGACCGTCCTCTACAACGCGCGTCGTCGCAGATGCGGTGCTGGCTGCAATTTAGCGACTCGCTCGAGCGCCGCCTCAAGATCGGCGATCAAGTCCGCCGAATCCTCGATTCCCACCGACATGCGCAACAACCCCGGACCGATCCCGGCACGCAGCCGCGCACTCTCCTCCATGCCGGCATGCGTCATGCTCGCCGGGTGAGCCAATAGGCTTTCCACTCCACCCAGGGATTCAGCCAAGGTGAAGCACTCGAGGCCTTGCAGAAATTCTGCCACCGCAGGTTCGCCGCCTGCCAGATCGAAACTCAACATGGCGCCGAAGCAGGATTGTTGCCGGCGCGCGATTTCATGTCCGGGAGAATCTTTGAGGCCCGGGTAGTAAACATGCTCCACACTGGGGTGTTGCGCGAGGAACTCGACGATCTTCGCGGTGTTCTCCGCATGCACCCGCATCCGGGCATGCAGACTGCGCACGCCGCGCAAGGTCATGAAGCTGTCAAAAGGTGCGCCCGTGACGCCGATGGCGTTGGCCCACCAAGCGAGGTTGCTGAGCAATTCCGGATTCGCGGCAATCACCGCGCCGCCCACCACGTCGCTGTGACCGTTCAGATACTTGGTGGTGGAATGCATCACCAAGTCGGCGCCCAATGCAATCGGCTGCTGCCACACCGGCGACAGAAACGTGTTGTCCACCACGGCGAGCGCGCCATGTCGATGCGCCGCATCCGCAACCACCCGGATGTCGACCACGCGCAGCAACGGATTGCTCGGTGTCTCGATCCACACCAGCGCCGTGGGCTGTGCCAGCGCGGCGTTGAGTTCGGCCACATTGCTTTGGTCGATGAAGTCCACGCGCAGCGCACCCTTGGCTTGCAGCGCGGCCAGCATGCGATAGGTTCCGCCGTAGCAGTCGTACGGCGCTATCACGCGTGCACCCGTCGGCAATGTCGACAAAATCAACGTAATGGCCGCCAGACCGGTGCAGGTAATCACCGCGCCGACGCCGCCTTCCAAATCCGCCAACGCTTCGGCCAATTGATCCCGGGTGGGATTACCGGAGCGGGTGTAGTCGTACTTGCGCGGCTTGCGATGTCCTTCGAACGCAAAGTTGCTGGATAAATAGATCGGCGGCACCACCGAGCCGTGATGCGCGTCCGATTCAAGACCGGCGCGCACCGATCGGGTCGCGATACTTTTACTGCGGGAGGGTTTCTTGCTCATGGGCTGTGCTCTGCGAGGACTTGTTTGATGATGGGAGTCAGGGCGGCGCTTTCCTTCAGAAAAGCGTCATGCCCGAAGATGGAATTGATCTCGATCAGCTGCCGTGGACCATTAAGGCGCGCGGACAGCGCCTGCATGTCATCGAAGGGCACCAACTGATCTTCGCGCACCGCGATCAAGGTCGCCGGCGTCTGCACGGCCGTGGCATCCATGCGATGCAAATCGATTGATTCGCTCAAGGCGAGAAATGACTCGGCGCGATATTTCTGCACGTAGTCATCGCCGCGCGCGAACAAATAGTCCTCGATGGGAAAGCGGAACCGGTCAGGCGCGCGAGTGGGCTCACCGCCAAAGCGCAGCGAGAACTCCACCGAACTGCGATAGGTGGCCATCGCCAGTGCGCGTGCCAGTTTCAAGCCCGACGCACCGTCGCCGCGGGCGATCGCCTCGCGCACGATCTGCCGCTGCACGCTGCGCCATGCCGTCGACAACACCTGCGCCTTGTCGGCTGCGCTCAAAATCAAAATGTGCTTGACCAATGACGCGTGTTTTTCCGCAAAGCACAGCGCCACCATGCCGCCGTACGATGCGCCGACGATGGCGTGCAAGGGTTTGCCTCCTAAGCGCTGCACGATCAGGCTCAACGCCTTGGCCTGATCGTAGGAGCTAATCGAGGGGAACGTGTCCCCAGCGGCGGGCGTCGAGCTCTGGCCTCGGCCACCCAGGTAATCCACACCCAACACCTGGAAATGCCGCGTGTCGATGCCAAGGCCCGGGCCCACCATCTCCGGCCACCAGTGTTCGCCGGGGGCACCGGCGACCATGCGGTGGGCGGATATGCCGCCAAGGACAGCCACCAACGGGCCTTGCTCGTTGCCGATCAGCCGGTAGGTTATGTGAGCGTCCGGCAGCGTACCGCCGTAGTGCAGCGCAAATGGCGCCAACTTCAAGGTGTCATCGGAAAATTTAGGTGAAACATCGACCACGTTGCGACTGGCTCCTCATAGGTTCGACAACCCCTGGAGCACCGGCTCGTAGCCCATTTAAGACACGGTTTCCCGTGAAATCGGCGGCCTATCTACCGGACGCGCCTATTAACGGGCATGTCCGCAGGAGTTGGCACCGTTCGATCGCACCACAAGGATGGATTCGATGGTTGCCCCGGCTTCTAAGGGCCTTTCCCTCAGCCGGTCTAGATAAGTTGCGGCAAATTCTAGGCACGCGGCTCCGCCTCGTCAAGGAAATAGCAGGCAATCGACGCCGGCCTGCGCTCCCCGCCCGCCGGCATAGGCCGCTTGCGGCGCCCTGCATAATGTACTAATGTACTAGTACGTTAATACATCGAATCGAGATTATGAAAACCAACCGGCCTATGACCCTGCGCCAGGAACAGCAACATGAACGCGCGCTCTGCACCGCCATCTTGGCGTTGCAATCGCTGGAGGAATGCCGCAGTTTTTTTCGCGACCTATGCACCCCGGCGGAGCTGCAGGCCATGGCTGACCGCTGGGCGGTGGTCGAGCTGCTGGAACGCGGCCTACCCTATCGAGAGATTCACAAGCAAACCGGTGTCAGCGTCACCACCATCGGCCGCGTGGCCCGTTATCTCATGCAAGGCAACGGCGGCTACCGCGCCGTCACCGATAGGCTGAAGCTCAATGCGTAATCCAGAACCGGCAGAAAGCGCCACCCGCCTGAAAATCGCGGTGCAAAAAAGTGGTCGCTTGACCGAGGCATCGCTCGACCTGTTGTCCACCTGCGGACTGAAGTACAGCCGCGGCAAAGATCAATTGATGTGCTACGGCGAGAACATGCCGCTCGATGTTCTATTCGTGCGCGACGATGACATCCCCGATCTGGTCCAAGAGGATGTCTGTGACTTAGGGTTGGTGGGCCTGAACGTGGTCGAGGAGAGCCGCCTGGCTTTCGCCGCTCGCGGCGTGGGTCCTTTGTTCGAGTTGGTACAGACCTTGGACTTCGGCCGCTGCAAGCTGTGCATCGCCGTGCCCGACGGTTTCAATTACCGCGACGCCGGCTCGCTGCAAGGCAAGCGCATCGCCACCACCTATCCGAACATCCTGAGCCGCTTTCTCGCCGAGCGCGGCATCAACGCCGAAGTGGTGGTGTTATCCGGCGCGGTGGAAATTGCGCCACGCTTGGGGCGCGCCGATGTGATCTGCGATCTGGTGTCGACCGGTTCTACATTGGCAGCGAATCATTTGCGGCAGGCGGAAACGGTATTGGAAAGCCAGGCGGTGCTGATCCGCACTCCGATGCCGGTGCCGCTGGAAAAGCAGGAGTGGACGCGCCGACTGTTGATGCGCATCGACGGCGTCGAGCAGGTCAAAGGCAGCAAGTACATCATGCTGCATGCGCCCCGCTCCGCCCTGGCCGCGATTGCAAAAATATTGCCCGGCAGCGAGGCGCCGACGGTCATCCCCTTGGAAGGCCTGGGCGATCGCGTGGCAGTGCACGCCGTGTGCCGGGAAAACGTCTTCTGGGAATTGCTCGAGGATTTGAAAGGCGCCGGCGCCACCTCGGTCCTGGTGTTGCCCGTCGAGAAGATGTTGGCTTGAGATACTGATGCGCACGATTCTTTGGCACAGCTTGAATGCGGCCGAGCAACGCGATCTGCTCTGCCGGCCGGCGCAGCGCGATGCGGTGCGGGTCACCGCGGACGCGCGGGGCATCATCGAGCGAGTGCGCCAACAGGGCGACGCCGTCTTGTTGTCGCTGACGCAACAATTCGACGGCCCCCGCCTGGAACGACTGCAGGTCACCCGCGATGAGTTTGACGCCGCCGAGGGTGCACTGACGGCTGCGCAGCACGCCGCCATCGAACGCGCCTTGGAAGCGATCAAGGTTTTTCATGCGGCTCAGACGCCGGTGCCCGTGCGGGTCAACACCGCGCCCGGCGTCTTATGCGAACGCTTTAGCGTACCGATCCGTGCCGTCGGACTGTATGTGCCCGCAGGCTCCGCGCCTTTGCCCTCGACCGCGCTGATGTTGGCCGTCCCCGCCGCCATCGCCGGCTGTCCGGTGCGCATCCTGTGCACGCCGCCCTCGGCCGATGGCGCCGTGAATGCAGCGGTATTGGTCGCAGCGCGCAAAGCCGGCATCGAGCAGGTGTTTAAAGTCGGCGGCGCGCAAGCCGTCGCCGCCATGGCGTTTGGCACGGCCAGCGTGCCGAAGTGCGACAAGGTGTTCGGACCCGGGAATGCCTGGGTGACTGCGGCGAAATTATTGGTTTCGCAGGATCCCGCCGGCGCCGCGGTCGACCTGCCGGCCGGTGTCAGCGAAGTGATGGTGATCGCCGATGACAGCGCCCGCCCCGACTTCGTGGCGGCCGACTTGCTGGCACAGGCCGAGCACAGCCCGGAGGCTCAGGCGATCCTAGTGACCACCGACGCTCTGTTGGCGGAGGCTGTCACGGAAGAGGTCACGCGCCAACGACGGCACTTATCGCGCGGTGCCATCCTGGAATCCTCCGTCACATCGATGCGATTCATCATCGTCGATACGCTGGACACCGCGGTGCACCTCGCGAACCTCTATGCGCCCGAGCATTTGCTGCTGGAGGTGCGCGACCCGCGCGCCTGTTTGGCAGGAGTGACGGCCGCGGGCGCCGTGTTCTTGGGCTCTTGGTCGCCGGAGACCATGGGCGATTACTGCTCGGGTCCCAATCACACGCTGCCGACCTACGGCTATGCCCGCTCCTACAGCGGCTTGTCCCTGGAAGATTTTCAAAAGCGCATCACGGTTCAAGAGATCACACCGCAAGGCCTGCGCGAGATGGGTCCGACGGCGCAAATCCTGGCCGAGCTGGAAGGTCTGGATGCGCATGCCGCCGCCGTCACCATTCGCCTGGCCGCTTTGTCATGAGCGTCGCTGTGAAATTGGCGCGGCCGGAAATCGTCGCTCTGAAGGCGTACTCACACGCCGCCTGGCTGCCGGGACTGACCCGTCTGCACGCCAACGAAGCGCCCTGGCGCCCGAGCGGCGACACCAGCGCCCTGGGGCTGAACCGTTATCCGGAACCGCAGCCCGCCGCGCTGATTGAACGCTTGAGCGCTCTTTATGAGGTGCCGGCCTCGAATGTGCTGGCGACTCGGGGCGCCGATGAGGCCATCGATCTGTTGGCGCGGATTTTCCTGCGCGCCGGTCAGGATTCGATTTTGCAGTGCACACCCACGTTCGGCATGTATCAAGTCGCGGCACGCATTCAGGGTGCACAGGTGGCTGAACTGCCTCTGAACCGCGAGCAAGGATGGAATGTCGATGCGGACCAGTTGCTGCAGGCATGGCGGCCCGAGGTCAAGCTGGTCTTTTTATGCTCACCCAATAACCCGACCGCCAACCTGCTCGACCGCGACATGCTGGAGGCGGCGTGCCTGGGGTTCGAAGGGCGGGCCATCGTCGTCATCGATGAGGCCTACATCGAATGGGCCGAGACGCCCAGCTTGTCGCAGTGGCTCAAGCGATTCCCGCACCTCGTGATCCTACGGACGCTGTCCAAGGCGCATGCACTGGCCGGCGCGCGGCTCGGGGCCTTGTTGGCGGCACCGGAATTGATAGAGATGGCCAAGCGCGTGATTCCGCCCTACGCGCTGACGCAGTCGACCATCGAGTCGGCGCTGCAGGCCTTGCAGCCGGCTGAGCTGGCCCGCTCCAAAGCGCGGCGTGACGGCTTGTTGGCGGAACGGGAAACCTTGCGCCGTGGGCTGGAAGCTTCGCCGCTGGTGGACAAGGTCTGGCCCAGCGACGCCAATTTTTTGTTACTCGATTGCAATGACGCGGAGCGCTTCATGAAAGACAGCATGGCAGGCGGCACCATCGTGCGCGACCTGCGCGCCTATCCGGCCTTGCCGCGATCGGTCCGAGTATCCGTGGGCACACGCGAGCAAAATGCCGCGCTGCTCGCCAGTGTAGGGTCGCGATGAGCGGACGGCGCATTTTATTTTTGGACCGCGACGGCACGCTCAATGAAGAAGTGGCCGATGAGCAAATCGACAGTCTGGCCAAGATCAGCCTGATGCCCGATGTCATGGCCTCGCTGCAAGAACTGAAACGCGCGGGCTTTGCCTTTGTCATGGTGACCAACCAAGACGGACTCGGCACCCCGCGTTTCCCGCGCGAGTCCTTTGACACCGCGCATCGATTCATCTTGGACCTATTTGCATCGCAAGGCATCGAGTTCGAAGCGGTGTTCGTCTGTCCGCATTTCAAAAGCGACGGCTGCGATTGCCGTAAGCCGAATCCTGGCATGGTCAAGGATTTCATGGAGGCGAATGTCGTCGATCTGAAACACAGCTACATGATTGGCGACCGGGATACCGACTTGGAATTTGCGGCTAATCTCGGGATTCAAGGCATCCGCATCGTCCTGCGCGGCGATGCACACGATGCCTGGCCTGCCATCACACGGCGAATCATCGAATCCTCGCGGCGCGCCCGCGTGCGGCGCACCACCAAGGAAACCGATGTGGTCGTCAGCGTCGATCTGTCGCGTGAAGGCCCCTCCTCGGTCGCAACGGGCCTAGGATTCTTCGATCACATGCTGGAGCAGATCGCCAAGCATGGCGGCTTT
>CAZZWE010000053.1:0-26934 GCA_964657675.1 uncultured Steroidobacteraceae bacterium
GGTACCGAGCAGCATCAACGACAGGGTCAGCAGCAAGGCGGCTTTGCGGCCGCGACGGTCGCCCAGGGTTCCTAGGACCAGACCGCCCAAGGGTCTGAAAAAAAACGACACGCCGAAAGTCGCAAAGGCGATCAGCAGGGAGGTATCCGCGTCGCTGCTGGGGAAGAATTCCTGGGCAATGATCAGCGCGAAAGTACTGTAAATGATGACATCGTAGTATTCGAGCGCGTTCCCTAAGGCCGTGGCTGCGATAATTTTAGCTTTACTGTTCATCGGTCCACGCTATCGACCCGTGCGGGGTAATGCCATACATGCCGCCGCGGATGTGAGTCGCACTTTTGCGAGCATAATCTACGCACCAGCCTAGCCCCGACTGTCGCCGGCGACGCACCGACATACGGCACCGCCGCAAATATGCAACTCTCGATTGAGTTATTTGCAAGCCGAGCGTTATTCTCGGGTCCGGATGACTACGTCGAGAGGATCAATGCAGAAAGCGAGCGGCTTCGGCAGTTGGAATGACCTGCAGTATGTGCTGGCGGTGGCGCGGCTTGGCAGCTTCATGAAGGGCGCAAAGCTGCTGGAAACGAACCAATCCACGGTCGCGCGACGCATTCAGCGCTTAGAAAGCGCGCTCGGCACCAAGATTTTTGACCGCCATGCGCATGGGATGGAACTGACGCCCTCCGGCCAGATCCTGTTCGACAAGGCCGTGGCCATGGAAAGCATCACGCGCGAAATTGGTGCTCAGCTGACCGGGCTGGACACGGAGCCCATGGGAACGGTGCGCATCTCCGTCACTGAGGGGTTGGGGTATCTGTGGCTGACCCCGGTGATCGCCGAGTTTTGCGAGTTGTACCCGGACATCAATATTGAGGTTTTGACGAACCGTGATAGCGCCGATCTGTTGGCGCGCGAGTCGGACATCGCGATCACGCTGGATCGTCCGACCGAACCTAGGCTGGTCGTCTCGCGCGTCGCGAGAGTCAAGTTAGGCTTCTTCTTGTCGCAGAAATATGCCGCGAAGTTCGGCGTTCCGCGCAGCGCAGTCGAACTCGCGACGCACGGCTTCTGCGACTACACCCCCTACAATGGCAGCTCGGATGTGAATTGCTGGCTCGAAAGTTTCACGGTGGGACAGCGAGTCCGTTTTCGGACCAATTCGGCCTCGGTGTATCTCGCCGCCATCCGCAGCGGGGTGGGCATCGGCCTGCTGCCGTTGTTTTATAACCTGGCAGCCTCGGATCTGCTCGAACTTGCGCTCGACTCTGGCTGTACATCGTCGCTGTGGATGGTGTCGCATGAGGAAACCAACAAGTCGCGGCGCACGCAGCTTGCGATGTCCTTCTTGCAAAAGCGATTTGCGCACGACCGCGGTCGTTGGTTCGAGCATTCGCCGACGCCCGTATCGCCGCGTGTGCTGCACGCACAGGCTAACTAAGCTCACACGCACAAATGCGGATCAATTCCGCATCTGCCGGTGAGGTTGATCCGGCGCGCTAGTATCCGCAGGCATGAAACACCTGATGGAGATCATGGATTCGGCGCCGGGCTTTTTTGCCTCCTCCTATGCGGAAGCGCGTCAATTATTTCGCGAGGCGTGCCTGGTCCAAGGTGCATCGCTGTTCGAACACGCGCATCCTCTCAAAGGGCCCGCCGGCGAAACGTTGACCACCGACGTGGCATTGGTGGGACCGGCCGATGCGGCCAATCTGCTGGTCGTCATCTCTGGCACGCATGGAGTCGAAGGCTTCGCAGGTTCGGGCTGCCAGGTTGGCTGGCTGCGGTTATATCGCCGTGCCGATCTGCCGCCGGATACGGCGGTGTTACTCATTCACATGCTCAATCCCTGGGGCTGCGCATGGTCGCGTCGCCAGACGGAAGACAACGTCGATTTGAATCGCAATTTCTGCGACTTCGAGGAAACGCTTCCCGAAAACCCGTTGTACGAGGCGATCCATGCGATGGTGGTCAATCCGCTGCCGGTGGTTCGAGCCGCCAATGATCCTTCGCTGTCGGCCTTCCGTGCCAAGAGCGGTGATGCGGCCTTGGCGGTCGCGTTGTTCTCCGGTCAATATCAGCACAGCGACGGGGTTGGATACGGCGGCTCTCAGCCGACGTGGTCGAACACGACGCTGCGCGCCATCGTGGAGAGGCATGCAACCTCTGCGAAGCGCGCCGTGGTACTCGATGTGCATACTGGGCTTGGCCCCTACGGCTACGGCACCTTACTCTCCGTGGAGCCGGCGGGATCAGCCGGATTGCAGCGGGCGCGCAGCTATTTCGGCCCCGGCGTTTCCGCGGTTAGTGAAGACCCCTCAGTACCTTACGAGGTTCACGGCAACTTGCTGTCGTGGATTGCGGAGGAGATGGCTTGTGAGATCACCTGCGTGGCCATCGAATTCGGCACCTTGCCTCTGGCAGGACTGCTCGAACTGCAAGTAGACGACTGTCGACTGCGAAATTTTCATGATGCATGGGCTTCGCTGAGTTCGACGATACGCAGCGATTTGACCGATTTCTTTTATCCAGCAACCACGGATTGGCTGCAAGCGGCATTGCTGCGCTCGTCGCAGATGATTCACTTGGGCTTGCGCGGCATGCAATACGACAGCGTGCGCCGTGCCGCCAATTAGTCGATGGCTCGAAGTTTCAATTGAATACAGGACAAACCATGATCACGCGCCTTCCCCTGGCCGGTCGCACAGCGATGTGTTGGCTGGCATTGATTTGCTCAACAGGCGTGGTGCATGCCGCACCCGCCGAGGCCGCGCGTAAGTTTACGGTCGACCGCTATCTCGATTTGCAGGAGGCGAGCAATCCGCAAGTCTCGCCCGACGGGACACAGGTGGTCTACACGCGAACCATGGTCGACAAGATGGCGGACCGGCCGCAGTCTGCGATTTGGCTGGTCAGTGCGGACGGCCAGCACCACCGATTTCTGGCCAAAGGCAGCGGTGCCATGTGGGCGCCCAAAGGATCGCGCATCGCCTATGTTGCCGAGGCGCAAAACGGCGTTCCGCAGATCTTCGTGCAGGAATTGAACACGCCTGGACTCGCGACGCAGTTGACCTGGGGCGCAGAAGCGCCCGCGGATCTGCATTGGTCTCCCGACGGCCGCAGCGTTGGCTTCAGCATGGTGGTGCCGAGTCCCGAGAA
This sequence comes from uncultured Steroidobacteraceae bacterium, assembly GCA_964657675.1. GTDB lineage: Bacteria > Pseudomonadota > Gammaproteobacteria > Steroidobacterales > Steroidobacteraceae > Bog-1198. The sequence continues at coordinate 3,160 of CAZZWE010000053.1, forward strand.
ATGGGCGATCGATATGCCCGCGGCGCCCGACGGCGCGAAATGGGCCAGCAACCCGCGCTACACCGAGCGCCTGCACTACCGGCGTGATCATGTGGGACTCACCGAGCGTGGGTTTAGGCACTTATTTCTGGTGGCCGCGGATGGTGGCGCACCGCGGCAGATCACTCACGGCGAATGGAGCATCACCGAAAGCGTGTACGAGTATGTCCAATCGGCGGATTGGGCCTTCACGCCTGACGGGCGCTCCGCCATCGTTGAAGGTTTTAACGAAGGGGATGCTGACCGCAACGACCAAGACTGCTATCTCTACCTGGTCGACTTGAACACCGGTAATGCTCGACGTTTGACGACCACCGTCGGCAGCTGGCGCCGTCCCGCCGTATCCCCCGATGGCAAGAGCATTGCTTATGTCGGCTTTCCGAAGAATAGCGATGGCTATCGCGTCGGCAATCTCTACACCATGGCGGCGGATGGCTCGAACATTGTCGAACAATCGGCGAGTTTCGATCGCGAACCGGAGTCCTTGGTGTGGGCGCCCGACAGCAGCGCCGTGTATTTCACGGCGCAAGACCGCGGCAGCGCGCATGTGTACGCGTGGTCCGCTCGCGGCGGGGTACGCCAGCTCACCCGTGGTGCGGAGGTCGTGCGCAGTCTCGCGGTGGGGAAAGGCGCACTGGTGACGGTGCGATCTGGGCCTCAATCGCCGGGCGATGTCGACTTGCTCGATCCGAAGGCCCCGGCGAAGAGCCGGCGCTTGACGCATTTGAACGATGAGCTGCTGCGCGACATGCAGCTCGCCCAGGTTGATGAGATTTGGGTCGACTCCTCCGGCGGCGCCCGAGTCCAGGGATGGGTGGTTAAACCACCCGGCTTCGATCCTGCCAAGCGCTATCCATTGCTACTCGAGATCCACGGCGGTCCCTATGGCATGTATGACGTGGGCTTCAATCCCGCGTTCGAGAATTTCGCAGCCAACGGCTACCTGGTGCTATACGTCAATCCGCGCGGCTCGACCGGCTATGGGAACGACTTCATCAAGCCCATCGCGCGGCATTATCCGGGCGTCGACACCGATGATTTGATGGCCAGTGTCGATGCCGTCATCAAACAGGGGAGCGTCGATGAGAAGCAGATGTACGTGGCCGGGTGCAGCGGCGGGGGCGTGCTGTCGAGCTGGGTCATCGGGCAGACCAACCGCTTCGCGGCTGCGGCGGTCCGCTGTCCGGTCACCGACTGGATCAGCATGCTGGGCGAGACGGATATTCCATTGTTCACGATGCGTTTTTTCAAGAAGCCCTTCTGGGAAGATCCGAGCGATTGGCTGGCCGAGTCCACCCTGATGCATGTCGGCAACGTGAATACGCCGACCTTGCTGATGACGGGTGAGCTTGATCGCCGCACGCCCATCGCTCAGACCGAGGAGTATTACGCCGCATTGAAGCTTCGCGGCGTGCCGGCGGCATTGCTGCGCTTCGATGGCGAGTACCACGGAACGGCGAACACCAAGCCATCCAACTGGATGCGCACACAGCTTTATATGATGAGTTGGTTCCAACGCTATGGCGCAAATCCGTCAGGACCGCCCCCGAGGTAACTTTGGATACGAACATACCCAGTGCACCAGGTAGGACTCGCCTCAATAATTGGAGCGACATCCAGTACGTCATTGCCACCGCCAAGCTCGGCAGCTTTAACTCTGCCGCGCTGGCGCTCGCCACCAACCAGTCGACCGTGGGCCGGCGGGTGGCGCGCTTCGAGGCCTACATAGGCACCAAGATATTCGAGCGTCATGCCACCGGGATGCGTCTCACCAACGCAGGCAAGATTCTTTACGACAAAGCCATGACCATGGAGGAGGCGGCCACCGACATCGAGTACAGCCTGCTCGGGTTCGATTCGCGACCCTCGGGCACCGTGCGAGTATTCGCCACGGAGGGGGTCGGTTATCTGTGGCTGGTGCCGGCGCTGGCGGATTTTTGCCGCACGCATTCCGGCGTGAGCATCGACCTGGTCACCGATCGCGGCGGGGGCGACCCGTTCTCCCATGAGGCCGATCTTGCCGTGTTCATCGAGCGGCCAAAAAATCCGCGCCTGGTCGCCTCTAAAATCGTGAAAGTCGAGCACGCGCTGTTCATGTCGGCCTGCTACGAGGAGCGGCAGGGCCGGCCGCGCACGCTCGATGACCTCAGTGAGCATCAATTCGTGGACTATGTGCCCTACCGAGGCTGTGCGGACCTTAGCTGGTGGAATAAGCAGGTGCTACCCGCGCGCCGCATTCCGCTGAAAGTGGATTCCGCGTCCGTGTATCTGGCCGCCATCCGCAGCGGCATGGGCATCGGCCTGCTACCCAACTTCTATAAACGCGCAGCCCCGGATTTGATCGCGCTGCCGCTGCCGACGGAATGCTATTTGAACCTGTGGTTGGTCTCGCGCCCCATTGCCAACAAGTCGCACCGTACGAAAGTGCTGTTGCGATTCCTGCGCGAACGATTCAACCGGGATCGCGCGAGTTGGTTCAGTGCGTGACGGCGGTCGCAGCGAAGGTCGCCCACGACCCCAGCTTTGACATGAAACGTTCGGATTCCTCGAGTGCCGCACGCGCGATCCATTCATCGGGTCGGTGCGCCTGATCGATGGAGCCGGGCCCGCACACCACCGCGGGAATGCTGGAGCGTTCGAATATGCCCGCCTCGCTGCCGAATGGCAGCGTGGTCAGCGGCAGTTTGGCGCCGAAGTCGGTCAGCACCTGAAGGGCCTCCGCGGGAAGGCCGCTAACGAATTGCGGTACATCGAGTTCGATTTCGCTGGCGACTTCAATCGCCGCCAAAGCCTGCCCCTTCAGGTAATTGTCGATCGCTTTCTGAATGACGATCGCCGATTCGTTGGCCGTGGTGCGATATTCCCAGCGAACGCTGCAGCGCTCGGCGACGATATTGGTCGCGGTGCCGCCGGCGATTTGGCCGACGTTGAACGTGCAGCCGCGGCCGCGCAGTTGCTGCTGAGCGGCGACGCCGCGCAGGAAATGCACGAAGTCGGTGGCCGCATCGATGGCGTTCACGCCACGGGAGGGGTCGCTGGCATGCGCGGCCATGCCCCGAAAGCTGGTGTGCAAGCCGGTCACGCCATTGTGCGCCACGCCGATGCGCATGTCGGTGGGCTCTCCGATGATGGCAAAGGCGGGCGGCGGCACGCTGCCGATGATTCGCTCCACCAGTGAATGCGCGCCGAAACAACCGATCTCCTCGTCGTAGGAGAAGGCAAAATGCAGCGGCCGGAGCAGGGTCAATCCCTGCCACCGCTCAACAGCGGCAAGGCTGCTGGCGATAAAGCCCTTCATGTCGGAACTGCCGCGTCCATACAGTCGTCCGTCGCGCTCCGCCAGCGTAAATGGGTCGCTGGTCCATTCCTGGCCATCGACCGGAACCACGTCCGTATGGCCGGACAACACGATGCCGCCCGCGACCTCCGGGCCAATGCTGGCGAGCAGATTGGCCTTATTTTTGCTTTCGTTGTAGATCAGCTGAACGCGCGCGCCGTGCGAATCGAGGTAATTCGCGATCCATTCGATCAGCGGCAGGTTCGAATGGCGGGAGGTTGTGTCGAAGGCAACGAGCTTTTGCAGGATTGAGACACTCGGATTTTTAATTGACACGCGATCTCTGCTTTAAGGGAGCTATCTTCAGCGATCCGCAACACTAGCGGAGCGACTTTTTTCGGTAAACGCGATTTCTGCATGTGTAAGTTGCGTGCATGCATGACAGCGCTTTAAAAACCGCAAGAAACGCCTTTTTTCATGGACCTTTCGAGACGCAAAAATGTTGTACTACATTCCTGTGAAGCGCTTCGGCAAATTGACGCGGACTTCGGCGCCGATGTAGTTTCGATTGGCCGGCTTGAATAACGTATGAAATAGGGAAACTCCATGCATCGTCGAGACTTCATCACCACGGTCGGTGTTTTGTCGCTTGCCACCGTCGCAGGTGAAATGGCGCGGGCCGCGGAACGCTCCATCGATCCCACCGAGCAGTCGATGGCTGCGCTGCAAGCAGCGATGGCGTCGGGCGCGACCAGCGCCGAGGCGCTGACGGCGGCGTATCTGGACCGCATTGCCCGCTACGATCATGCGGGTCCTGAGCATCGCTCGGTGTTGTCCTTGAATTCCAATGCCATCGCCGATGCCCGCGCGCTCGACCGGCAACGCAAGGCCGGGAAATTGCGCGGCCCGCTGCATGGCATGCCCATTCTGTTGAAAGACAATATCGAGAGTCAGGATCCGCTGCCGACCACGGCCGGATCGTTTGCACTGGCCAATTCCAGGCGGCCGGACGCACCGCTCGCCGCGCGACTTCGCGCCAGCGGGGCAGTCATCTTGGGGAAAGCGAACTTAAGCGAGTGGGCCAACTTTCGTTCCACACGCTCGTGCAGCGGCTGGAGCGGCGTCGGCGGCCAGGTGCGCAACGCATATGCTCGCGACCGTAATCCTTCAGGGTCGAGCGCAGGTTCGGGCGCCGCGTCCGCGGCCAGCTTTTGCGCCGGCGCGATCGGCACCGAAACCAATGGATCGATTCTCTCGCCATCCTCGTTGAACGGTCTGGTCGGCTTCAAGCCGACGGTGGGCTTGGTCAGCGGCAAGGGGGTGGTGCCCGTGTCGCCGCGTCAGGATACGGCCGGGCCGATGTGCCGCACGGTTGCGGACGCGGCGCTGATGGCCAACATCATCGTCGAGCGGCCGCTGGGGTACGGCAAGCACGGCAACTCGCTCGAGGACTTCCGATTAAATGGCGTGCGGGTCGGTGTAATGCCCCTGCCCGATGGCGTCCACCCGGGCACGAAGCAGTTGTTTCTCAATGCTCACGCGGTCTTTGAGCACGAAGGCGCGGTGCTGGTCGACTTAAAAAATCCCGATGCCTTCAAAGAGATGGAGGCCTTTTCCCTGGAAGCGCTGCTGTACGAATTTAAGGCAGCCATCAATGACTATCTTGCAGGCCTGAACCCGTCGCAGGTTGAACCTCGCAATCTGGCCGATTTGATCGCCTTCAACCAAGCGCACAAAGACCAGGAGCTGGTGATCTTCGGTCAGGAGATCTTCGAGATGGCGCAGGAACGAGGCCCGTTAAGCGATGAAAAATACGTCAAAGGCCGCGCGGCGCTCGACCACGCGCTTGACGCAGAAGGGCTTGCCAAGCTGCTCGATAGTGCCGAAGTGCTTTTGACGCCGAGCAACGGTCCGGCGGAATTGATCGATCCTGTGTGGGGCGACCGGCGCGGCGGAGGCTGGTCGCAGATCGCAAGCGCCGCGGCCATCGCGGGTTACCCAAGCATTACCGTTCCGGCCGGATTGGTGGACGGATTGCCCGTGGGTATCACGCTAGTCACCAAGCGATATCAGGATGGCCTGCTGTTGCAAGTAGCCCGCGCATACGAGCGCGCGGCGAGTGCCCGCATCGCACCGCGGATGACAGGCTAATGAAGATATCCCGATCGTTTATCGTGGGATGCGTGGGCTTACTGCTATTGACGCAGACGGTTGCCTACGCACAGTCTGCGGCACCCGCGCCTGAACCGACGCAGCACGAATTCATCGTCAAGAACTTTAAGACCGAAGGCGGCACGGTGTTGCCGGAAGCGCACATCGTTTACGGCACGTATGGTGAACTGAATGCGGCCGGCGATAACGCCATTCTGCTGCCGTCCCACTATATGGCGGACATGCACGGGTACGGCTGGCTGATTGGGCCTGGCAAAGCGCTCGACCCGAAGAAGTATCTGTTGGTGACCAGCGAATTATTTGGCAACGGCCGTTCCTCCTCACCGAGCAATACCCCGGCACCGTTTCATGGACCGAAATTCCCGGTGACCAGCATCCGTGACAACGTCGCCATCGTGCATGCGCTGCTCACCGAAGAACTCCACGTCAAGCATTTGCGTGCTGTCATCGGCTTTTCCATGGGCGCGCAGCAGGCGTTCCAGTGGGCGGTGAGTTATCCGGACTTCATGGATCGCATTGTCGCTACCTCGGGGACGGCAAAATCCTACGATCACGGCAAGGTGCGTCTCGAGGGAGAAATCTCCGCGCTCACCGCCGATTCCGCCTTCCAGGACGGCAACTACGTCGAGGAGCCCGCACGCGGCATCGAAGCGTTCTCGATGGTCTGGGCCGGGTGGCTGTTTTCACAGGAATGGTGGCGTCAGGAGTTGTGGCGCTCGAACTCAAGTTTCGGCAAATCCTATGACGAGGTGGTCGATCATTTCCGCCATCACTTCATTCCGGGCGCCGATGCCAATAATCTGATCCTGCAGATGCGCACCTGGGAGATCCACGATGTCGGCACCACGCCGCCGTTCAAGGGCGACGTCGTCGCGGCGCTCAAGTCGATCAAAGTCCCGGTGTTGTACATGCCATCGTTGACCGACATGTACTTCCCCATCACCGACGCACGCTATGAGGCCCAGTACATTCCTCATTGCACGCTGGCGCCGATTCCCTCGCTGTGGGGCCATCCCGCGGGCGCCGGCGTCGCGCCGGCCGATGCGAAGTTTCTCAATGAACATGTCGCTGCGTTCATGAAATCCAAGGAAAAATAGAATGCTGAATCCCATCATCCGTTCGATGCTCATGACTTCACTCGCCGTCGGCGGCACAGCCGCAGCAGGCCTCGCGATGGCGGCCGACCCTGCAGCGCCGGCGGTTCCTACGGCGCTACATTGTCCTCATCTGTTAGATGTCGTGAAAGGGCGCATGCTCGGCGAGACGACCGTCATCATTGACTCCGGCCGAATCCGGGATGTGCTGCCGGGCTTCCAGACGCCGGCCGGCGCTACGGCGCTTGAGCTGCCGGGGCAAACTTGTCTGCCGGGGCTCATCGACACCCACACGCACCTTTCATTCGAATTCAACAAGACGCGCTACATAGACACCTTTCATTGGAACGTCGCGGACTACGTGGTGCGCTCGACGGTGTTCGCGAATCGCACCCTGTTGGCCGGATTCACGACGGTGCGCAACTTAGGCGACACGGCGAACGAAACTGTGGCGCTGCGTAACGCGATCAACGCCGGAATTGTCCCGGGTCCCCGTATTTACACCGCCGGCGTACCGATTGGATCGACGGGCGGACACGCAGACCCGACCGACGGCTACCGAGACGATTTGGCAGGCGACCCGGGACCCAATCGAGGCATCATCAATAGTGTCGAAGATGCGGCCAAGGCGGTGCGTGAGCATTACAAACAGGGCGACGACGTCATCAAGATCATGCCCTCGGGCGGCGTGCTCGATGAGAGCGCGAGCGGCGACAATTCGCAGCTCACGCTGGAGGAAATCCGCGCGGTCGTCACCACGGCGCACGACTACGGTTTCATCGTGGCCGCGCATGCGCATGGTGCGGAAGCCATTCGTCGCGCGGTGGTCGGCGGCGTCGATTCGATTGAGCACGGCACCTATCTGGATGATGCCGACATGAAACTCATGGTGGAGCGCGGTACTTGGTACGTGCCCACCATCATCGCCGGTGATTACGTGGCACAAAAGGCCAAGATCCCTGGATTCTATCCGCCCCAAGTGACGGCCAAGGCGCTGGCCATCGGGCCTCTCATCCAGGCCACGGCAGGCCGCGCATACAAGGCGCATGTCAAAATCGCCTTCGGCACGGATGCCGGCGTCTATCCGCATGGGGAGAATGCCCATGAGTTCGAGCTGATGGTCGATGCGGGCATTCCGGCCCTTTACGCCATCCAAGCGGCGACAGTGAATGCCTCGCAGCTGCTCAGGCACGAACAAGATATGGGCTCAATCGCAGCAGGCAAGTTCGCCGATGTCGTGGCCGTGCCGGGCAATCCGCTCGAGGACATCAGCCTGATGCGCAAGGTGAGCTTCGTCATGAAACAAGGCGTGGTCTACAAGCTCGATTCGCACAGCGTGGTGCGCGAGCCGTAAGGCCCCGCTGAGATGTCCGTCAGCGTGGCTGCGCCAGGCGCGCGGTGGCGTGCCATCGCTCGGCGTTCACCCCCGCAATCATCAGCCACAGGCAGAGCGCTACTTCTGCAAGGGCGGTGGCGGCGAAATACGGAAAAATCTTAGTCTGCAACACGGGATCGAGAAACAGCAATCCGCTGTTGACCAAGTATCCGATCGCTTCGATTGCCAATAATAGGCCGAGGATTCGGGGGAGAAAGTTCGAGCGACTGATCAGATACGCCATCATCAGGCAGCTGACCCCAAAGAAAATCAGACTGGTGGCGAAGCCCAGTTCGAATAGTTGCACTGATAAATACGCGAGTGCACTGATTTGTTCACTGCTGAAGGCGCTAAACGCAGGCCCCTGATCGAGAAGAATAAGCGGGGCGTAATCTGCAAACAGGCTGACGCTTTCAAGTGCATTCGCCAGCATCGATAACACCAGCATCATCGCCGCCACGTTGCGGTTCACGATTTTGAGCAGGCGGAACAAGATCAGGATCAATGGCACGTTGCACACGCAATAAAACAGCTCGACGATGAATCCCCATCGGAAAAGCAGTCGATGCGTTTGGATGTTATGCGCCGTGGCCATCGCATCTCCCGCGACAACCAGTCGGCCACGGACCCAGGCTTCAGCGAATGCGCCGCCGACGATCACGATCAAGTACAAGAAGCCGGCCATTCTGGCGTCGCGTTGCGGTTTCATGGGTTGTGCGCTGGATGTTCACGAAAAAATTCCCACATCAGTCGGGTCGCATCGATGCTGCGGCTGTACGGTCCGACCAGCCATTGCGCGTTGATGGGCTTGCCGCCGGGCCATTGATGGCCTTCGCCGGTAATTGTGTACAAATGCACGTCTGCGTCATTGGCGCAGCCCGTGTATTGGCGGCGCTCGACGTCGTAGGTGACGGCGGTTTCGACCGGTTCGGCCTTGCACTGATTGCGCTTGGCCCAATTCGCCACGAATTCAGGAATGTTCGGCGAGCTACCGCCGAATTTCGAAGGCCCGCCGTTATAGGGAACGATCTGATCGGCGGTGCCATGAAATGCGATCAACGGCATGGGCTGGGTTTGTTTGCACCAATTCCAATCCGGATCCAGACCTGCCGACACCAGACCGATGGCCGCGAATCGGCTCGATTGCGTGCAAGACAGCACGAAGGCCATGCCGCCGCCGTTAGACATACCATTGGCATAGATCCGCGTTGTGTCGATGTTGTAATTGGCTTCTAGATGGTCGATGAGTTCTGAGATGAACAGGACATCGGGCATACGGGCGGGAGTATCACTGCCGGCCATTTCCCAGGACTTGGCGCCGGTGCCGGTGCCCGCGGGGTAAACGACAATGAATCCTTGATGCTCGGCAACCGCGTTCCATTGGCTGATATTCATCGCAGAGGTCGGCCAGGACATCGAGGTGTGCAGGACCAGCACCAAGGGAGTAGGTTTTGCCCGATCGTAACTTTTGGGGATATACAAAAGATAATCCCGCTTCTGTCCGGAGGAGAAGAGAGTTTTGAAGTCCACGCCGTCCCAGTTGGGGAAATAGAACACGCTGTAAAAAAACGCCAAAAGCGCTGCATAAGCCACGATGGGGAGGCCCACTACAACCAAAGCTGCACCGACTGCCAGTTTTTTGGCGTTCACGGCGATCGCGCTTACTCAACCTGCTTGAGAATCTTTTCGACCCCGGCGATGCGCGATTGAATGTCGGCAAGCACCGGGCTTAAGGAGCGTAGAGCCGCGGCAGTTTCCGCCTGGCCCGCGGCGGCCTGGTTTGCGAGCTCGCGATAGGCCTCGTCCTGAGCGAGGCGCACCCGCGCCTGCAAGACAGCCGAGACGTATTTCATGAAAAACACCAGCACGGCAGCCGCTGCGGGGAAGAAAAACGCGGCGAGAAAAGCATTTTCTGACATAAAAACCTCAGTCGTGATCTACGGTTCAGTTTTTGCGGTGAGAGACCGGACCGCCTTGGCAATAGCGGCCGGCGTGAGTTCGAGGTCGAAGTTTCGTACCTCGAAATAATTCAGTGCTTTGCCGTCTTGGGACAGCTCGAGTTTGCTGGTCACCAGGCCAAACTCTTCCAGGCGCTGCAAATGCAGGTGCAAGAGGGGTCGGCTGATACCAAGATCCCGCGCCATTTGGCTGACGTAATTGCGTCCGCCCATCTCCAGGGCGGCCACGATTCGCAAGCGATGCGGATTGGCCAGGGCAGCCAGCATGCCCAATAGCGCGTCACCGCTTGGCGAAGATCCTTTCATATGTAAGAAAAATATTACACATAAAACATATGTCTGTCAATGCTGCCCGTGGAGGTAAATGCCGAGAAGCTGGTTTACCAGCCGGAGAATCCGAGCAGTCCCCAGTAGCGAAATGTCACGGCACAGGCAATGAATAGGACGGCGCTCGTGCCCACGCCGGTCCAGCGCTGCCAAGACCAAAACGCAGGTCGTCTTACCAGCACCGTGCCCGTCAGAATGACGGTCACGAGCGCGGCCGCAGCAAAAATCCAGCAGGCAACGGGAAACAGTCGTCCCGGATATTGCATGACCAGCGTCTCGATATCGAGTATCCATGGCACGATGCAAATCCAAGCCAGCACAAAACCCAACAGCCACATGGCCGCACCGATATGCCACGCGCCGCCGGCTTTGGAGATGCGCCGGTTGCGAACATCCTTCAGCAGCCCGAGGGTGCCGCCAATCGCCGCGAGCTGCGCCAGCAGGGCGATGAGCAGCAGCCAACTTGAGCTTGCGAAAAAGCCAATGCGTTGCAATGGCTCAACCCCATCCGGGTTGAGCAGCAGCAGCTGTCCATCCTCGCGGCGAAATGCGATACGGCTGGCGCTACCGAGTTCCTGGTACACGCCTTCCTCGACGGGTGCGTAGCGGCTGGGGTCGTCGGCAAGGCCGGACACGATGAGCTCACCGTTGCCGGCCGATTTGACGCTGACCTCTTTGAGATTGAGAAAGGCGCGTTCGGTGCGGAAATAGGCCCGCCGCAACGGCCTATAGGTTCCTTCAATGTCAGGGGAAGCCTTGTCGGTTGCAGGTGCTACAGAGGGAGGGCTCGCGGCGGTAGGCGGCGCCTCTCCCGACAGATGTCGGCTAATGAGGGTCGGTAGACCGAGCATGAAGGGAGTGCCTTCTGCGGTGTTGGTCGCGACGAAGATGCCAAGGCCCAAATCCGGCGCAATGATCATGACCGCCCGTTGATAAATCGTTTCGCCGTCATGACCGAACGCCATCGTGGTACCGGGTAGGGGAAATTGGCCGAACCCGTGATAATTGGTGCCAAAGCCCACAGAATTTGCGAACAGTGGCTGCAACATGGTGTGAAAGCTCGCGATCTTCAGCACCCCCGACTTCTCCAGTATTTCCGGATTGAGCAGCGCCGTCATGTACGCCGCCATGTCGTTGGCGTTGGCGGACAGCGCCCCCGCCGGCGAATAGTGGGTAATGAATTCGGCGGGTGCTTCTTCCAGCCGATCGTTGCGCCATCGAAATCCACGACTCATTTTTTCGGCGGCAGCGTGGTCCATGGGCGTCGGTAAGCCACGCTGTGCCGCCAACTCGGGCGGTATGACTTCTCGAAAAGTCGCCAGACGCATGCCGAGCGGACGCATGACATGTTGTTCGGCGTAGTCCTCCCAAGGCATGCCGCTCACCTGCGAGACAATGACGCCCGCCAGGGCTGCGCCGTAATTGGAGTACACGGCGATTTTTCCGGGTGGCAACACGCGGTGAGGACGATATCGGGCCAGATAGGTCTCCAGCGGCAGCTCGCGGTGAGCATCGTCCACCACCATGTGCCCCAATACGGATTGCTCGAAGCCTGGCGTGTGCGACATGAGGTGCCACACTTCGATGGGCTGCGAGAATCCCTCGTCCGGAATCTGCAGCGGCTTTGGCAGGTACCGATTGATGGGATCGCTGAGCTTGATCTTGCCTTGTTCCACCAATTGCATCAGCGACACCCAGACGACGGTCTTGGAAATCGATCCGATGCGGGTCAACGTGTCGGGGGTCATCGCGATTCGCGGATTCAATTCCGAAATCCCATATGCCTTAGCTATCAGAACGCCGTCGCGTCCGACGATGGCGACGCTCACGCCAGCGAGATGCTCCCGTTGCATACCTTCGGCCACCGCTCCATCGACGAATTCCGTCAGTCCTGCCGTGTCGATGGCGGCGCATCCGGGGTCTGCGCGCAGACAGAGGGCTGCGAACAGCAGTACCCACAGATAACGTGTCATAAGGATTCGGATCCGAGTCGACGGGGCGAGAGCGCCGCTGGATCGACGCCATTCGCCAATAAGTCATCGTCAATGGTTGATTGCAATACCAACGAGGCCGCCAGTCGGCCCGCGGCGGGTGCGGTCTGGATCCCATAACCGCCCAGCGCAGCCAACCAAAAAAAACCTTCCACGACTGTGTCGTAGCCGATCACCGGTGAGCGGTCCTCGACAAATGAACGCAACCCGGCCCATTTGCGGTGAATGCGGTTGATGACCAGCGTCGTCGCCTGTTCGACTCTGTCGACGACGACCGCGATGTCCATCTCATCAGGTTGAGCGTCGCAAGGTATGGAGGGTGTTTCGTCAGCGGGGGAAAGTAAAAGCATTCCGGACTCCGGCTTGAAGTAAAACTGTTCCTCAACATCCAAGACCATAGGCCAGGATTCCGCGTGATACTGAAGGGGCTGGTCGACAAGACACGCTGACCGCCGCAAAGGTTGCAGAGTAATCTCGCTCGCGCCGGCAAGCCGGCCGATTTCGCCGGCCCAGGCGCCGGCTGCGTTGACGACGATGCCGGCGCGAAAGCGGGCTTGCGCGGTCGTAACAATCCACGAATCACGCTGGCGATCGATGGCAATCACCCGCGAGTCGTTATTCACCAAGCCGTTTCGCGCCTTCAGCAGACGTAAATAACTTTGTTGGAGTTGGTGCACGTCGATGTCGGCTGTTTTCGGCGAGTGAGCGCCGCCGAGCAGATCCTCTGGCCTGAGCACCGGGCACAGTTGGCGTGTGTCCGCCGCCGATAGCCGGGTAAGTTCGTCGCTTGGCAGCGCCGAGTCGAGGAAGGCTTGAAGTTCGGCCGCCTGATTCACGCGTGCGAATGCGAGCACCGCCCGATGCTTGACCAGGGGTTCTTCGGAAAACGAGGCCGGGGGGGAGAACAACCAAGCGCGGCTGGCGCGCGTGAGCGCGCGAACGGTCGCATTGCCATAAAGTTCAGCGAATACCGCAGCCGACCGGCCGGTCGAGTGATATCCGGGTTGATGTTCCATTTCCAGTAGTCGCACCGAGCACTGCGCCGCCAGGTGCGCTGCAATCGACGCACCGGCCATTCCGCCGCCAATTACCACCACATCAGTGTCGGAATTCATCTGCGATACCCCTTTTGCGCGAGGGATCCTAGATGGGTATAGTTATCCTGTCCAGAGAATTGAGTATCGCTATGAAAATCTGTTTGGCATTGCTGATGGCAATGCTGGGTGTGCCCATCGCCGCAGCGGCTCCGGCAAACTTCAGCATTGAAGACCGGATGATCGACGTCGGTGGATTTAAGATGCACTTCCGAGTGTCGCCCGGATGCGGCCTGACGATCTTACTGGAGTCGGGCGGCGGCTTGGACGCCACGCAGTGGGCGCATCTGCAGCCGCAACTGAACGCTGACACGGGCGCAACGGTGGTCAGCTACGACCGGGCCGGCTTTGGGCGCAGCGAGTTGCCAAAAGGTCATTACACGCTCAAACAGCAGGCCAAATGGCTCGACGCAGCACTCAAGTCGCTGCATGTAGCGGGTAGTGTGGTGCTGGTGGGTCATTCCTATGGCGCGCTGCTCAATCAGCTTTACGCGAGTCGTCACCCTTCATCCACGAAAGCGATCGTGCTCATTGATCCCAACAGCGTGGCGTTTATCGACGCGGTTGGCGGTCCGACAAGCCTGCCGCTGGAGATTCCCGATGCGCCGGCGAAGCTGCGGCGCGCGACCGAGAACCAGCGCGACACCATCGTTCAAGACGTCGCGGATGTGCGCGCAGCCCCGCTCCCGCCATCGATTCCGCTGGTGGTGATCGCGGCAGGCAAGCGTTGGTTTCCAACCGATGATTGGAACGACAAGTTCGACGCCGCGCGCAGATCATTGGTTGCCGGTAATCCCCATGGAAGTGTGGTGGTGGCGGAAGGCAGCGGTCACATGATCACCGAGGAACGGCCCGACTTGGTACTGTCGACCATTGAGAAGCAAGTGACGGCGGTGCGGGCGTCGAGCGCGCAACCCCGAGCAGGGGGGTGTCGAAATGCGCCGCCGCCTGCGCCTTAAGGGGTCAATGCCGCTTTGGCTTGGTGCGGGGCAGCTTTTTCTTGGGCCGTTTCGACACAAGGTCGGGGCCGTTGCGAACTGGATCACCTTTGCCATTCTGCAACGGTTTGATCAAGGTATTGATCAGAATGTCATCGGCACTCGAGCAACCGCCGATGCCCGACGCGTCATCGCATCCGGCGCCGAGCAGGTACGCATGCCCCATGTTCGAGTCGATGTAGACGCACTGACCCACTTCCAAGGTGACGGGTTCATAAAATTCCGTGTGCACTTCGACGCGGCCGGAAAGCACATAAAAAAATTCCTCGCCGTCGTGCCGCACCAATTCGCCGAATTCCTCCATGCTACGAGCGCGCGGGCGTCCGACCAGCGGAATCATGCGTTTCTTGCGAAGATCCGGGCACAGGAAAAAATACTCGTAGTTCGGAGTCTCCACGCGCAGTGCCGTTTCCAAGGTACCCACGCTGCGTCGGGTCATGCCGCGCGATTCACTTTCTTCCGCGGGATCGGCGAGCAACTCAGACAGCCGTATCTTGAGCCGTGAGCTGATTTGCATCAGCTTGTCGTATCCCAAGGTGAGCCGGTCATGTTCGACCTTCGCCAGGGTTGAAAACGGAATACCCGTTTTCTGGCTCATTTCCTTAAGTGTCCAACCATTTCGAGCTCGAAGGGACCGCATCAGGAGGCCCAGGGTCGCCGGAGTTTCGCTCATCTCGCCATTCCTCATCTTTTTGGGGGACGCACCGATTCGTCCATCGCTGTCCCTTATGGCACCAGTGTAGCAGCCATTGTCGAGACGCTGCGGCCCGGCTCGGATCGGCAAGCCCAATTCGATTGACAATTATCCATATGGGATATACGGTCCCGCTTAAGCTAATTCCTTCCGCAGGGCCCCATTCTTGAAACATATCGGTATCAGCGTCGGATTATCGCGCACGTCCTTGAGCACGCTAATCGCCGTGTGCTGCATCACCAGCTCCGTACAAGCGGCTGAGCTGGGTAGCAGCTATGACATCGTGATCAAAAATGGCCAGATCATCGACGGCACGGGTGCGGCGCCGTACGCGGGTGAGGTGGGAATTCGCGGAGAGCGTATTGCCTACGTCGGCCCGAGCAAGCCTCTGCATGCCAAACGCGTCATCGATGCGCGCGGTCAGGTCATCGCCCCGGGCTTCATCAACATGCTGAGTCAGGCGCAAGAGAGCCTGTTCGTCGACGGCCGAGCCGAAAGCGATCTGTACCAGGGCGTCACATTGGAAATCATGGGCGAGGGCGATTCGATGGGGCCGTTGACGGACGCGATGGCCGAGCGTGATCAAATGCGGCAGTCGGATATCAAATATCCGATTAACTGGCGCACCCTCGGACAATACCTGGCTGCTCGCGCAAAGGCCGGCGTCTCGCCGAATATTGCCTCATTCGTAGGGGCCGCGACGGTGCGCGATTATGTATTGGGCGAGGCAGACCGCCAGCCCACGGATGGCCAACTGCAGCAAATGCGCCAACTGGTGCGACAGGCCATGGAGGAGGGGGCCCTCGGCGTGTCGTCCGCGCTCATTTACGCACCCGCGACGTTTGCGAAAACCAGTGAGCTGATTGCGTTGGCATCGGAATCAGCCCGCTGCGGGGGCATCTACATCACTCATATGCGCAGTGAGGGCAATCGCTTCCTTGAAGCTGTGGATGAGACCATCACGATCGCACGAGACAGCGGCGCGCCCGCCGAGATCTATCACTTGAAAGCCGGGGGCAAGGCCAACTGGCAGAAACTCGAGCCGGCCATCGCCAAGATTGACGCGGCGCGCGCCTCCGGCATCCGCGTCAGCGCCAACATGTACAACTACACCGCCGGCGGGACGGGGTTGGACGCCACCATGCCGGCCTGGGTGCGGGAAGGCGGACTTGAAGCGTGGATACAACGCATGAAGGATCCCGCGGTGCGCGCGCGCCTGGCCAAAGAAATGGATGATCCGAACGCAGGCTACGAGAACCTGTTTTTGGCGGCCGGTCCGGATGGAATGATTTTGGCCGAATTCAAGAGTGAGCAACTCAAGCCGCTCATGGGCAAGTCATTGACTGAAGTCGCGCGCATGCGCGGAAAATCGCCTGAAGAAACCATCATGGATCTGGTCGTCGAAGACGGATCGCGAATCGGAGTGATCTTTTTTGTGATGTCCGAGGACAACGTCCGTCGGGAGACGACACTGCCGTGGATGAGTTTTGGGTCCGATGAAGAAGCGCCTACGCCCGAAGGCGTTTTTCTCAAGTCGCATGACCATCCTCGGGCGTACGGCAACTTTGCCCGCCTGTTGGCCAAGTATGTGCGCGACGAACACGCCGTGGGGCTTAGCGATGCCATTCACCGGATGACGGGGCTACCCGCATCGAATCTGTCGCTGAAAGACCGAGGTCTGCTTCGAGCCGGCTATTTCGCCGACGTCGTGGTGTTCGATCCCGCAACAATCCAAGACCATTCGACTTACGAAAACCCACATCAGCTCGCCACCGGCGTGAAGTACGTGTTGGTCAACGGCCAACTGGCGTTGTCGGATGGCGCGCCAACCGGCGCCCATTCCGGACAATTCGTGCGGGGGCGTGCTTGGAGCGGCTGGGATAAGGGACGTTGTCGAGCGTCGGCCAAAGACTGGCAATGGACCTGGTGATATCGATCCCTTAGTTCGCGCTTGCATGTATTGTCCCATATAGATATTGTTATCCCATATAGGGCATTTTTGACCTGATGCCACAAACTGGGATTAAAGGTCTATCCACACAATCTTTATAGGGAAGCAACGGAATGATCGATTCACGTAAGGTGGTTGCCGCGACATTCCTATTAGTCAGCTCAAGCTCAATGGCTGACAGGGTGTACGCCACGGAACCCGCTTCTATTAGTGACGTGGAGCTGACTGAGGTCATCGTCACCGCACGTAAGCGCGACGAAAAACTCTTGGATGTGCCCGTACCTGTGACCGCGTTGTCGGCGGACACGCTCGAAACGACCCAATCAGTGCGAATCGAGGATTACCTCAATTTGGTGCCGGGCGCAGCGTTCGACACCTTGCGGCCTGGACAAACCTCGATCAGCTTCCGCGGCATTAATAACGCGGGATCGAATGCCAGCGTCGTCACCTATGTCGATAACACCCCCTTCACTTCGAGCACCACCGCTGCCAATGGCACCTACGTGACACCCAACTTGGATCGCAGCGACATTGCCCAAATTGAAGTGCTGCGGGGACCTCAAGGAACGCTGTACGGCGCCAATGCCGTCGGCGGCGTCTTGAAATATGTGACCATCAAGCCAGATCCGAATCGGTTTTTTGGCAGCGCCGAAATCAGCGGAGAGGATGTGCAACACGGCGGCAAGGGTGGTGCAATCCGCGGCGCCGTCAATTTGCCCCTGTTGGCGGACACGCTGGGGCTTCGAATCAGCGCGTATACGCGCGATGACGCGGGTTATGTCAGCGATCCGAATCTGGGTCTGAAAAACATCAACCAGGATCACGTGAGCGGCGGTCGTATCGCGCTCCAGTGGACACCTACCGATACGTTAACGGTCGCGGTGTCAGCCCTGAATCAAGTCAATCACACCTCCGGCGCAAGCAACGTCGACTACGATCCCTTCACGGTGCGGCCGCTCACCGGGGATCTCACGCAGACTCGGTACTTGAGCATTCAGCCGCTCGATTCCCGCTACGGCATCTTCAATCTGGATGTGAACTGGAACAGTCCTTACGCCAACGTTGTGTCATCGACCAGCTATTCAACTCAACGCAATAACAGCAACCAGGACAACACGCCGCTGTACACGGGACTACTGGCGGAGGCGATCGCGCCAGGGCTGGGACTCGATAACCCAAACGATGTGCAGCTCGATAAATTCTCTCAGGAGCTTAGGGTGTCCTCGCTTGGGCAAGGTCCGTTGGAATGGCAGGTCGGCGCCTACTACACCGTCGAGAAGAGCAATTTCTATCAGAGCGACAACGCGTTCGTGGCGGCGACGGGGCAATATCTGCCTCCGGAGGCGTTCCCGTACTCGCCGGCTTTGTTTTTTGCGACTTTGAGCGAAAACTATATTGAGTACTCCGGCTTCGCCAATGCGGATTACCATTTCACGCCGCAATTGGATCTCGGTCTCGGCGCGCGCTATAGCAAGGATACCAACCGTTTTGGACTCTACGGCGGCGGGCTATTGGTGACGCCGGATGAAGGCGGCGCACCGGAATCGACACTGACCCGTGCGCGCGAACATGCGATTACTTGGTCGGTGACACCGCGTTATAAGATTACTGAGACGCAGATGCTGTATGCCCGCGTCGCCACCGGCTATCGACCGGGCGGCCCCAATGCGCTATCACCGGTCGCGGTCGCCGCGGGTGCGCCCGCGCTGTTTCTGGCAGATCACCTGACGAATTATGAAATCGGACACAAGGCATCCTTTTTCGACGGCACCGTCACCAGCGATGTGTCGCTCTACTATATCCGCTGGAAGGATGTGCAATTGCCCATCACCATCGGCGGCATCAGTTTTGAGGGCAACGGCGGCAGGGCACACAGTCAGGGCGTGGAAACGGCATTTTCCTGGCGCCCGATTCCGCACCTCACTTTCTCATCGAACTTAAGTTACAACACCAATCGGCTGGACTCCGACCAGCAGTCGCAGACCAATCCCGCGCTATCTAATGCAGGCAATCCGCTACCAGGGACGCCTAAGTTTCGGGGCGCATTGTTGGGTGACTATGACTGGCAGCTGACCGGCACTATGAAGGCTTTCGTGGGCGCCACCTTCTTTTTCACGACGGCCCGCCCAAACATCTACGCGGTTGGTTATAGTCCCACCGGTGCGAACAACCAAGGCTCGATCCCCAACTATGGCGTCATCCCGATTTACAACGATGCCGGTGTCGTCATCGGTGATGCCAACGACAGCTTGCCCGGGTACCGGACCTTGGATCTTCGGGCCGGTTTGCAGCGCAGCGCTGTGACGCTCGAGCTTTACGTGAAGAACGCCACCGACGCCCGACCGTTTTCGGAATACACCGGGATCAATAACTTGGGTGGAAACAATCTGTCGACGCAGTGGAGCGCCGTGGTGCTACAACCGCGCACCTTTGGCGTGTCGCTGGGATATAAATTTTGAACACGATTCGGCCGCTCACCGCTTGGGCGGTTTCCATGGTCGGTGCCGTCTGTGGGTGGCTGCCTTTCAATGTAGGCGCCGCCCCCTCGAGCCCGCCCGAACTTAAAATCTACATTTCAGTGGATATGGAAGGGGTGGCGGGGGTCGTCACTGCAGATCAGTTAGGACCCTCTGGATTTGAATATGAGCGATTCCGTCGGTTCATGACCGACGAAGCGCTCGCCGCCGTACGCGCCGCCAAACAGGCGGGCGCCACACAAGTGGTCGTCAGTGACTCTCACGGTAACGGCGAGAGCTTGCTGATCGAATTGTTTCCCAAAGACGTCAAGCTGGTGCGGTCCTTTCCGCGTCACGGCTCCATGATGGCCGGCCTCGATGCCAGTTTCGCCGCAGCGATTTTTATTGGGTATCACGCCTCGACCTCGAACCCGCAAGGCGTTCGTGCCCATACGGTATCGAGCGCTCATTTTACCCGACTGGCAATCAACGGAACCGCGGTCACTGAAGCCGAGTTTAATGCGGCCTATGCCGGTGACTTAAATGTGCCCATCGTCTTCGCGTCCGGAGATGACGTAGCGGTCAAAGAAATCACGGGCCGTCTCGGGCCGTTGGAGACGGTGGTGACGAAGCGATCGCTGGGGTTTCATTCGGCCGAAAGCCTCACGCCGGCGGCCGCCTGCGATCTCATTTATCAAGGCGTGCTGATGGCCGTCAATCATCGCCAGTCGCGCGCACCCTACAAAATTACGCATCCAGTGACGCTCGACCTGTCCATGAAGAATTACATGCCAATCGAGCTGTTAAGCTATCTTCGCAGCGTCAAACGCCTTGATTCGCATTCGATTCAATTCGTGGGTGCGGATATGTCCGAGGTGTCGGACTTTGTAGATTTGGCGGACTACTACAGCGCGGATTTAACGCCATGACCTCAGCCGATTCTGATGCCGTTGAGATTTTGATCGGAGACGCGAAGTTCCGGGCCCGATGGGAAACTGGCTTGTCGCCGCGCACATGCGCCGCTTTCCGAGCGCTACTGCCTTACACGCAGCGGATTATTCACGTGCGCTGGAGCGGCGAAGCCTGTTGGATTCCGTTGGGCGAATTCAAACTGGGTGTGGGTCCTGAAAACCCGACGGCCGTGCCGGCGCCCGGACAGTTGCTGTTTTACCCGGGCGGCGTCAGCGAGACAGAGATTCTCCTCCCGTATGGGGCGACGCGTTTCTCAAGCGTGTTTGGCGAACTCGCCGGCAATAGGCTGCTGACGATCACGGACGGACTCGACGAACTGGAACGGGTGGGCAAGGACATTCTCTGGAACGGCAACCGCGAGATTGTTTTTCGAAGCGTTTGACTGAGCCTAAGTGGCTGATTTTGCTAGCCGAGACTGTTTTTCTGGCTTGACAGGCGAGGCGTTGCTCCACACAATCCGCCTCCCCGTGGTGAAGTAGCTCAGACGGTTAGAGCACGGCATTCATAACGCCGGGGTCGAGGGTTCGATTCCCTCCTTCACCACCAACATTTCTATATTATTCAATTAATTGCAGGGCAGCGTCGCGAATGCGTTGATACCTTGACGGGTGCTCGTTCGACGGTAGATCAGTGTCGGTATTGAAAGCCGCCGCCACCGCCGCGCCGGTGTCCGGATTTAAAAAGATAAATGCACGAAAGCCCGCTTGATTGCCGGTATGGCCGACAAACGTGGTGTGTCCGCGCCGAACGCTGAAGAACGACAAGCCGACGGAATCTTCATCCACCTCTGAGCCGTCTTGAGTGGTCGGATAGAGCGGCTTCCACATTTCGGTCAGCGTCGAATGTTCGAGTACGGTGTCATAGCGATGTTGCAAGACCGGATCGCCGTGAGTCGATTCGGTCAAAAATGCAAGGTAAGAAACGAGATCGGTCAGGGGCGCATTCCAACCACCATTCGGCATGGTGATGCCAGGATCGAAGTCTGTGCCGTTGTCGACCGTCACTTCTTGGCCGCGACTGTCGAGCTTGCGCGTGTAGTTATGCGAACGGTCCTCGGCGAGGTAATAGGGCGTGGCGGCAAAATAGCTACGCGTCATGCCAAGCGGGTTGAATATGTTTTTCTGGACGTAGACTTCCCAAGGATCGCCGCTGAGTTGCTCAATGACGCGGGCCAAATAAATGAAGGCTGGGTTTGAGTAGCTATAGCGCGAGCCCGGCGGAAAAGACACTTCTTGGTACGGCATCATCGCGACTAACTGATTCCATCTAGTGGGCTCGAACGGCTCCCATGATTTGCCTTGCTTGTATGGCCAAGTAGGATCTTGGAATCCCGCGGAGTGGGACATCAGCATCCGCAGGGTGATGGCGTCCATTGATCCGTACGGGTTATGCACTTGGCGAAGTTCGGGTACGTAGGTGGTGATGCGATCGTCGAGCGTGAGCTTGTTGCGGTCACGCAGTTGCATGATGGCAATCGCCGTCAGCGTCTTGGTGATTGACCCGTAATGGTAGATGCTCTGGAGCGAGATAGGCAGGCCATGCTCGCGATCGGCATATCCGAACTCGTGGTGGGCGATCAATCGCCCGTTCTTTACAAGAACAATGCCGCCGCCCACGATCCCATCTGCCTTGGCAAGCGCGTCGAAAGATTGGGTATAGGCCGACCATATGGCAGAGTTTGGAGCCGCCGGTGGCCGTGAATGCCCAATGCCGGGCAGCACACAGGCTACGGATACAACCAACGAGCAGAGTCTGAACATTCGATCTCGCTTACGAGGTAACGCCGTCGGCATCGATGCCTTTTCCTTCGCGCTGAAGGGTACGGGCAGACCCGGCCGGTCGCGCCAGCATCGGGTTTCGCAATGGGATGTGCGTTTCAAGTATCACCGAGGTACTCGACTCGGCCAATGAGGTCAGGCGCTGCAGAATTTCTGCCAGCTCTTCGACCGACCGCGCGCAGACACGGGCGATCAAGCAATCTTCGCCCGTGACGCTGTGCATTTCGATGACTTGAGGCATGGCACGTGCGACCTCGATAAGCCGCAACTTGTGAGCCGCTTTGGATCGCAGCCTGACGAAGGCGCTCACGGTGAAGCCCATTCGGGCGTGATCGATGCGCAGCATGGCCCCGCGCATAATCCCTTTTTCTTCGAGGCGGCGGACGCGGTCCGCGACGGTGGGCTGTGAGATGCCAAGCTCTCGTGCCATCTCGGCATAGGACTTACGCGCGTCGGAATCTAAGATCTCAAGGACTTTGTGGTCAAGCATATCCATAAGCTAACCTCATAATCGAAATGGCCTTCAGTAATAAGAAATTGTACGCCAATAATTTTAGACAATATAAAGCGCCGGTGCCGTTGGAGGAATAGGATTCAGCGATGAATCAAAAACGCGCGTCGCCCTTAATAATCGTTGCCTGTCTGATGACGGTGTACATCATTTGGGGCACCACCTACTTTGCCATCAAGGTAGGCATCGAGGAGATGAGCCCTTTTCTGTTGGTGGGTACGCGTTTTTTGGTGGCGGGCGGCTTGCTGCTGGGTTGGCAGATCATACGGCGGCAACCATTGCCCACCTGGGTGCAATGGCGCGGTGCCGCAATCGTCGGTTTCTTGTTGTTAGTCGCGGGCAATGGGCTGGTCGCGGTGGCGGAGCACTGGGTCAGTTCCGGGGCGACGGTGGCGTTGATCAGCACCATGCCATTGGCGATCGCGCTCTGGTCGGGAGCCTTCGGCGAATGGCCGAAACGCGTGGAATGGATCGCCATCACCATCGGCGGCGTCGGGGCCGCGATTATGCTGATGGGGCGGGATCTGCAGGCAAGTGGGATCGGCACTCTTATTATCTGCGGCGGCATCGCATGTTGGTCTTTGGGGACCGTGTTATCGCGACGCCTCGATATTCCTCATGGCCCGAGCGGCTTTGGCGCCGAGATGCTTGCGGCGGGAGTCATGGCCATCATTGTGAGTGCGGTGGTGGGTGAACGTTGGACCTTGCCGCATTCGCCGCACGTGTGGGCAGCCTGGTGTTATCTCGTGGTCTTTGGCTCGGTCATTGCTTTTTCCGCGTATCGATTTCTGGTGGAGCAAGTTTCCCCTACGCTCGCCGCTACCTACGCGTACGTCAATCCTCCCGTCGCCTTGGCGGTGGGTTGGTGGCTGGGTAATGAGTCTTTCTCAACCAATGTACTGTTCGGTCTGCCGGTGGTGCTGTGCTCGGTGGCGCTGCATGCGTGGATCCAAACTCGAGAGCCTGCTCCTGCGATGCCAGTGCCAGTAGTGTCGGCCGCCGAATCGGGCGCGGTGAAATGTGAAGCGAGTCGCTAGGTTGCGGTGACAAAGCGAATGTCGCGCTGGGCGCCGCCATCGAGGGCCTTT
>CAZZWE010000054.1:0-26846 GCA_964657675.1 uncultured Steroidobacteraceae bacterium
CCTTCAGCGCTCGCCCGTCGACATCGTGGCCATTCAAGGCCTGCATGGCGCGCGCAGCATCTGCGCTAGCCATTTCAACGAAGCCGAAGCCGCGGGGCCGACCGGTGTCGCGATCATTGATCAGCGCTACCGATTGAACGGCGCCATGCTTTTCGAACAGCGCGCGCACTGCGGACTCGTCCATTGAGAACGGGAGATTGCCAACATACATTTTCGTCATGTGAAGAATACCTACTAACTGAAAGAAGCTATCGGCCGGTCACGCGTGCCTACTTACAAAACCTTTAAGCGGAATGCCAGCCACCTGGATCGAAGAAACCTGCTTTGTGGGTTGTGGCCAGAGAGACGCCGGAGCGGCGCGGTGACCAGAAACGGACCAAGTAGAAATCACGAACCGGCCTGGATACTACAGCAATTCGCTGATTAATACGAATATTCTGCTTGGCGAGAGGCTCAAACAGCCGGCCGCCAGCATGATACCAGCGGTGCTCTTAACCTATGATTACTTAAAAGTCCGGGCCCGGCCCACCGACCCACCGCCGCCAATCCCGCTGCAGTGCACAACTCTTGAGCCAGCGCAGCTTCCTTCGGACCATGATTGATCATGACGAACCGGCCACCCGGCTTGAGGTTATGTTTAATGCTGGCAAACATCCGCTCCGGCGCCAGCAGGGACAACGGCAAGCGCCAGGCCAAGATCGCCGCCGGGGTTAAAAACGGAAACCACGCCGTGATGACATCGGCCGGATCGCGGTACTCGCCATAGTCGGCCACGACAAAGTGGGCATTGGGAAATCCCTCCAAGTACCCTTGCGCATAGTCGATCCGCGTCCTGCCGTCACGAAATAGCCGATAGCCCTCAATCTCAATGCCGACCAAGCGCCCTGGGCGAAAGAACGCCTGCAGTGCGGCGGCGTACCAAAAGCTGGCACAACCGATGTCGCACACCGTCCCGCCCTGGCCGGCAACGATGTTCCAGTGACTGAAGGCTCGATCCAGGATATCCAAGTATTCGTAGTTATTAAGGCTGCTGGCCGCGTTGAGGGTGGATTCAAACTGCACCTGGTAACGCGTGCGCAAGGCCGCTATTCTTTCTGCCTGCTCGCGCGACAGCGCAGGGAGTTCACGAGCAGGGGTCTCATGGTGGATGCCTCGCGACCAACGGACACGTTCAGAAACTCCGAACCAGAAGCCGTGCCGCCAGGAACGCAATTGCTCGATCAGCGAAAACATCATGAAATCCTATGCGGGGCGCCCCGGTAGCGCAATCCATTGGCCGACGAGCGAATCACTGTTCAAAGCGTCACCGGCGTCGATCTCACCCTGACCTTGGCGGGACCCGGTACGCGAAGCTACGCATTCATCATTGACTGGCACATTCGTGTGTTGGCCGCCGGCGTATGGCTGCTGATCGCCGCAGTCAGCTTAAACTTTCACATGACTTGGAAATCTCAAACCGGATTGCTGAGCATATTGCCCGCCGCTGCTCTTTACTTTCTGTACCACCCCATCCTGGAAATCGCGATGCACGGCCAAACGCCCGGAAAAAGGATCGCCGGCGTGCGCATCCTTAACCGAACCGGCGGGCAGGCCGGCATCAGCGCTTTGCTGATTCGCAACATCTTTCGCCTGATCGACAGCCTGCCGGCATTTTATTTGCTGGGACTGCTGACCTGCATTTTCAGTGCTCACCGAGTGAGAGTCGGCGACCTGGCGGCCGGCACCTTGCTGGTGCGAGAAGACCGCGAAGGCGAGAAATCCTTGGCACGTGTTCAAACGCTCGCCGACCAGTCGCATTTACCATTGGAAACGCTGGAGCTCGCTGACCAAATCCTCGAGCGCTGGGATTCCTTGCAGCCCCACAGCCGGGCCGACATTGCGCGCTCCTTGCTCGTCCAGGTGCTGGCGCCCGCCGACGCCGAGGACCTGCGCATTTGGACCGATTCCCGCCTGCGCGCGCAACTGCGTGCGCTGGTAGAACCGCAGGCATCGCCGCATGGATGAATCGGCTGACATGCGGCGCTGGATTGCCGCTCGCGCCCGCCTATGGCGCGGGTTGCTGCAACAGGTGCAGGCTTTGCGCAGCAACCATCGTGCGACCGTCGATGAATCATTGAGCGCGTTGGATGCCTACCGAGCGTTGGCACGCGACCTCGCCACGGCGCGGCGGGTGGCCCCAAACAGCCGCACCTCGGCCGGCTTGGAGTCGCTCTACCTTCAGTTGCACTCGCTGATCAATCGCAAACCGCGCAACGCCCGTGCCTCAATCTTGAGCTTGCTGCGCATCGATATTCCCCTGGCGGCGTACGAACTGCGCGGGCGCATCTTCAGCATGGGATTGCTGATGGCAGTCACTGCGCTGGGGGGATGGTGGCTGGTGACCGCCTACCCCACGCTCATCAGCCTGTTCGCGAGCGAAGGCATGATTGAGCAGGTGGAACAGGGGCATCTGTGGACCGAAGGCATGCTCAACATCATGCCTGCTTCAATCTTGTCGATCAGCATCTTCGCCAACAATATCGTGGTCAGCATCCTGGCATTTTGCATGGGCATTTTCTTTGGGCTGGGTACTTTGTATCTGATCGGGTTCAACGGTTTGATGTTGGGCGCCGCCTTCGCCTTTGTGCATCAGCATCAATTGGCGGGCGCGTTGTTCAAATTCATCATCGCGCACGGGCCGGTCGAACTATCCGTCATCTGCATTGCGGGCGCCTGCGGAGTCGCGTTGGGCGAGTCGCTGATCCGGCCCATGGCGCCGTCGCGGCGTGACTCATTTGAAGCCTGCGCCCATCGTGTCGGACCACTGGTGTTGCTGTGCGCCGCGTTGCTGGTCGGCTGCGGGTTTATCGAAGGGTTTGTTTCGCCGGATCCCGCATTCCCGCTCGCCAGTCGCATCGTGATCGGAGTTTGCTACTGGCTGGTGATGTGCGGCTTGATGAGCGGTCGCGTATTCAAGGCTATGCCCGTCGCTGTCGCCGGAACCTAGTATAGGCGGCGAATACCGCCTGCCCGAGTTGCGCCGGCCGGGCCACCAGCGCTGGCGCTCCCAACGCCTTCAGGGCCAGGACTTTTCGCTCCAGGCCGACGCAGTACTCCTGTGCTGCCAAGGAGCGATACGGATCTAACCACTGAGTGGCCGGCGCCCGCATCAACACTTCAGCCGCCTGGCTGGAAAGTCCTGCAATGAACGGTAGATGCTTGGGCAACAAAAAGCGCGCCGCTTGCGCCAGTTGGCTGCCCGCGGAAGCATCGTCGACGTCGGTCAACAGCACGATCAGGCTGCGATGACGCACCAGCGAGCGTATCCGCATGGCGGCGAACAGCGGGTTTGATTCGCGATTCTCGACTCGGGAAACCGACAATAATTCCCGCAAGCGTGCCACCGCCGCCGTCCCTCGCGCGGGCGCGAGTGCCGCCAAGGGCCTATCGGCATAAATGACCATGCCGACCAAATCGTTTTTTTCGGCCGCGAATTGCGCCAGCCGCGCCGCCACATTGACATAGTGGCCGAAGCGATCGAGATTACCCGCGCGCAAAGCACTGGTTCGTCCGGCATCGATGGCAATCACGATTTGCAGTCCGTCATTCACCGCAAATTCCCGGCTTATCAGACGGCCCGTCCTGGCGGTCGCCTTCCAGTCCAGCACGCGCGGCGCATCGCCGGCACGATAGTCTCGCAAACGCATGATCTCGGTACCGCCGCCCAAATCGAAGCCGATCTTCGCGCCGCTGTCGGCGACTCCTTTGACTTCCCCGGCACTGCGAAACAGGTCCGGCCGCACCTGCACCGGCGCGCCCGACTCGAGCCGTTTCGGCCACCACGCCAATCCAAACGGCCCCGCGATTCGGCATTGAACGGCGGGCCAGGCGTGTTTGCCCAGCCGCGTCGCCGTCGCGCGCCGTTCCAGTGTGACAGTTGCACCCGCTGTCAGGTGCAAGGCCGCCACCGCCGTGTCAATCTCGAAAAAATCGGGCGCGGCCGGTGCAACTTCGAGCGTCCAGTCGCGGCGCGATAGCTGTGAAATTGCAAAATCCACCGGCATGCCCCGCCCGAGCAAGAAATGTGGCGGCGTTAGCACGTCGAGCTTCAACCCGATGCGCGCGATCACCCAGGACTCATAGGCCAAACCCGCAAGCAGCACGACCGCCGCGAATCGCCACAACAAAGCAAGCCCCGGCTCCCCGCTCCAATCTCCCATGATTGCGATCAGTGCGACCGCTCCGATGAGCAAAAAGGCGTTACGCTTGAGGCTCGCCCCGTTCATCGCGGTACCGTTACCTGCTCGAGAATCCGCGCAACGATATGGGTGGTCGTGACCCCCTCGAGCATGGCTTCGGGCGCGAGCACCAGACGATGGGACATTGCGGCGGGCAGCATTTCTTTGACGTCATCGGGCGCTACGAAAGCGGCGCCGCGCAGCGCTGCCGCGATGCGCGCCGCCTTTAACACCGACAAGGCGCCGCGGGTCGACAACCCCAAAGACAAGTGCGCATGCTGCCGGCTGGCTTGGGCCAACTCCAATACATAGGCAATCAGCTCCGGCGCGATGTGGACTTGATCGACCGCCGCACGCGCCTCGTCGAGGCTCAACTGCGCGGTGACCGGAGGCGCCACTGTGTGCGGCGCGGCGCTCAAACCGGCGTACCGCGTTAGGATTTGTTGCTCATCGTCGCGGTGCGGATAGGTCATGTCGATACGCAACATGAAGCGGTCGAGTTGCGACTCCGGCAACGGATAGGTTCCCTCGAACTCGCCGGGATTCTGCGTGGCGATCACCAGAAACTGCGGCGGCAAGCGATACGTGTTGCGCTCCACGGTGACCTGGCGTTCCTCCATGGCTTCGAGCAACGCCGACTGGGTCTTGGGGCTAGCGCGATTGATTTCATCGACCAACAAAACATCGGTAAACAGCGGGCCGGGCCGAAACTCGAACTCGCGTTTTTGCGGATCGAACACGTGCACCCCGATGATGTCCGATGGCATGAGATCCGCAGTGCCTTGAACCCGGCTGAAGCTTCCTCCCAGGCTGCTGGCCAAGGCCTTCGACAATAACGTCTTGCCCAGCCCCGGCGGACCTTGCAGGAGCACGTGTCCGCGTCCGATCACTGCAATGGTCAGCGCGCGGATGACCGTCTTTAAGCCGATGACGGAAACGCCAAGCGAATCTTGCATACGCTGTTCGAAGCTTTCCAAAGCCATGCTCATAAAATTTTTCCTTGCAACTTCACGATTAAATTGTGCAATCGAGACAAATCAATGTGCCGCCCGGCGCCCAAGCGCGAGTGCATCTGGCGCAGCAGCTCGAGGTCGGCGCTCTGCAGCGTCGCTTGCGCGGACAACCACTCCCATAACGGTTGCCCGTCCTCGGCAAGCCCCAACCGGCGTCGGATCGAATTGAAGAAATTGGCGAGCAAGCGAGCTCCGGTGGTTTTTGGCGATACCGTGGAGGCGAGAAACTCGCCGCTGGTGGCTACGAAGGCGGTGATGTCGGGCGGGCGCCAGTGAACCAGCGGCACGCCCAGCCGCTGCACACCCAGAACGAATACGAACCACAGCAGGATCAACCAACCAATGGTTCGATGCAGGCGTGAATCGGCGAAAAAAGCCTTCGCATCGTAGTACTTTGCGGCCCCTTGGTGCACGTCATCGAATATGAACCGACTACCGGGATTTAGATTCCAAGCAACGAGGTTCGAGAGAAAACGTGCGTTGTCTTTCAGACCGATGTCGCGATTACTAAATAGGCCGGCGACACCCAAGGTGATCACCTGCCCCTTGCCCTGTTGCCGCACCCAGATGGCGGGATCACCCAGGCCCATCACTTGACCGATTTGGAGAATTGTCGCCGCGTCCATGGCGTCTGCTTTCCACCGAGCCGCGGGCAAATCCGAACCCACTTGGAGGCCATGGACGCCTTGCATCAGCGGCAACGTGCCGCGCGGTTCGATGAACACATCCCGACTCCCTGTCAGGGCTTCGAAAGCAGCACTCAGACGTTTCGCCTTCGAGGCCGTCGGATCGTCGATCACCGAAAATTTCAGTCGTGTCAGGCGGCCAAGTTCTCTGATCAATGTTGAAGCGTCGCCAGTGGCCCAGGACGGAGTGTCATCGAGCGCGGCTGCGACAATCAGAGTGTTGCCGCTTTCGACCCAGGCGTCGAGTGCAGTCGCCTCACCGGGGCGCACTGGCACTACATGTGGCAAGGTAGTGAGCAAAACATTGCCGTGCGGGTGCGGCGAATTGCGCGCCATCGACAGGGTATCGAAACGCTCATTGAGCGCCGTAACCGATACGCTCTCGCCAGCGAGCCAGCGCCAAGCGGCTTGATAGCCTGCGGGGCCTTCATCACTGCTCAAGGGTCTGGCGGCACTGATCATCTCCGGACCCGGTTTCGGCACCAGCAGCGCGTAGCACAGCACCAACGCTGCCAGTGCCAGCCCAAAGGTAATCAACTGCTGCCTCATGGGGCCGCCGGCTGCAGACGTGCCAGCAGTGCTTCGCCGCGCTCTATGGCCTCGGGGATCTCGCCTTGCACGGAGCCCCTCGGGCCATACAGCACAGCTTCCGCAACATGGGTCACACGGGTAAATGCCGCGCGCTGCTCTTCATCGTCTAAGTGGCTTTGCAACTGCAGTTCGCGATGCGTGAGGCTGCGGTCGGCACGCAGCCGGCCCGTCGCCAACAACCGCAGCACCAGCGCGCGCAGCAAACGGCTCAAATGTTCTTCGGCGCTGCTCGCCGCGGCCGGCGCGTGCAAATGAGCCACCGCCTCCTCGGCATCGGTAGGCGCTGTGAAGCGAGTTCGCTGTTCATGCCGACGCCGAATCCACGAACGCAACTCGCGCGCACCCAGGATCAACGCGATGAGGGCGATGGCGGCGGTCAAACCGTACGCCAGCGTCCGCAGCAAGCCTTGGGACACACTGACGTGCTCGGAAATTTCGCGCAACCACTTGGCAAAGGCCGAATCGCTTCGCGCCAGCCAGTCGTGCCACCACTCTTTGACACGATCCCACCAGGACTTCGCGTCGGCATTCGGGGACTTCAGGCCTCGCAGCACGTCGGTCAGAGATTGAGGGCGAGGCGTGATACGCGAATGGGCGGACGCGTACCGATCGGTGATGGCTGACAGGTCGCGCAGCTGGGCGACGGTCAATTGTTCCCGCCAGCGATCCGGAAGCGCGCGATCAATGCCCAGCGAGGTAATTGCCCCCGGCAGTTCGGGGCACACTTCGGACAATGCATCGAGACCGACCAGCGTGGACGATGCGGTCGCGGCACAGGCTTTGAGGACATCGGCGGGCGCGGCCGCACTCAAGCGCGGGCCAAGCCCACAAACCATGCAGAGTGCTGCGACTGCGAATGCCCTCACCGAGAGGCTAGCGCGCTCACTCGGCCCACAAGATCGCCGCCTTCCGTGCGCAGTTTCAAATCACCGTAGAGGGCAATCAACATGGCAGGCGACAAAGACCCTAAAAATGAGTA
This sequence comes from uncultured Steroidobacteraceae bacterium, assembly GCA_964657675.1. Lineage (GTDB taxonomy): Bacteria > Pseudomonadota > Gammaproteobacteria > Steroidobacterales > Steroidobacteraceae > Bog-1198. The sequence continues at coordinate 7,487 of CAZZWE010000054.1, forward strand.
GACGACAATTGCAGTCAGTTGAATGGCGACGATGCCGCCGGTGGTGGTGGTCTTGAGCGTGGCGCCGACGATGGCGCCAACGATGGCGAGTACGATCGCTAAAACGATGGCAATGATGGTGATGGTCCCCAAGATGGCCGCAATTCGCCACCAATAGCCCCGGGTCATGTTCCACGATGCTCGGAGGGACTCAGTCGCCGACAAATCGTCAACAAAGATCGCTGGATAAGCAACGATGAACTTAATGGAGGCGTAAATCGCGAATATCGCCGCGAGGAGGCCGCCGATGCCCAACACCAACCTGATCAGCACCGAGGTCTTGCCCGACATGGCTACGGCCACGCCGCCTATAAATGCCAGCACCACAAAAAACAGAAAAAATGCCACTCCAACCAACAGGCCCATTCCTAACGTTCGGGGTGTTAAGCGCAGTCCCTTGGAGAGCGATTGTCCGAAGCTCAGCTCCGAGTTGACCGCGATGCTATTAACGCGCGCAATTACCGCATTACGAAAGATATAGGACAGCGCCAGGAAGACCAAGAAGCTGAACATGTAGCGGGACGATTGACCCATGATCAACATCAGCCGCTCGTTCAGACTCGCGTTGGCGGCAGGCACCACCGCGGGCGGAGCGAAGAATATGGCCGGAATTGCCGCGATAGCCTGTGCCAACAGGGCCAACCCCCAAGTCCGATTGAGCGAGTTGCGCCACAGGCGTAGCCCATCATCCAGCACGCCGCCGATGCTGGCGGGCGCGGTTGGTTTCTCGTACACAAGCTTCTCCCTAATCTTGTTGAACCGAATTCGAAGCTCGGCTTGCGGGCAGGTTAGCACGAGACTTGCGGTGCTAGAATCCCCGAATGTTACGCCTGCGCAAAGCCATCGCTGCCGATGTTCCCGAGCTGCAAGCCTTGATTGCGCGCTCGGCGCGGGGCTTGAGCAGGGATGACTATCGACCAGCCCAGATAGAAGGCGCCTTGCGGGGCGCGTTCGGTGTGGACAGTCAATTGCTCGCCGATGAGACTTATTTCATCGTCGAAGAAGACGGCTATTGCGTCGGCTGCGGCGGTTGGAGCTACCGCTCGACATTGTTCGGCGGCGATGCGCGCGCTGGAAGGGACGCCTCAGTCCTGGAAAAGACTCAACCGGCCAAGATTCGCGCCTTCTTCGTCGACCCCGCCAACGCTCGACGCGGCATCGGCACCTTGTTGTTGGAACACTGCGAAGCCCAGGCACGCGCACACGGCTACACGCAGGTCGAGCTGATGGCCACCCTCCCCGGCGTTAAGCTATATGCCGCCCGCGGTTATGTGGGGTTGCCAATGGTCACTTTTGAGGTCGGCGGCGGTGAAGTCATCGAGTTCGTGCCCATGCGAAAATCACTGACCTCAATCCCGCCATAACGCCTGCCAGCCCGTTTGACCCAGTTGGCGCAGCGTGCGGATATTTCGTAGATAGATCTCATCCGTGTTACCCACCGCGGCAACGGCTCGCTCGACACTGGATTCACGCAATACGTGCAGCATCGGATACGGCGAACGATTGGTGTAATTGGCAATGTCGTCCGGCTGGGTATCAGCGAACTGATAGTGCGGATGGAAACTCGCGACCTGCAATTCACCCTCCAGACCCAACTCGGCCACCAGCGCATCGCATACGTCGAGGAACTCGTTGTACTCGATGAAGTCATTGAGCACCCACGGGTGAATCAACAAAGCGGTTTCAAGCTGCGCCGGGTCGGCGGCTTGCATGGCAATCAATTCCTGTTGCAGATCCTCGATCAGGCCAGCGGCTGAACGCTGTTCGCTGACGCGAAAGCCAACGCGGTTGGCGCGGTATGCACTATCGGCGAAGGGGCACAAATTCAGGCCGATAACCGCCCTTTCCAGCCAGCGTCGCGTCGCCGCAATGATTTCATCATGTCCGATGGCATTCCCCTTTCGAGTATCCTACGGGCATTACTGACAACCCGGAAATTTTAAAATGCCGCAATCGATTCCAGCCACCTTGATCCCAGGCGATGGCATTGGGCCTGAAATCATGGACGCTACCTTGGCGGCTCTGCAGGCGCTCGGTGCGCCGTTCCAGTGGGAAACACAGGTCGCGGGCTTGGAAGGCGTGAAGGCCGCCGGCGACCCGCTGCCGGCCGAAACGATCAGCAGCATCAAACGCACCCGCCTGGCATTGAAAGGCCCGCTGGAAACGCCCTCGGGCGGCGGCTACCGTTCCTCCAACGTGCGCTTGCGCGAAGAATTCCAGCTGTATGCGAATCTGCGTCCGGCGCGCACCATCATTCCAGGCGGGCGTTTCGATAAGATCGATCTGGTGGTGGTGCGGGAAAACCTTGAGGGCCTGTACATCGGTCACGAGCATTACATCAAAATCGACGATGACCCTCATGCCGTGGCCATGGCCACCGGCGTCAACACCCGTCAGGGCAGCCGGCGCTTGTTGGAGTTTGCCTTCGAACACGCCGTCGCCACTGGCCGCAAGAAGGTCGCCATCGTTCACAAGGCCAATATCATGAAAGCCTTGACCGGGATTTTTCTCGAAACCGGATTGGAGCTCTACGAACGCAAATACAAAGGGAAGTTTGCGCTGGAAACCGTCATCATCGACGCCTGCGCCATGAAGTTGGTACTGAACCCGTGGCAGTTCGACGTTCTGGTCACCACCAACCTGTTCGGCGACATCTTGTCGGATCTGGTGGCCGGCCTCGTGGGCGGCTTAGGCATGACCCCCGGCGGCAACATTGGAACCGATGCCGCCATCTTCGAGGCCGTGCATGGCTCCGCCCCGGATATTGCCGGCAAGGGCATTGCCAACCCCATCGCGCTATTGCTGGCCGCCGCCATGATGTTGGAACACGTGCATCTACCGCACATGGCCACACGGCTGCGTACCGCCATCGATCAGACCGTGAATCTCGACAAAATTCGCACCGGGGATCTCGGCGGCAGCGCCAAGACCGCGGAGTTCACACGCGCCTTGGTCAGCCGCATTACCGGCGGTTGACTCGTGCCCCCAGTAATATCCATCAGCAATCTCACCAAGTCCTACGCGACCGGTTTTGAGGCGCTGAAGCTCGTCAATCTAGACATCGAGAAGGGCGAAATTTTTGCGTTGCTGGGCCCGAATGGTGCCGGCAAGACTACGCTCATCAACATTGTGTGTGGCATCGTCACCGCCTCGAGCGGCAGCGTGACTGCGGACGGCCACGACATCGTGCGCGACTATCGGGCTGCTCGATCGATGATTGGTCTGGTCCCTCAAGAGCTCAGCACGGACGCCTTCGAGACGGTGTGGGCCACCGTGACATTCAGCCGCGGATTGTTCGGACGAGCGCCGAATCCGGCGTTCATCGAAAGCGTGCTGCGCGATTTGTCGCTTTTGGATAAACGCAACAGCAAAATCATGACGCTGTCGGGCGGCATGAAGCGCCGCGTCATGATTGCCAAGGCGCTGTCCCACGAGCCGCAAATTCTCTTCTTGGATGAGCCTACAGCCGGCGTCGACGTGGAATTGCGCCGCGACATGTGGGCATTGGTGCGTGGCCTGCGCGAACGCGGCGTGACCATCATCCTCACCACGCATTATATCGAGGAAGCCGAAGAGATGGCCGACCGCATCGGCGTCATCAACAAGGGCAACCTGGTGCTGGTCGAGGACAAGAAGACCTTGATGAAAAAACTCGGCAAGAAACAGCTGACCTTGCATCTGCAAACGCCGCTGCAGCTGATCCCGGCCGCCTTGAGCGAGTGGGGTCTCGAGTTGAAATCCGACGGCAACGATCTGGTTTACACCGTCGATAGCGCCAGCAGCGTTGACATATCGGCATTGCTCAAGCGCATGGCCGAGGAGTCCATCATCATCAAAGACCTGCAAACCCATCAAAGTTCGCTGGAGGATATTTTCGTGACCTTGGTGAGTGAGCGACTTTGAATCGACACGGCGTTTGGGCCATTTATAAATTCGAGATCGCCCGGGCACTGCGCACGCTGGTGCAAAGCGTCGTCACGCCGGTGATCACGACCTCGTTGTATTTCGTGGTGTTCGGCGCCGCCATCGGATCGAAGCTTTCCACCGCCGGCGGTGTCCCGTACGGCGCCTTCATCGTGCCAGGATTGATCATGCTGGCCTTGTTCACGGAAAGTCTCTCGAATGCGTCCTTCGGCATTTATTTCCCCAAGTTTACCGGCACCATTTACGAACTGCTGTCGGCGCCGGTGTCGTACGCCGAAATCGTCATTGCCTATGTCGGGGCGGCTGCGACCAAGTCGGTGGTATTAGGCTGCATCATTCTCGGCACCGCTTCGCTGTTCGTGCCGATACAGATTTTGCATCCTTTTTGGATGATTGCCTTCCTGCTGCTCACGGCCTTCACGTTCAGCTTGTTCGGTTTCATCATCGGCATATGGGCCAAGGGATTCGAGCATCTGCAATTCATCCCCATGCTGATCATCACGCCGTTGACCTTTCTAGGCGGCGCGTTTTACTCCATCGACATGCTGCCGCCGGCTTGGCGCACCTTCAGCCTGTTCAATCCCATTGTTTATTTGATCAGCGGCTTCCGCTGGAGCTTCTACGGCAGCGCGGATGTGAAGGTGGGCATCAGCATGGGCATGACGCTGGGGTTTCTAGCTGTTTGTTTAGGGCTGGTATCCTGGATCTTTAAAACCGGCTACCGCCTCAAGAATTAAAAAAGGCAGCGGCGATTGCTCGCCGCTGCCTTTTGTTGTGCGAACTTTCGTTGAAGCTCGCCTTACTGTTCCATCAGATCAGAACTTGTACTGAGCTTTCGCGTAATAGAAGCCGCCGTTGATACCGAAGGAGGAGAACGTCGGGTATTGGGTAACGCCGGCGTTGTCGCCGTAGTTGAAGCCATTGGTGTGAGACAGCTGTTCCGCATTTAGCCGACCCGGAAACTTGTTGAACAAGTTCACCGCTCCAATGCTCAATTTCAGGTGCTCTCTTACCTGATAGCCGATGTCCAGATTCGTGATCGGCTGAACGCCAATTCGATTTTCGAAGTAATCGAATCCACCCGCGCAGATATTGAGCGGAGCCTTTTTGGTACACGCCGCCACGTCGCCGGGTACGTAGGTGCCCCCGGCACCGGTAGGGCCATTGTCGCCGTCGTCGTTCTGGTATTCGGACGATGGTCCGTAGACTTTTTCCAGCAAGTTGACCGTCAAATTACCGAACGTGAATAACGCGCCCAAGTTGACGATGTACTTTGGTGCTGCCGAGGTGAGATCCGAATAGGCGGTCGGATCGTACAACTCATTCTGCGGGAAGCCGTCGGCACCTACAGCGGCCAACGATGCCGGCGTGCCGGCGTACTTGGTGATGTACGTGTCGTTATAAGTGGCGCCAATCGTCCAATCGACTTTGGACCAGCCAAAATCCATCGGGAAATCGAACGTAAGGTCCGCGCCTCGCGTCTGGGTGTCTATGCCATTCGCAAACACGTTGATCCCAGTGGTGCCCGAGGCGAGGACCGCGGGTTCAATCGCATTGCCGCTGGCGAGCACCGCGTTGTTGATCACATCGGAATAGTCAGCGCCGTTTTTGGTGCCGATAATCTGGCCGCTGCCCACGATTCGGTTTGTGATGTGGATATCGTAAATATCCAACGTAGCATTCATGCCCGGCGTGGGACGCCAGACTGCGCCCAAACTGAAGTTCACAGAGTGCTCAGGTTGAAGTCCGTTGCCAAGACCCAGCAGCTTGCCCGCGGGAGAGTTGGGCGCCAACTGGATGAAGGCCGTGGTGGGGCCGACGTTGGTCGAGCTGTAGTATTCCTCGGCCAACGTCGGCGCGCGGAAGCCATTGCTGACCGTGCCGCGCAATGCAAATTCAGGTGTGAAATCATAGCGCGCGGTCAGTTTGCCCACCTTCGCACTGCCAAAGTCACTGTAGTGCTCGAAGCGTCCAGCAAGGTCGACTCGCAGCCCCGATATGGGGTTAGCTGCCAGGTCAATGTAACCTGCCTCGTTTTTACGTCCATTGCTGCCGGAAGAAGCCGGGGCAAAACCGGGATAAGACGATGCTCCGCCATCTTCATAGGAAAGCGGCACACCTTGCCCAATAGTGTAGGTCTCACGTCGGAATTCCCCACCGAAGGCGACGTTAAGAGGACCGGCCATACCCACGTCGAAGTTCTTGTTGATGTCGAGAGTCGACGTCCATTGAACAGCTTGCAGGTAGCCATCATAGAAGTTTTCGGGGCTGGGAACGCCCGCTGATTGCGCTGCAAAACTGTAGGTATTGATCGTACTGATCGCCACCTTGTCTCCGCCGTATCCGGTGTTCAGATCCCAGTTCCAATCATATATAGAGCCTTTCACACCCACGTTGAACTGATAATCATCCTCACGACTCGCCTCTTGCGGATTGAAACCATACGGATAAAGAGAAATCGTCTCACCCGCTGTCGCAGGCACCGTACTCACATAATTGGCGTTGCTCGGTAGGCGATAGTTCTCATAAGAGGCTGCGTCTTTGCGGCCATACGAAATAACCGAATAAACTTCGGTGCCGTCCGCAAAAACGAAACCCATGTTAGCCATACCGATCTTCAGCTGCTGTTGGCCGTCGCCGGAGATTCGGTTCAAGTAGGGATAATCCGCCACGTTCGGCAAATTCGAGTTTGGATAGCTGGTCAAATTTGCGGGATTCACAACACGTTCGTCAATTTCACCGACGTTGCTATGTCCGTGGTTATGGAAGTCACCGGTGAGATTAAAATAGCCGCCTTCGCCCGGGTCGAACCCCATATTGCCGCTCACGTCCTCAGTCTTGCCGCCCCCGTTGTTGCCGTACTGTCCGTATAGGCCGGTGACGGATCCCCCAGAGGTGTTTTTCTTTAAGATGATGTTGATCACGCCGGCGATGGCGTCCGTGCCGTACTGCGCAGCTGCACCGTCGGTGAGGACCTCAATGTGATCGATGGCATCGACCGGAATGAAATTCAAATCCACTCCGGCGCCCCCTTGATACGGGCCGGAATCCACCGCCAGGTTAGCGGTGGTATGACGCCGTTTGCCGTTCACCAACACCAACACGTGGTTGGGGCTCAAACCGCGCAGTTTGGCGAGCAAGGTTTGTCCGCCCATGTCGAAACCAAAGGCCTGAATGGTCAACGAGGGGATCAACTGACCCAACGTGGACTGCAGGTCACCGGTGCTGGCGGAGTTTTGCAAGGCGTCTGCGCTGACAAGCTGAATCGGCGCGGGACTGTCCGAGGCTTTGAGGCCCGCCTGTCGTGAGCCGGTGACGATGACTTCGTCCAGTTGGTTTTCGGTCGCGGCCGGCGTAGCTAAATCGGCGGCGAAGGCCTGCGGCGAATGAATCGCAGCGGCAGCGCAGAGAGCGGCAATAGCGGCGCGCAGTGGTATGGACTGCAGCTTTCTGGAACTCGACGACATGTAACGGTCTCCGTGATTGGCTTTGAGCATCTGGACATCCCCCATTCGATTGATGGTTACCTCTAAGTGATAGCTAGCGAGCCATCGCCTGGGTATGGGTATCGGTTGCAATTAGTGGGCCAAGACGCAACAACGAAAATGAACGGCTCATCAACGACTTTACGAATCTTGACTTTTTTCCATGAAATTTCCCCTAATTCATCTCTTTGAAATACTTAAGCCCGGGGAAATTACATGGTGCAGTTGTTGCTATAGGGCAACATTGAACACTCATTCAATGAATCGGTAGGATGATTTAAGTGCACCAATGGACGCGGGCCGCCCCAAAAGTGTGCGCAAACGCACACTTGGGGCGGTGCAAAACGAGACCTATTCCCAGAAAACTGGAACGATTGAAGCCACCAGCAAAGCCGCCATGGAGTAGTTAAAGCTGCGGCGACGGCGCTCGGTATGTAGGTAGCGACGCAACATCGCGCCAAACAGAGTCCACGTGCATACGCTGCCCAACGTGACCAAGAGCGCGATGGCCGACAGAGCGACAATTTGCAACAGCAATGTCGAGTTCACCAGGGTGTAGGTGGTAACGGCGCTGAGTGCCACCACCCACCCCTTGCCATTCACCCACTGGAAAGCGACGGCCTGCATGAAGGTCAGAGGCTTCGCGGTGCCGCGAGGTCCGCTCGTAGCCGTGGCAGTTGCAATCTTATAGGCGAGATACAACAGATAAATGATGCACAGGTACTTCAATACCACGTGAGTTTCAGGCATCGCGATGAATACTTTAGCCAATCCCACACCGACGATGAACAGCATCAACGGATAGCCCACCGTCACGCCGAGAATGTGCGGAATCGTGGCTCGAAAACCAAAGTTCACGCCGGAACTCGCCACCAAAATGTTGTTGGGTCCCGGGGTGAACCCCATCGACGCTAAAAACGGCACACTGGTTAAAATCAACGCCAAGGGGAACGCATTCATCCCCCAAAGCCTGACGCTTCAGAAAGCGATATGCAAACCGATCCGTCTTGCTACAAGCCTAGCACCACGATCTTGCCGTTCACCTTTGGCGTCGGCCAGATGGGTGATGTCATTCCGGTTGCTACTGCGATCTTCTGCCCCACCCCGGTATCGTAGGTGATGACGCCGCCGCCGACCGCACCGCCTAAATCGGTGGACCACAACTTCTGACCGGTGGCCGAATCCAACGCGTAGAAATTCCCGCCCATGTCGCCAAACAACACCAAATGACCGGAGGTCGGCGTCACGCCGCCCAGCAGCGGGAATGGCGCCTTGAACTTCCACTTCGGCTCGCCGTTATCCGCGTTCGAGGCGGTGAGCCAACCCGCCCACATTTTAGGATCATCTTGTTGACCGAACCCCGCGGTCGCCCCACTCCAGGGCTTGCCATCGGGGGCACTCGCCAAGCTCTTGGTCGGCTCGAGCTTCACCGTCGTACACCAATCCACCTCGCCGGTGACGATGATGTTGTCGGCCGGATCAAAGACCGCGCCATTCCATTCGCCGCCGCCCTGAGTACCCGGACAGAAGCGCGTGCCCTGCGCCGTGAGCGGCGCGTCGACATTGCTGACTGTCGTAACCGGCTTTCTGAATACGGTTTTTCCACTGGTCAGATCGATGACGTAGAGGTGCCCATCTTTGGGCGCTTCGGCCAACATGCGATGTCCCACACGGCTTAAAAACAAAGCCGGAGCGGTGGACACGTCCCAATCGTGGAAATCGCGTTTAACCAACTGGAAATGGCGCTGATAGGCGCCGGTCTTTGCATCCAACACCACGATCGAACTGGCGTACAGGTTCTCGCCTTGGCGAGTTTCCTTGATGAAGTCGGGCGCCGGATTGCCCCCCGGTACGTAGAGCATTCCGGTGGCTGGATCCAAACTATAAGAAGTCCAAGTCGCGCCACCGCTGATGGGAAAGCCACTGGCATTCTTCCAACTGGGCGCTTGCGCCGGGTCGGTTTTCGGCGGTGCTGGGCCGCGCGTGGCATCGCCTTGGGCTTTTGGCACCATGTAGAACTCCCACACGATGTGGCCGTCCTTCTCATCCAGTGCATACATGCGGCCTTTCACACCCTTGTTGTCGCCTCCCGCATTGCCGATAAACACCATGCCGTTCCAAGCAATGGGCGCCGCCGGCACCGATTCGCCCTTGGCCGGGTCCGCAATGGGTGTGGCCCACAATCGCTTGCCGCTGTGCGAATCGTAGGCGAGCACCCGGCCATCCGCCGTGCCACGGAACACGCGGTGATCGGAGTATGCAACGCCGCGGTTCACCTTCAGATCGCTGCCCTTGAAATCCTCGTGGGTTCGCCAATTCAGTTTGCAGTTGTTGGGGTCGAGCGAAAACACATCGTGCTCGGTCGCTGCCAGCAACGCTCCATCGACTTCCAAAATTCCGGTTTGGAACGAGCCCTGTTCGCCGGTATCGAAACTGCAAAGCGTCTTTAAGCCCACCACGTTTTTATTGTCGATGGTTTCCAATGTGGCGTAGCGGTCGGAGGTCAACGTGCGGTTGTAGCTCGGCCAATCGCGGGGTACCGCATTCGCCGCGGTGCACACGGCCAAGGCACCAATGAAGATTGCAGTTCGCATGGACACATCCCGAATAACTGACGTAGAAATCAGTATGTCACCTACAGGGAGTCCCGACCCTCAGCGCGCGCAATCAGATTGCTGTCAGAGGTTGCTGACATTTGAGGAGAGGATCAAACCCGCGGATGCGAGCGGGATCGCTGAGCACCCCGCCCGCCGATTCGTTGCAAGTTCTAGCGAGAGGTACCGTTCCTGGTCTTGTCGATGAAGCCGGCCACATTGCTGTGCAGCGCTTTTAAGTCCGGCTCATGCGCATATACCATGTGCCCTGAGGTGTAGAAATGCATTTCGATATTGTTTTGCAGCGCCGCCTGAATGGGCAGCTGATGCAGTTCATACACGGCTGCAAAGTAAGGCGTGGCTAAATCGTAGTAGCCCGTGTTCAACTGCACCTTGAGGTTCGGATTTTGCTGCATGGCCACGGCCAAATCCGGCATGACGTTGGTCGGCCCGGGCACCTTGCCCTGCGCTCCGGGCGGTTGATGTTGAAAGTCCCAATCTTTGAAATTACCGAAGGGCTTGTAAATCTTCTTGTCGCCAAACTTCAGCACCGTGCGCACATAGTCATTGAACGCGGACACGTAGGCCGAGGAGATGGCAGCCGACTGCGGATCGTAATCCGCCTCCTTGCTCATGGGGTCGATGGTTGGACCGGCAAACCTGGTGTCCAAGCGTCCTGCCGTGGTTTCCGCACCCAAGAGATTCTTCTCGAACTCGCCGCCATTGACGCGCAAATTGGCACGTTCGATGTACTCGGTCGATAAGCCCGTGTACTGATGCAGCTTCTCGGCAATGGCGGACTTTCGTTCGGCGCTCAAAGTCGAGCCGGCCGCCAACGCCTGCAAGTAATCGGTCAGCGCGAACGCTTCTACTTCGCGCAGCAGCGGCTCGATCGCAGCGGGTTGCGAAGGCAACTTGTGGTGGTACCAGGCGGTGGCCGCATAGGTGGGCAGCGCCAACGCGTAAGGCAAATCCGCGCCCGGATTGAGTTGCGGCGCATCGACGCTGTTATCAAAGTTCAAGATCTGCGACAGCAGGATCACACCGTTGAGATCCAGTGATTTTTCATTTTCCAAGATCGCGGCCAGCGCGGCCGAGCGCGTCGTGCCATAACTTTCGCCAAATAAATATTTGGGCGAATTCCAACGGTTATGACGCGACAAGAATTCGACGATGAAGTTGGCGAAGGCATGCGCGTCCTGATCAACCCCGTAAAACGCTTTTTCTTTGTCGGCGCCGCGCAGATGTCCGAAGCCAGTTCCCGGCGCATCCACGAAGACCAGATCGCTGGCATCGAGCAACGTGTATTCATTGTCGATCACGCGGTAGGGTGCGGCTGGGCTATGGGTGTTGTCAGACGTGACCACGCGCTTCGGGCCAAATGCGCCCATATGCAACCACACGCTGGCAGAACCCGGGCCGCCGTTGTAGATGAAAGTGATCGGCCGATGCGAGTCTTCTTTATCGCCGCGGAAGTACGCGACATACGACATACCGACCTCAGGCGGCTGTTTCGGCGGAGGACTGCCCTTGTCGTCGTGCGGCGGAGGATCATCGTCCATCGGATCGGTGACGTGAATGACCAAAATGCCGGCCTCGGCTTGATACGCCATGGACTTGCCTGCCACGGACACCGAGCCCGAGGTGGTCTGATGCTCATCCTTCAGATACTTGGGCGACTCCGTGGGTTCAGGAACAATGGCGACCTTCGAGTCCGGCGTATCACTCGGCGGAGAATGGGGTGCTGCGAAGCCGGTGCCGGCCATAAACATCGAGGCCACGAGAAGCAAGCCGCGCGGCGCATCCAAGCACGCCCCCATCGGCAAAGTCTTTCGATCCATTGGTTTTCTCACTCCAGGCTGGAAATTTCGAAGCGCGTATTGTAGGCGGGTTTGGGCGCTCAATACTCAAATGTGTAGACCAGCCCGATACTGCTGCCGGGGTCGTTGTCAGGCGTCGTGCCTTGGAGCGATGAAGCCGTACCGTTCCCAAGCCGAGTCTGCAGCTTCAAATGCTTGGTGAGATCCACATCGGCTTGCAGTTGACTGGTACCGGTGGTGCTTTGTTTGGCCTCGATATACACCCGCTTGGAGATGTAGCGACCGGCCTCGATGCTGGCGCCGGAGTTTTCTGTTCCGGTGGCCGTGGTGGTGGTGGTGCCTGCGCCCACGTTCAGTCGATCAAGCCCTAAGCTTTTTTGAATTTTGACCAAGGGATTCATGCTGCCCTCGCCGCCGACGCCACTCAACGTGGCGAGCGCATAGCCGGTTTGCGCCAACTGCAGCGCGGTGAGCTGCGCGCCGGGCACGCCGAACAAGAGGCGCGCCATGATTTCATCCTGGGGATAGCTCGGACTGCTGGTGAAGGCAAACTGCGGGGCATCCGCAAAGCCGGTAATGTGAATCGTGGCGACAGTCCCGTCGGATAGCGTGCTTTGCGCCGTGAAATCCAAGGTCGGATCGATTTTGTTTTTCAGACCGTTGCCGTTGAAGCTCACCTGCCCCGCCGTGAAATTCAGCCGGTTACCGGATAAGGAGAAGCTGCCGCGTTGCAGATCGAAGTTGCCGCTGACCAGCGGTGAGTCGACGGTGCCGCTCACTTGCAGGTCCCCGCCCATCTCGGCATCGAGTCCCCGACCCTGCACGATGATTTCCTGCGGCGCCTGCACGGCTACCTTCAAAGTAATGATTAACGGCTTATCCGCGATCACCGCAGCCGCTTTACCGCGGCGGCGAACATCCAACACCGCCACATTGGGCGGTAAACCATTGGGGATGCCGATCTGCGTTCGATTCAGGTGAACTGTTCCATCAATCGAGAGCTGCTCGCGCGCGGTGCCGCTGACGTGAAGATCGGCATTGAGATTCGCAGTGACCAGTTTGCTGACGATGGGCTGGGCATTGGTTGCCGTGATCTTTAGGTCCACCGGAATGCCCTTTTGCAATACGCCAACCGTTCCGCTCATCGATAAAGTCCCCGGCGCGGCTGCCGCCGTGAAAGTCTTGATTTGCAAGGCGCCGGCTTTGCCCTCGAGTTGCGCATTGATGTCGGACAGACTGATACCACGGCCGTAATCTCGCAGGCTGCCTTTCGTCAGATTGAAGGTTCCGCCGATTTGCGGATCCGAGACGCTGCCGCCCACCGCCGCATCCACATCCAATTGACCGCCCGCGTGCTGACCTCGGGCCTCCAACAGCGGGTTGGCCAAGCCGGCATCCAGCTTGCCGCTGATTTTCAAATCCACGGCGCCATCCAAGGCAATGGGCGCCCGGCCGCTGACGTGCAGCGAGGAGGCTGCGCCTGCATCCAATTTCGCTTCCAGATCCGCGGTGTTGCCTCGCAGCTTTGCGTCCAGATGGAAGTTGGCCGGCGGCAGGCCCAACGCGGCATCATCCGCGAACAACAGATTGGTTGCATTCAATGCCACCTCGCCGGTGGGTGCCGCCGCATCACCATGCAGGTCCGCATGGCCGTCAATGGATCCGCCGCTGAGCAACCCCGGCGAGAACGCGTTGATGAGCTCCGGCGACACCTGCCTCAACGCAACCTGCAAACCAAGCTGCGGTGCGATCTTGCCCTGCAGTTCGAGCTGGGCCTTTTGCGCCCCGAGCTTCAGCGCATCGACACTCACGCCGTTCGCGAATTCGATTCGCGCAGGCGCCAGCAGATGAATATCCTGATCGCGATATTTGAACAACGCCGACTGCAACGTCACCTGCTGGGCATCGAGATTTAGCACGCCGTGGCTGACCAATGACGCCGGTGCCCCGTGCAGGCTCGGCACGTCGACGCCGGCGTCGAAATCAAAGGCGTTCAAGGCCCCTTCGCCGCTTAGGTGAGCATCGCCCGCGAACTGTCCATAGGACACCGAGTGTCCATCCACTTGCAGGTGGGCGTGAGTGTTGTGCTGTTCCGGCTTCAAGGTGATATCGGCTGCAAGGCTGCCGCCCAGTTTCGTGCCCAGCAAGTTCTCAAGATCGCCCAAGCTGTCGATGTTCACGCTCACCTGTCCGTGCGCCGGCGTATCGCCGCCGGGGACCGTAACGCTGCCATTGGCGCGCGCGCTCTTCCAACTGGCCTGGCGTATATCGGCGTGGAAGGCAGGTCCCGGTCCGCGCGCCACAGTCACGTCAACCACCAGCGGTGCACCATCCAATTGGCCATGCGCGCCAATGACGCCGTTCGGCGCCGAGGGTAGTCCGGCAATTTTCGCCTGCGCTTCGATCACACCGCTAGGCGCCCCGCGCACCGAGACCGAGGTTTTCAGTTGAAGTTCGCTGTTCAACGAGCTCAGCGGACCGTTCAATGAGCCGGATGCTTGCGCGTCGCCGGCAATGGCGGACGACAGCGTATTTAATTCCGAGACCGCTAACGACCATCGCGCTTTGAGCTGCTGCCCGGCCAGATTGCCATCGGCAGACACCGTCAACGCCTTGCCCGACAGCTTGGCCGAGGCGATCTCGAGCTTCTGATCCTTGTACGTACCTTCGAGCTGAACGCTCGCTTGGCGTCCTAGGGCGGCCGCCCAGAATTGCTTGCCGGGTTCAAGGTCGGCGCGCGCGTCAACGACCCAATGCGGGGCGGCGGGATAGCCGTCCACTTTGCCTTTCACGGTGGCCGCGCCGCGCACCTCCTGACCGCCCAACGCCGCCAGCGGCGCAAGATTCAACAACCTCAAATCGAAATCAACGCGTTGCGTCCCGGCCGTCACGGCCTGCGCGCGCAGCGCAAACAATTTATGAGTGGCCGTCAAGTTCAGCGGCCGGCTCTGATCGTCCAGCCGCAGGGTGGCGTCAAGCTTTAACGGGTCGCCTTTCAGCAACTGCGGCTGTCCCGGAATGGCCAGCCCGGCCACGCTGGCATGCAGTTCGGCTGCGCCATGATCTGCGCTTAGGTCCGCGACCGCGTTGGCAATTTTAGTGTCGCCCGGCAGACTTAAGTTCGTTAACTCAAGATGGCCGTCGGCACTCGGCGATTTCACGCTGCCATGCCAGCGTCCGTGCAGGGAGGCGCGCTGCCACGACAGATCGGCGCGCGGCTTCATGGCCGGCGCGTCAAAGGCAAAGTCGAGATCGGCCGAGAGTTCGTTCAGGTTGAAACTACCATTGGCTTTTCCGGCCAAACCGCCGGCCTGCAACACCAAATCGAGCTGTTCTGCGGAACGTAAGCCGCTTAAGTTCAAGCTCGCATCCAATGCCCCGAGGCCCGGCACCGACAAGATATTTTCCAGCGGCCCATTGGCAGGCTCATGTAATTTCAGCGCGGCATCCATGCGCCGCGGATCGAAGCGAAGCTGCAAGTCGTAAGTGCCGTCGCCGTCGACGCGGTGCGCGGACACTTCGATCGACATGTCACGTACGCTGCGAAGATGCACGCTACCCTGCGCCGCCAAGGTCGCCGGTGCACCTGCCAATTCGGCGCCCAAGTGCACCACATCGAGGACGACGTGTTCCACATCAATGTGCGGAATGCTGGGGTCCGCCGAGTTAGTGCTGGTCGAGGAGCTTTGCGGCAGACGCTCCATGGTCAAATTCGCGGCTTGGAGATTTTCAACGTGCAATGCGCCATGCAGATACGCCAGCGGCGACCAATCAAGGCGAATGTGCTGCGCACTGAGCCACACGCCGCGCTCGTCCACCAACTCCAATTGGTCGAGCAGCAAGTGACTGGGCAGAGAGCCTTGCAAACCGCTGACTCGCACCGCACCGCCGGTCAGCCGGTAGGTCAGTTTTTCAATGGCGCCACGTCCGGTCTCGGTATTGGCGCCGATGAACAGCGCCACCACGGCAAGCACCAACACCGCCACGAGACCGGTGAGACTCCACAGCGTAATCCTGGCGGCACGTCGCATCAGAACGATTGTCCCAAACCAATGTAAATGTCGAAAGAGTCCTGGTCAGGGCGGGTTTTGGTGGGAACCGCGATGTCGAGTCGGATGGGGCCGATGGGTGTGTAGTAACGGACGCCGGCGCCGGCGCCGACCCGAATTTCCTCCGGCGTGGCGCGCAAACTGGCGCTCACCTGTCCCGCGTCGACAAAGACTGCGAAGCCAAAATTGGCGCCCACCCGCTGGCGCAGTTCCAAACTGGCGGCCGTAATGCCGGTGCCGCCGATGGGCAAGCCGGCCGCGCTCGCCGGACTTGGCGGACTGGTGAAAACCGGACCCACAGATTGGTAGCGATAACCACGGATGGTGCCGCTGCCGCCGCCATAGAAGCGCTGATCGGGCGGTAAGCTCAATTCGCTGGCACCTTGCGCGAGCCCCGCTAAACCACGCATCGCAATCACCGTGCGGCCCGGATCGAGCGGCAGAAGATGGTTTAAATCATAGAATGTCGCGAGCTTGACCTGACTGATCAGAAAGGTTGAATTGGGATGGCCGATGGCCAGCGTGGGCGTAACGCTCACGCTGCCGCGAAAACCATGGCGTGGATCATCCAACGGCGATGCCAAATTAGTGGAGTCGTACCCGACCACCAGCGGCAGCGCAAATAGCGTGTAAAAACTGGTGACGCCCGCCTGGATAATCTGCTCATCGGCCGACGCGATACCGGCGCTGACGCTCCAAATGCTCGACAACTTGCGGCTCAAGATCACGCTGCTGGTCCTGGCCGTCTGTTCATAGGCCTGCAGCGATTGCTTGATGGCCCCGACGGTAAACTGCAACGACTGGTCACGATGCAAGAATTCGGGAATCAGATACTTGGCGCTGGTGTCATAGCCGACCCCCGTGGTATCGCTGCCGCCCAAATTGATCACCGACGCCGCCAGGCTCAACTGGTCGGCGTTGCCTAACAGATTGCGATCGGTCCATGTGCTGCCGCCGCTACCGCCAAGATCGCTGGAATAAGCGGCGTTGACGGTGATCAAATGGCGCAGGCGTTCGCGAATCTTGAACGTCACCGGCACGCCGCCGGTGGCGTCGGGCTCAGTGCCCGTTTGTACGCTCACTTGCGCAAAGACACTGAGCGCCAGCAGGTCATGCCGGGCCTTCTCGATCACTGAAGGTCTATAAAGATCACCGGTGTGGATCAGCAACCGTCCGCGCGCCACTTTTTCATGAACCCGCTGCAGACCTTCGATGCGAATCTCGCCAATCTTGACCTTGTGTCCGGCGTCTAAATGCAATTTTAAATCAAGCTCGGGCGCGTCAGCCGCTTCGTATGCCACGGGCGGATCCATCTTGGCGAATGCATAACCTTGTTCTTGCAAAGTCGTGAGCAATCGACCGGCGGCGATCAGCACATTGGCAGCCACCGCCAAATCTCCCACTTTGAGACCCAACGTGGCTTTAGGATCGAAAGTTTCCGGCCAGTTGCCGTCGATGTCGATCTTTCGCAAGTGATATACCGCACCGAGTGCGTAGCTGACGGAAACCCGCGCGTCGCTTCCCTTGGGCAGCGCCGTCAGTGTGTCACCGAGCGTGGGATCGGTGAGCGCGACTCCATTGATCTTGATCAACACCTTGGCTTCGTAATAGCCATAGCTTTCCAGCACCGTCGTCAGACGGTCCACATCGCTGCGCGCGCGGCCTATCAATCCAAATGGGCTCACCGGCGCGGTGGAACGCAAGGATTGCAAATCCGAGGTGGCCTTGAGGGTTGCGTCGATGTCGCGGTTGCCCGCCGAGGCGAAGTCCACCTTATAGGTCTGCGGGTCAGCCGCGCGCACGCGAGGGCAAAATGCCAGTAGCACGCCAATGAATAAAAAAGCCGAAATTCGCCAACTCATGAAGGGTTGTAGGCTAGCAGGTCGCGCGCCACGTTGCGGGCGTTGTCGGTGACGGCCTACACGAAGTAGTCCACCCACACGCTGTGGCGATTGCAGTGACCGGCATATTCTGACACTCGTACCAATTCGCAGGAGAAACGCATGGGTGATCCAAAAGTTGACGATAAATTACGCGGCAAAGATCTGAACGGCGCGGCCTACGAAAAGCCGCGTAACCCCGATACTCAGTTGCACTTGGACGGCGAAGAAGACACGTTGTACGACGACGCCTTGGATTTGGAAGATGACTCGAGCCCGCTGACGGGTATTAATGGACGAGACGACACCACCAAGCCGGCCTAGACCTACCGCGCAGCGATCAACGCCATCGCGCCTGCGGCGATGGCGATGACGCCGGCACCGCGCCGCCGGTCCAAGCGCTCTTTGAGCCAGATCACTGCGATCGCAGTACCAAACAAGATTGAGGTCTCGCGCAAGGCTGCGAGCCTTGGCGTAGCGCCGAATCGAAATGCCAGCAGGGCGAATCCATAGGTCACCACGGAAAGAATTCCTGCGATTAATCCCGGCTTCCATTGGCCCGCAATGGAGCTGATGAAAGTCTTGCGGCGCCATAGCGCAAAAAACGTACCCAACGCACCACCCAAGACCAGAAATGTCCAGACGATGTAGCTGGCGGCTGTTGGCGCTGCCCGCACCCCTTGGGCATCGATCACGGTATATCCGGCAATACAGGCCCCGGTGAGAATGGCCCACAGCAGCGCACTGCCTCGCATCGTGTGACTGACGCCAATGAACATCACGCCGATGGCAATCAGCAAGATTCCTGAAAGCACCAAGTCGTTGATCGGTTCATGAAAAATCAGCACGGCGCCGGCGGCTGCCAGCATCGGGGCGAGGCCACGCGCGATCGGGTACGCCACCGTCATGTCGGCTTGTTCGAAGGATTTGATCAATGCCAGCAGGTACAGCGCGTGCACTACGCCCGAGGCGGCCAACCAACCCCAGGCATGTGCCGGCAGCGGTACGAAGAAGGCTGCGGGCAGCACCAGCAGTGCACTGAATCCATCGATCAGCGCCCGGCCCGTCATCTTGTCCTTGCCGGCTTTTAGAATGGCGTTGACGATGGCGTGCGCCAGTCCTGAGGTAAGAATTAAAAGTGAAGCGAGGTTTTCCGCCAGCAAGCTAGTGAGGCTTCGTTGCTACGCTAAGCCGCGGCAGCATGTCGGGGCTTTCAGCCAAGTAGTACGCCATCATCGCGAGCACCGCGACCTGGCGCCGAATATCCTCGGGCTGGATTTTGTCCAACGTGTCCGCGGGACTGTGGTGGTAGTCGAAGTATTTGCGAGTGTCGACGATGGGCGCAAGCGTCGGCACGCCGGCCTCGTCCAGCGGGTCGATATCCGACCCTGCCCCACTGTCCCGGTGATCGAGCACCGTGGCCCCAAGGGGGCCCATGGCCAGCATCAGGGGCTTGAACGTCGCCATCGACTGCGGCTGCACATGCGCCGACACGCCCAGCGGTCGACCGGCGCCGTTGTCGCTTTCAATTGCGGCTGCCTGCATGCTGAGCGACGCGGCTTTGGCGTA
>CAZZWE010000055.1:0-26736 GCA_964657675.1 uncultured Steroidobacteraceae bacterium
CGGCATTGCGCACCACCTGGCCATCGCGCTTCCACGACAAGCCGCGAATCGCCGCCAATGCGGTACGCCCCGGCGCCTGGATTGCCGCCAGCAACTCGGTAAAGATGGCTTCACCGGGTCCTCTGACTGCATAGTCGACATACGGCGCGTTCATGGCCGTGTCCGAATAAAGCGTGGGGAAATACCCACCCCAGACAATCGGCGTCTGCGCAGCACAGGCGCGTACGACCATCGAGGCTTCGATCGCCGTTCTGACCTGCGGCCCGCCCATGTTCGTGATGCCGACCGCGTCGAACGACTCGCGCGACAACAATGTACGAATGCGGTTGAGGTAGTCCCGATCCACGTTGCCATCGACGAGGTGGCACTCGTGGCTGTGGGCCAGCGAGCCCGCGAGCGCCAGCAGCGACAGCGGAAAGCGTGCCCCGCGCCGCGACGTGATTTGAGGATTGACGAGCAGCAAGCGACGCGTCGCGCTCATGCCGCAAGCCCCATGTGCCCCGCCAGTTCAAGCCCCGGCTCCACCCCTTTTAGCTGCGCATAACGCGCGGCGATGTCCCGGTGCAGAACTTTAGGCTCGCCATCGACCCGAACGGGCGCCCACTCGCTTTCCGGTGAGAAGGCGGATGCATAGGCGGCGTCGCCATATCTCACCTCCCCATTCACCGCCACCAGCCGCACCTGCGCCCGAGTCGCATTCGAGAGGCGTGCCTGTGCCGGCAGGACCAGCAGGTCGGCGCGCCAACCGACGCGCAGTTCACCGCGATCATCCAGCCGCAGGATCTGCGCGCTGTGTGTGGTCACCATCGATTGCAGCGCAGCGTCGCTAAATCCGTAGTGGGCGGCGAGCGTGAGTTCCTCCAGCAGATCCCGTGATCCGCTCAATCGCGAGTCAGTACCCAGGGCGACACGACCGCCTGCGGTAAGATCGCCGAGCTCCGCCGTGCGACCAAACAGACGCAGATTCGAAGCAGGACACCATACCAATGCCGCCCCCGCCTGCTGCAAGCGCTGCCGTTGCGCAGGATCGAGCGCCACGCCATGCACAATGACGGTGTTAGGCTTCATGCAGCCCAATTGCTCAAGGCGCTCAAACTCGGCCGCGGCTTCTGCGTCAACTCCTTCAGCCGCGTGAATGATCCAGGGCCGGTGACGGGGCGTGCGCCGATAGGACTGGCTGACCGCAGCGCCCGTCTCGAGGTACAGCGAATGCGACCAGCCGTAATCACTGACGACCGAGACCGGAAAGTCACGCTCGCACAGCATGGGATACAGCGGGTCGTGATGCGCAACCGTCGTGACTCCACCTAGGAGATTCTTGATACCGCCAACCATCAGACGGGCGTTCCGTGAGATAGCCACGCACGCTTCGAACGCCGCATCCGTCTGCCGGAGACGATTGATCGCAGCAATCCATTGCCTGACGTGTTGATAGCGCGGCTCGACGCCCGGGGCGGGAAAGTTGTTGAGCTGCAGATGGTCGTGCGCGTTGATCAGGCCGGGCAGCAACCGATCTCCTGTGAGATCCACGAGCCGATCGCCGGGACGGGGCTGCTCGTTGATGGCCGAAATTATCGAGCCCGAAATACGCACCGTGCCAAGCGCTTCGCCGATACGGGCGTTGATGAATGTCACGCCCCCCGCCGCGTCGCGAGCGACCCTCATTTGCGTGCTCGCACCACGAGCACAATCGGCAATCCGTGCCAACGACCATAGAACTGATCCGACCCGGTGAATCGTTCGGTCAGCTCGCGCCCCACCCGCACATCGCGCATCGTCTCGATAACCAGGCCGGCCGCGGCCGCCGCTTCCCTCTGTGAAGACAGCTCGTGGACACAGTGCGGCACGAGGATTGTCACATTATCCTGATCCTTGAAGGATCGCGGCAGTCCGGCGCGCGCGGCCGCCGGATGAAAATCCGAATACAGCAGCGTTCCGCGAGGCGCGAGCACGCGCGCAACCTCGGTCATCCACAGTGCCAGGTCGGCGGCATGTCCGATGGCAAGACCGCAGATGACCACGTCGAAGCAAGCGTTCACAAAGGGCAGCTGCGTCATACTGGCGCACACACGATAACCCTGTCCGACTTGCGCCAGCATAGGCTCGCAGAAATCCATCGCCACCAGTTTCGCCGGCTGCGCGTCGGCGAGCAGCCGAGTATACCGGCCGCTGCCGCAGGCAAGGTCCAGCACCCGTTTGCCGGTCACCTGAGGCCAATGCTCCCGCATGAGCCTTTCTTCAGCGCGCATCAGCGGGTTGTGCGCCACGGGAGGATAGGAAGCAGCCCAGCGGCGGTAAGCCTCGATCGTGCCAATCATGCTGCCGCTCCGGCACGCCACTTCGAGCACACGCAAGTCACGCACTCCCCGCGCGTGCCCCGGCGAATGTCCTGGCGCAACGCTTTCATCGGCGGGCTGTGGAGGGCAGCGGATAAGCCCGCAACGGCGCTAATATCCGCGGGTCCCGGGATGAAGAAGCAGGGTTGAACATGACCCGTTGAGGTGACGACGGCAGAGAACTCGGGCGCGTTACAGCGCACGGCGGGATATGGGCCCTGGCCTAGCAGCGCATTGAAGTATTGAAGGATGCGGCGAAGCTTCTGCGGGCTCTCCGCAATGAGGCCGCTGCGAAAATCGTCGGCGTGCTCGCGCTCCAGCCGCTCCAGACACTGTTCGAACACTGGCAGATCCTCGGCCAGCAGCGCAGCCTGGCGCGGCAAGTCCGCGGCGCGCCCGAAGGCGCTCGAATTACCGACGTCGACCGCCAGAAACGATACCCGTCTGGCGCCCAAGCGTTTTGCCAGTTCGACGAAGGCGCACAGTTCGCGATAGTTGGAGCGCTGCAAAGTCACCCGCAGACTGGGCGCATTGCCTCGGCAAGCCGCCGCCTGGATTCCCTCGCACACCTTGTCGAACGCATCCAGGCCCCGGATCTTCGTATAGGTCGCTCGCTCGGTCCCATCCAGCGATACGGTAATGTCGTCGAACAGCGATGCGGACCGCTGCGCATGTTTGGCCAGCGACAGTCCGGAAGTCAGCAGCCACACCTTGATGCCTTGAGATTTAAGGAGCGTGGCGATTCGGTCCCAGGCTGGATGCAGCAGCGGTTCGCCGCCCGACAGCACCACCACCTCGGTCTCAAGCTCTGCCAGGTCCGGCAGCAACTGCACGACGGATTCGACGCTGACGTCCGCGCGTCCGTGCTGCCAGTAATCGCAGGTGACGCAGCGCGAATTGCAGCGCTCGGTTAAGTACAGCGTGAGAAGCGGCAGACGTGCACGCGCAGCATCTAACGCGCGGCGTTCAGGCGCAAACCGACCTTCGGGGATGTCCATCTGCCAAGTGAGTAGCGGGATCGGTCTGCGCGGTTGAGTGTGCCGCGAAAGAAACTTCTGCTGCGTTATCGCGCCGTAACGAACTGGTTGCTCGCGGGCTTGGCATCCGTACCGACGAGTGCCTCCACGCTGCAACTACCATGCCCGACCAGCAATACGACTGCCGCGCAGGCATCGACATGTTCATTTCCAGCGGCCGTGCGCGATGCAATGCTTGTGTCCTTCAAAGTCTCGTATACCGACGTCGAGGACAACCCCGGCTGGCGCGCCAACAGAAGCGCAACCACGCCGGTGACCTCGGCAGTGGCAAGTGAGTCGCCGGATGCGAAGTCATAGTGCCCACCCGGAAGCGCGGTGAGTATTTCGCGTCCGGGCGCATGCAGCGCCGCCGGACGCGCGATCGGACTTGAACTCGTGACTGTAATAACCCCGGGCTGGGCGAGAAAGGGATCTTCGCCCGGACGTACACCCTCCCCCGCCGCCCCGACAATGATGACGCCACGGCGAATTCCCACGCGGAGTAATTCACTCAGCAACGGATCCGCCGGACCTGCCAGACTCAGGTTGACGACCTGGGCATGGGCATCGAAGGCAGCCGCCAAGGCCCGCGCCAGTGTGAAGGAGTTGCAGCGTGCGGCATCGGCATCGGGTTGCACTTGCCAGCAAGCCTTGTAGACGGTCAGTCGGGACTTTGGGGCGACTCCCACGATGCCTTCGCGATTGTTTGCGACCGCCGCGATAACCCCCGCCATCTCAGTGCCGTGACGATCACGGCGAAACTGCTCGTCATCTTCATCCACGAAATTAATGGCGCCCGCAATGCTGCCAGCCAGGTCCGGGTGTCGCGTATCGGCACCGGTGTCGATGATCGCGACCTTGATGCCCTCGCCCATCGACCATGGGTGGGCGCCGCTCACATCCATCTGCTGGAAACCGCGTTGCAGGCCCACGTACGGATCGTTGTATTCGCTCGTGCGGGTTTCAAAGGTCTGCATAGGTTGGACTAGCGCGATGCGTGAATCGCCCGCCAGCGTCGCGAGAATGGCGGACCGGTCTGATCCCTCTGGGATTCGCAGCACCGCACAATGCAGACTCAGCGGTTTGATTGGCCACGCATCCACTTCCCGCAGATTGTATTGGCGCTCGACCGCCTGCATGGAACGACGCGCCAGCGACGCCGACCGGTAGCCGCTGGCGCCGTCGTAGCCGCGCGGCGAGCCGCCGGCCGTAGCCAGAAAAGGCACTGGGTCATTGCTGACCGCGGCGATGATCAAACGGTCCGAGTCTCCCGCCTGCGGATGGCCCGCTCGGGATTCCACGCGCGCGGGTGAAACGCTGCAGGCTGCAAGCGCGATGCATAGGCACACGCACAGAAGCAAACCCAGGCGGGTCATGGCATGTCACCCTCTTTGGTGGTGGCGGGCCGCTCTTGCGTGATCTCTGCAAACCGCACCGTCTGATGCGCCCGTAACAATGCCAGCGACAGGCTGACCGGCCGAGACGAGCGTGCAGCCAATGAGTAAACTCCCGCCTCCGTGGGACCCGCCACGATCTTGACCTGTGCTTCCTCGAGCAACGCCTGCAGCTCGACCAAGGTGATGTTAGGCGCGAAAACCGCACGGATGACCTCGCTCGAAGGGCGTCTTTCGGAATCCGTTACGGTGTAATACGCGGGCGGTGATCCGTGACTGGGTAAGTGCGACACGCGCGAGACGTAGAAGCCGACGGCGCCTGCCGAGGCCGCGATCAATACGGCTGCGGCGGCCAGCCAGCGCCGCCCCGGACGGGCGGCCATCCCTTGCGGTTTCCTGGTTGATTGCTCCAACTCAAGACCATCCAACCTGGACTGAAGGCGCTTGAGCGACGCGGCGGGAATGTGGTCGACCACCACATCCGTGGCGAGGCGCGCATAGATCCTGCTCTCCAGCGCCAGATCAGCGCGACACACCGAACAGCGGGCTACATGCGCTTCGACCCGCTGCTTGTCGGTCGCATCCAGCGTAGCGTTTACATACCAGGGTAGAAGCAACGAGATCGCCTGGTGTTCCGTCGCCGATGGGGCTGGTTGTTGACTCATAAGGACCTCATCCGGCATCCGATTCGCTGCCATCAAGCGCGGGCAGATAATGACGCAGTTTTTCCCGCGCATGGAACATACGCGCCTTGACGGTCCCTACGGGCGCATTGGTAATCGCAGCGATTTCGTCCATCGAATGCCCCAGGTGATAGGCAAGCTCCAGCGTCAACCGCTGCTCGGGTGGGAGACGGTTCATCCCATGACTCAACCAATCCTCCATCTCAATCAGGTCGGATGGGTTGAAATACATTTCCGGACAATCCTCCAGACTGGTCGCACTCGCGTCATTTTTGTGACTACGAATCGATTTCAGTGCCGTGTGATAGGCAATGCCGAAAATCCACGTCGAGACCTGGGAGGCGAATCGGAAGTCTTTCGCGCTTTGCCAAACCACCATGAAGGTGTCGTTTATAATCTCTTCGATGTTCTCGTAGCGCTGCGAGAACCGGGATAAGAAGCGCGCCAACCGTCGGTGGTGTCCAAGATACAGCTTCTCAAGCGCCGCCCGATCACCCTTGGCGATCTCAAGCAGCAACTTGTTGTCGCTTTCCTTGGGCGAATCTTGAGCCAACAATGGCATCACAACCTGTTCTCTGTAATTTCACATTTCGGTACCCACGTGAGTACCCTCTGAGGTCTCGAAAGTTGCGACCGGATTAAAATCGGTAAATAACCGAGGCCAGCCATCGGGGCGGAGAGTCTTTCTTATAAAATAGGGACTTGGCGGCACCTGATGTGTCCTCGTAGAGGAGCGTGACGGCAGCGTAACCCAGATCATAGGCGGCGCCAGCGCTCCAAAATGCATATCCGCCGCTGTAGGGACCGTTCAACTCGGAGTAACCGACGCCGGCCAATCCCGATAGCTTCCGGTATACGCTATGCTGATAGTTAGCCTCTATCGAGGTCGAGGACGAGCTGGCGGATGCCCGAAACGGAACGTAGCGCGGTTGGTCCGGCGAGTAAATGACCGCCAATTCGAGCGAGTCCCGATAGACCACATCCGCATCAAATTCGGTGTAATTGTAAGCAGAACCCGCCCGATTCCAAGGGTAACTGTAATAAGTCACGCGAAAATTGCCGCGGAAGTCGGTCCCGGCGCTCCAGGCATAACCGAGGAATCCATCGAGTTCGACATCGCGGGATTGATCGGACTCCGCTTGACTGTTCGACAAAAATATTCCGGTAATCAACCCCGAGTCGGTCGCCAAATGCAGATCCAACTGTAGCGCGGCCTGATTGTTAGTTCTTGAAATACCGCGGACCAGATAGTCGCTGGTGAGGTTGATCGACCCGCCCCAGGAGGTGCCCGCGCGGGCATGGCTTGTTGCCAAAACAGTTCCTACAATCAAAAGCGCCGTGACATAGCCTCGCGCGAGAGGATGCGATGGCACATTGATTGATCGTCTCTGGCTGCCACTTTTTCTGACTTCCAATTTCGAAGCATCTCATTTCGGTCCGGCCAAAAAATCGGGAACGATGCTGTATGGTGCAAGGTCCGCTGGGTGCAACGAAAGTCGCAGCTTTCGAGCCGGCCCATTGTCCGTCAGGCGCCGACAAAAGTCTTGCCCAGCCCTTGACCCATGCCGGCTGCAACGCCTCGACTCAACCTTGACCCAAAAATCTGACCAGACTAGACTAACCCTGAGGAGTACAGCATGGCTGTAAACATTTACGACGCTAAAACGCAACTGTCGAGACTGGTAGATCAAGCAGCGGCAGGCAAGGATGTCGTGATTGCGCGGGGCGGGAAACCGGTGGCTCGTATTACCCGTCTTGATGTGCCAAAGCGCAAGGTCAAATTCGGTGTCCTAAAAGGCAAAATCAAAGTGGCCGCAGACTTTGATGCGGCGTTGCCCGATGAACTCGTCAGGCAATTCGAAGGGCATTGATGCGACTGCTATTGGATACACACGTCTTTCTCTGGACCGTCTCAGACAATCGGCGCCTGAAACCGGCAGCGCGAGACTACCTATCGCAGGCCGATGTTGTCTACGTCTCGGCGGCTTCGATTTGGGAGATTGCGATTAAGTCCCGTCTCGGGAAGATCGACGCTGACCCGGCCGCTTTAGCCAACGCTATCCAGGAATCTGGCCTGCAAGAGCTGCCTGTTACTGCCAAACATGCGGCGGCGGTTGCCACTCTGCCACCGCACCACACCGATCCGTTCGATCGCCTGTTACTGGCGCAAGCATTCATGGAGCCCTTGCGCTTGGTGACTGCTGACAAAACACTTTCCGCATATGGCGGTGCAATCGAAGTGTTATAGCTTCGCGACGATCTCGTGAAGGCCTTGGGCTTATCTCAACTTGCGGCACTCTTCGCGTTACTCGTTTCCGGCATGAACACGTACAAAACCACCACAGCAGCCGACGCGATCCCTGCCAGGAATAAGAATCCGACGCGGAAGCCCCAATGGTGCACAAGACCTCCCGCGATTGCTTGACTGAGTGAAGCGCCAATTCCGACTGCAGTGGTTATGGCGCCTAGCGCCAGATTGAAACGACCCGAGCCCTTGGTCAAATCCGCGATCACGAGTATCGAGACGACACCGAAAATACCAGCGCCCACACCATCAAGGATTTGAATCGCGATGAGCGAGGTGGCCTGGTCGGTGAATGTATACAGCAGGGCTCGAACCGGAAGTACCGCAAACGCAATCAACAACAGCGGTTTGCGGCCCCATTCGCCGGCTTTTCGACCCGACCAGGACGCAATCAGCGTAATGACCAACTGAGTCGTCACCACGCACGCAGACATGAACATCATCGAGCTACGTCCATGACCCTTGGCCAACTTCTCCCCGAGCAGCGGCAACATCGCGGCGTTTGCAAAATGAAACATGACCGCGCAGATGAGAAAGATGACCAGCGGGCGATCTTTGAGCAGGCTGAACACGCTCGCAGCCGCGGTGTCCGGTTTATTTTCTGCACCCCGGGCGAGATCGTAGTCGATACTTTTTGCAGCGATCATCCGAAGTGAGATCAATGTGGGGATCGCAAAAGCAATCACGAAAAAGAAGATGCCCCGATCCGAGACAAGGTACCCAATGAGTCCCATAGAAACCGCGGCCACGACGTTCCCCGCCGAGTTGAAGGTCTGATTGCGTCCTTGCCGGCGGTCAAAACGAGCGTGGCCCACGACACCCAAGGAAATGGCACAAATGGCGGGGATGAAGATACTCGAGCTGGCGCCAATTAAAATCTGCGCCACCATGACGGGCCAGACGGTTGGCAATAGCGCAATCAAGAGCGCACCGATCGCCAGCGCGATGACACCAATTGCGATCAATGCCCGCTTGGAGTGCGCCCGATCGACGAGCGCACCCGCCGGCGTCTGGGCGACAATGCCCGCAATGCCGCCCACCGTGAGAGCGATCCCCACGGTCTGCTCGTTCCACCCGAATTTCGCCAAATAGATCGCCAAGAAAGGACCGACGCCGGTCTGCACATCCGCCAAGAAGAAATTGAGCCAATCGAGTCCGCGAAGCGTTTTCCGCAAGGTCAACGGATTGGACCCGGCGCCGCTACCAGCATCGAACGGCACTGCGGCGACGGCGAGCGATTCGCTCATCCGAGCGTCACTCGATTCACTTCCCTGGCCTCCATCAACAGGGTGCCAAGTACCGTCGTGCGAACTTCACCATGCGCCGTCACCTTTGACCCCGCCTTGAGCTTCAGCAGCTTCATCCCCGGTGGGCGTGTGTGGATGAATTCGCCTGATTCGAGCATGACGCCATTCGGTTCGCCGTGTTTGGCGTAATGAATGGCGGCCACCACCCCGTTGATCGCTCGAGACGGTTCGTGAATGCGTGGCTGGCCCACCAATTTGGTAATGCCGCGCAACTGGTATACCGGGTGCGCGGCCTTACCGGACTTGGGCGAATCATCGGCCAGCGCCTCAAGTTCAATAGGCTGCCCCACGGCCTGTTGCAGACTTCTGGCGTCCGCTTGATCGGGCTTCATGGAAACCTGCACGCGCGCAGCACCCATGCTCAATAGCAACCCCTCAATGCCCCCTTTTGGGCTGAACAACAATTGCTGCAGCGTACCGCTGAGCCGTTCCGCGTGTTTATCGTGAGACATATATAACTCCTCAAAGTGATAATCCTATTTCGACGATCGATTCGCTCACGACGCCGGCGGCGGTGGCGGTGGCGGCGTTCCAGGCGCCGCTACCGCGATCAGACGATCTTGAGTCGGCCCCAGCTGCTGTACATCGACCACAGTGCCCACCGCGTTGCTGAAGACGATGCCTTTGGCGACCAGCTGTTGACGCGGTTGCAGAAGAGCTGTCAGTTGGCCGGTTTGATCCGGCGGAAATCTCAAAAATTCGCCACTCTCAAGCAATACGCCATTCGGCTCCCCTTGCGCGCCATGCAGTACCAGTCGCACCCGGCCCGCGGTCTCGCTAAGCGCGCTTGCTGTTGGAGGTATGATGCCGCGGGGCGGCGCCGGGCGCGGCGGCGGCGCGGCCGGCGCCATTGCCGAGTCACTGACCGTGTGATGCGTGGCCTCATCGGTGACGGATACCGCGCGGAGAAGCGGCAACGCAGCCGCGTGGAGTCCGTGAACCGTGACCCGGTCTCCAGGCTTTAGCACAGACGCGATCTGATTCGAAAGATCCGGCGCCGTGATGACTTGTGTGCCATCTTTCAAAATAAATCCATCGATATCGCCGTGCGCAGACAAGGTGAACCGCTCAAGCTCACCCGCCATGGCAGGAAATTGCTGCGGATCATAGACCGCCGAGGTCGGCGCGGGCGGTGGTGGTACGGGCGTCTGAGCCCGCGCCAAGCTACCCAACGCCGAGAGAGCGATGGCCGCCGCGGACAACTGTGTTCGTTGAAATTTCATTGGCACTCCAGAAAAAGTGATAGTCACTCAATCCGAAAATGCATCCGCCGTGCCAACGTCTTAAGCACCACAAATCATGAAGTTATGACTTGCGCTCGAATCTATTTGTCCGGATCTCCGACATCGAGTGTCTTATCGGCGGACACATCGAGTCCCAGGCGCTTGAGCTTGGTGTAGAGCATTTGGCGATTAATATTGAGCAAGCGCGCGGCCTCTGCACGATTGCCTCCGCAACGGGCCAACGCGCGCCGTATCAAGAATTCTTCCAAACGAAGCGTGGCACTTGGCAAATCCTCGTCCGGCCACTCGATCGCGCCTGCCCTCGCCAAATCGACCTGATCGCCCGTGAATAGATCGGTCTCACTGATGCCACTGCCATGCACCGTTACAGTGACCCGATCCATCGTATTCTTCAGTTCCCGCACGTTGCCCGGCCATGAATGCGTGAGGAGTGCCGCCGCCGCGCCAGAGGTCAGGCGTTTGGCACTACCCGCGAGTGAGAGAAAGTATTCTGCCAGAGGCACAATGTCGGCGAGCCGCTCGCGCAGTGCCGGCAAATGCACGGGTACCACATTCAGGCGATAATAAAGGTCTTCGCGAAAGCTTCCATCCGCCACGCGTTGTTTCAAGTCACGATGAGTCGCCGCAATGATGCGCGCGTCAACCGGTGTGGCGGCGCCGCCGACGGGCGTCACCGTGCGCTCTTGTAGGGCGCGCAAGATTTTTGCCTGCATGCTGGCATCCATATCGCCGATTTCGTCCAGAAACAGCGTGCCTCCTTGAGCCTCGCGAAAAGCGCCGAGGCGATCGCGCACCGCGCCGGAAAAGGCGCCCTTCACATGTCCAAACAGTTCGGTTTCCATCAATTCGGCCGGAATGGCGGCGCAGTTGACCGCCACGAACGGTCCGCGGGCGTGAACCCCGTGATTGTGAATCGCACGCGCAGCCAACTCCTTACCGGTTCCCGTTTCTCCGGTGATGAGGACCGTGACGTTGCTCGCCGCCAGTCGCCCAATGGATTTCTGCACCGAGCGGATGGCCTCGCTGGTTCCGATTAATTCGGTTTGCGAAGTATCGGGCGTCGACATGCGCTTTTCAGCGCCGGCCTCCAACATCGCGGCCAGAACGCGCGACAACGCTTCGCGCCCGATGGGTTTGGTTAAGTGATCGAAGGCCCCTAGGCGCATGGCCTCGATGGTGTTGTGCGCCGTGGCATGCGCCGTCAACACGGCGACCGGTGGGGCTGAGGATCTCTCGCGAATTCTCGCCAACAGTTCCAGGCCGTCCATCCCCGGCATCCGAAGGTCAATTAACGCGGCGTCGATACGATGCTGATCCAACGCGGTCAATGCCGCGGCCCCGGATTCAGCGAGTCGGACTGCGTGACCCATATCGGTCACGGCCTCGCCGATCGCATGACGCATCGCCGAATCATCGTCAACAATCAGGACTATTGCCATGGGATCAGTATCTCAAACGTGGTGCCCTGCTCGCCGCGCGCCAGCCTCGCGACGCCGCCATGTGCGTTGGCAATCTCACGAACCAACGATAGCCCAAGTCCCGTGCCATCCGGTCGGCCTGTTACGAAAGGCTCGAACAAATGATCGCGAACTGCTTTAGGAGGGCCATCGCCAGAATCGTGTACGGACAAATGCAATGTATCGCCTTCGATGCGCGCAGTGATCAAGATCTCGCTGCCCCCCGGCGCGGCGTCGATGGCGTTCAGCACCAAATTATCAAGCGCGCGGCGAATTTGCTCGGCATCGAGTTTGGCGGTCTCCGCGTGAACGTCGGACTTGATTCGCACCCCTCGGTGGTCGGCCTGCTCGATATGCTCCAGCACACACGACTCGATGAGCGAGCGAACGGAGGTGGTTCGACGTTGCGGCGGATCTCGATCGGTGAGGCTTAGGAGCCTCTGCAACAATCGGTCCAGTCTTTCAATTTGGCCCAAGATCATCGTGAGTGCGTCTTTTTGTCGGGGTGCGTCCGCGAGTAGCGCATTCTCAGCCTTCAGACGCATGGCGGCGATGGGATTTCGAATCTCATGCGCGACACCCGCGGCGACGCGGCCGATCGCGGCGAGTCGCTCGCCGCTGGCGACTTGCGAAGCCAATTCTTCCGCATGTTGGCGTGTGCTCGCCAGGCGACGACCTGCCCGATTTAACGCGTCGATAATCTGGTCCAACTCCTTCTCTCCCGTGAGCCCAATGGGTGGGAGTTCCGCCACCTCGCTGGCTTGCAGGGTTTTCTCGATTCGCGTCACATGCCCTGACCAACTGACGGTGAGGCGTATCAGAAAAACAGTGGCAACACTCACTGCAGCGAGCAATACGCCTAATCCGGCCATGAGCTGCTGATAAGCACGTCCCGCAAATGTGGCTACGCGCGTCATCGTCCAGGCCGTCAATTGAGGTATCGGGCCTCGCAACGGGCACGCGGCTATCAGCAGCACCTGGGTGGCCGCTTGATAACGGCGGCTGGTTTGCCGGTCCTCGGTTTGCGCCGCCGCATTCATCGACCGAATTCTAGGCAGTTCAGCCTGGGGCATGTCGGTTTTAGGTCCTGCGCCTTGATAGGTTGGGTAGGCATACGCGACAGGCCCCACCTCCGATTGCCACAACCCCCCTTCAATTCCGGGTCGATCACGCAGTGCGGTCTGCACGACGGACGTCAAACTCGTCCGCAAGCTGGCATCCTGTAAGGAAGTGGATGGGCCCGACCATTGCGCCGTGTAAAAACGATAGCTCGCGGCGATGGAATCGCATGCCCGCGCGATCTGCGCCTCGGCTTGACCCGCCTGCGCACTGGCGGACTGGTAAAAAAGGCCGATCATCAGCGCGCTGGTGGCCAGCGCCGCAATGCTCAGCACAGCACTTAAAAGGACGAGCCGACTGCGTAAAGATTGCATCGATGATTCCGTACCCGCGGTGGATATATAGACTGCAACAACCATACCGTGCGCTGTAGCGGCAACGTCTGCAATCGGGTCTTTGTATGTCCGGATACCCGACAGGTACCGTCAGTTTACCGGACACCGGAGAGCCGCAAACACGATGCTGGCCTCTGAATCGGGTTTTTCCATTGGCATGAGCATTGCAAACGAGTAGTTGAGACAGGTTGTTAGGACGTGAGAAACCCATGTTAAAGGTCAATACGGGCGGCACATTGCAGTGGGTGCACATCGGTGATTTGCATATGACGACTGAGGCTGAGCCGAATCATCGCGACTTTCTCGCGATCATCGAGACGATTAATACGCAACTAGCCGGGCAGGTCGATTTCTGCGTGCTTCCTGGCGATAACGCCGACGATGGATCGGCATCTCAATACGCGCTGATACGGGCAGGCCTCGACGCTCTGGAGGTTCCTGTTCATGTCATTGTCGGAGACCATGATCGCAAACCCGGCGATTTGAATGCCTTTTATCGGGGGCTAGATACCCCAAGGCTTCCCTATTCCGTAAACCAGGGGCGCTATCGCTGCATTTTTTTGGATATTGTCTCGGCCGGCACGGGCGGCGCTGATTTCTCCCTCGGACTCGAACAGCTTAACTGGCTGGAATCAGAGCTCAGCGCCGCTACGGCCGGTGGCCAGTGGATCGTGCTGTTCATGCACGCGTACCCCTCTGAAACCAAGTCGCCCCATGGCACTCTGCGACGTTTGCTCAAACGCTACCCAATCACTTTCGTCGACATGGGGCATACCCATTACAACGAGCTCGCCAATGATGGAAGGACCATCTTTGCAACGACGCGCTCCACGGGCCAGCTCGAGGAGGGGCCCGTCGGCGTCTCGATCGTTTCGTTGACTCAAGGCGTGGTCAGTTGGCGATTCAAACCGCTGCGAACACTGTGGCCGTTCGTGATGATCGCCTCACCGGCGGATCATCGATTGGTCACCGACATTCAGCGACCGGAGCATGTGGTGTCGGGGGAGTTTCAGGTCATCGCTCACGTGTTTGGGTCAAGCGCCACGGCTGCCTGTCGTTGCCGGATCGGTGCAGGCGCCTGGTTCAACATGCACTACGCGCACGACTCGCAGCAGTGGATTGCGAATTGCCAAGCGCCGACGCGACCGTTCACCCTCGCGGTGGAAGCCACAGACACGTTGGGTAACAGCGATGCCGACTCCATCGTGGTGGCCGTTCCGGGCTACCAGGCGCCCGACCGGCACGCGGACGGCAGTGACGCGGACGCCTTACACGCCTGGCCAGCAAGACATTTGTTGGGTTCTCGCTTGGGACCTAATCGAAACGGCCGGCACTGGTGAGTGCCAACATGCCCTACGCTGTACTCAGCTCATGGTGATCTCGACCCCAAACATTGCGACGTGGACCTTTTCGGCGCTGGCCACGGCGGGCATCATCGTACGGCCGTGGAAGCTGCCGGAGGCGCTCTGGGCAGTACTCGCCGCGCTCGCGTTGCTGGTCTTTGGATTGATGTCCTTCTCCGATGCCGGCCACGCCGTACTCAAAGGCATGGACGTCTACTTGTTCCTGATCGGCATGATGGTGCTCGCGGAATTGGCTCGACAAGAAGGATTGTTTGATTGGCTGGCTGCGTGCGCCGTCCAACTATCAGCGGGCTCATCGACGCGCCTGTTTGTGTTGATCTACGGAGTGGGAATCCTCGTCACCGTATTCCTATCGAACGATGCCACCGCCGTCGTTCTGACTCCAGCTGTCTACGCCGCGGCTACTCGGGCCAAGGCAAAACCTCTACCGTATCTCTTCATCTGCGCTTTCATTGCCAACGCAGCGAGCTTCGTGCTGCCCATCTCCAATCCCGCCAATCTGGTGGTCTATGGCACGCGTATGCCGTCGTTGGTTGTTTGGCTAACCCAGTTCGGTGTCGCTTCGATGGCTTCGATTCTCGTCACCTTCCTCATTTTGCGTGCCACTCAGCAGGCGGACCTTAAGGGCGAGATCGCGCAAGATGTTGAACTCCCCCCGCTTTCGCGGGGCGGTCGCATGGCTGCGGCTGGCATCGTGTTGACTGCCATCGTCTTGCTGGTCGCTTCAAGTTTGAATTGGCAGTTAGGGTTACCCACCTTTCTGGCAGGGCTCGTCACGGCCATCCCCATCCTCGCTTTGGGTCGTATGTCTCCTTGGTCCATCGCCAAGGATATTTCCTGGAGCGTGCTGCCATTGGTGGCCGGATTATTCGTACTGGTTCAGGCGGTCGAGGACACGGGAGTCTTAAAGCCGCTCGTCAGTTACTTGCCAGCAGCGGCCTCTTCCGCACCCACCGCCACGAGTTTTGTCGCGGGCTCGCTCGTCGCCTTACTGTGCAATCTCGTTAACAACCTGCCGTTGGGCCTTCTGGCGGGCTCGGTGGCCAACGCAGCGCAGTTGGATCCGCACGTGACCGGTGCCATCCTCGTCGGCGTTGATCTCGGGCCGAACCTGTCGGTGACCGGCTCGCTAGCCACTCTGCTGTGGTTGGTTGCCTTGCGTCGCGAGGGACAAACCATCAGTGCCTGGAAGTTCTTAGGTCTGGGCTGCCTCGTGATGCCGCCGGCCCTGATCGCATCGCTAGCCGCATTGACCTGGGTCCGTTTCATCTAAAAGGATATCGACATGAATATTTCCGCCGCATGGTTGTATCCATTGATCTTGATCGCAGGGGCACTTCAGGCCTGGGGACCGCCCATGAACAATGCGTTGAAGAACGCGCTCATTAATCCGTGGCTCGCAAGCCTTGTATCGTTTTTACCCATCATCGCGTTCCTCGGCGTGGTGTGGCTATGCGTGCTTAAACCGATGCCGGCCGCTGAATCTATGAGCCAAATGCCATGGTGGGCCCCGCTCGGCGGCCTTGTGGGCGCATTCGCTGTGGTGGCTGGACTGCTATTTGTCGGTAAGGTCGGTGCCGGGGCATTCGCGGGACTGACGATCACCGCAAATATCTTGATGTCCCTGATCATCGATAAGTTCGGGCTGTTCGGGATGGAAACCCACGCGTTGAGCGCCGGACGCATGATCGGAGCGGCACTCATGGTCGGAGGTATCGTTCTCATCTCGTATTTCTGAACCTATCGCTCAGTGTCCTACAACGGATAGTGCTCAGAGCGAGTCATGGTCCTATTGCGCCCTACATCTGAATCGGACTAACTACCGAATACAGCAAAGCAACTGAACTTTGTCTTTGGGCTGGGCCTTATTCTTGACTGCTAATCCACGCTCGTCTGGCGTGAGCGTGAATCGCATGGAAAGCCGATTTAGATATTCGTCACGTCACCATGAGTGACATAGCCGAGCACCCTACCCTTTACCGCGAAATATTGGATTCCGCGGTCGATACTGCGGTCATCGGGACGGATGCCGAAGGACACATCACCGTTTGGAGTGCCGGAGCGCACCACATCACCGGCTGGGCAGCAACAGAAATGCTGGGACGGCCTTTAAGCACCATCTTTACCCCCGAGGGTCGAGCTGCAGGGCGTCCGGCCATGGAAATGCGCGCCGCCGACCAATCGGGGCGCGCGAATGACATGCGCTGGCATCTGCGCAAAGACGGGCGTCGTTTCTACGCACATGGGTCTATTAGCCCGCTCAAAGCGCCTTTGGAGGGTTACGTCAAATCGTTTCGTGATGCCACTGAGCAGCACGTGACTGAAACGGCGCTCAAGGAAAGCAAAGACCGCTACACCTGGCTGTTCAATTCCATCGACGCCGGCTTTTGTGTGGTCGACGTCGAATTCGACGCGCACCAGCGACCGGTGGATTATCGCTTTGTCGAGGTAAATCCGGCATTCGCCGCCAACACAGGCTTGCATGCCGCGATCGGCAAGTCTATTCGTGAATTGGTTCCCACCATCGAACAAGCCTGGATCGATATTTACGGCAACGTGGCGCTCACCGGCGAAAGTAGCCGATTCGAACAGCATGCCGAGTCGCTGGGCGATCGTTGGTATGAGGTGTACGCCTTTCGGATGGGTAACCCGGCGCTTCGGCGAGTCGCCATTCTATTCACCGACATCTCCAATCGAAAAAAGTCCGAGATGGAGCTTCGCTCCAGTGAGGCCAAGCAGCGACTGGCCCAGCAAACGCTGCAACAGCTCAATGAAACCCTCGAGCAACGAGTCGCCGAACGCACTCTGGCGTTACAGCAAAGCGAGATTCGCTTTCGCGCTTACTTCAACGCCTCGCCCGAGTATTTATATCTCTTGAGACTGACCCAGGATGGTCAGCTCGTCTACGAAGACGTCAATCCCGCGGGCGCTGAACTGTACGGATTGTATCGGGGCGAGCTTATTGGACGAACGCCCCAAGACATACAAGAGTCCGCTGCAGCCGCTGAGCTCGTTATCAGCAACGCCCACAAGGCGCTGGCCTCGGGCAAGACCATCAGCTACGAGTCCACGCGCAGCTTTGGGAACCGGCCACGCGTCACCATCAATACGATTGTGGCGCCCATCGAAACCGTGGAGGGTGATCACGGGCTTGTTCTGGTGTGTGGACGCGATTTGACCGAACAACGCCTGGTCGAAGAGGCCTTGCGACAAAGCCAAAAGATGGAAGCCATCGGGCAGCTCACCGGCGGAATCGCCCACGATTTTAATAATCTGCTGGCGGCAGTGATGGGCTCGTTGGAACTGATGCAAGGCAGAATCAAGCAGGGTCGCCTGAATGAACTTGATCGCTATGTCGTCAATGCGCAAGCCGCATCCAGGCGTGCTGCGGCGTTAACACACCGATTATTGGCTTTCTCTAGGCGCCAGACGTTGTCGCCGACCTTGACCGACGTCAATCGATTGGTCAAAAGCATGGAGGATTTGCTAAGGCGCACCATGGGGCCCGCCATCGTGCTCAAGGTGGCCGAGACAACGCCGCTATGGATGACGCCGGTCGATCGAAATCAATTGGAAAACGCGCTGCTCAATCTGTGCATCAACGCTCGGGACGCGATGCCGAACGGCGGCCATGTCACCGTTGAAACCGATAACTGCGCATTCGACGAACGCGAGGCGGCGGAGCGCGACATCCAAGCGGGTCAATATGTCTCGCTGAGTGTCACAGACACCGGTGTCGGCATGACGCAGGACACCCTCGCGCGGGCGTTCGAGCCATTTTTTACAACCAAGCCGATGGGATCGGGAACCGGACTCGGACTTTCGATGATTTATGGGTTCGCGCGCCAATCGGGTGGTCAGGTACGGTTGTATTCCGAAATCGGCCGGGGTACCACCGCAGCCATCTACCTGCCGCGCTTTGCCGGTGAAGCGCCGGCCGCTCCAGCAGCAGCAAAATTGAGAGAGGCGCCCCGCGCCAAGCTTGGCGAAACCGTATTGGTGGTCGATGATGAAGAGCTGGTCAGAGAGCTGGTGCTTGAAGTGCTTAATGATCTCGGATACGCCCCGTTACAGGCCGCGGATGGCGCCTCGGGACTTGCGATATTGAAATCCAATACGCGCATCGACTTACTGGTGACCGATGTGGGACTGCCAGGTGGGATGAACGGCCGACAATTGGCGGATGCAGCGTTATTGTTGCGTAACGATTTAAAGGTACTGTTCATCACGGGATACGCCGAGAACGCGGTGATCAACCATGGTCATCTGGAGCCTGGCATGCAGATCATGACGAAGCCCTTTCAAATGGATGCACTCGGAATCAAGATCAGAGCCATGATCGAGGCCAAAGAATGAAACGCGCGCTGCGCGCGGCTACTGCAAAATCAGAGTCTCTTTGAGCAACAAAGTCACCTCGGTCAAGCCTCGCTGGAGCCCGGCCAGGGTGAGTATTTCCCGGTCAAGCGCCACGGTGAATAAATCCAATTCGCCATCGCTCGCTGATGGATAGTCAAACCAATCGCGCATTGCAGACGGCGGACCTATCGGGTGTTCAGCTTTTTCCGACGGAAGGTGATCCCACCGGGTGCCATTGCGAGCGGCAATCTCACGGCGTGCCATCAACATCAACAGCTCGGCATTCAGGACGCTGAACAGAGCAAGCGCTTCGCCCGCATTGCAACGCCCGAGCATTTCGGCGACGACGGTACCCCGGGTGCGCAGGGTGAGTTCGGCAGGTACGTTAAATCCGGGCAAAAACCGCATCAGCCATTGCTGAATTCCCAGGACAGCCATGTCGAAGCGCCCCAAATTCGCAGCCAGTTCTCCCACTCGCTGTAGCAGCACTGCTTCACGCCGTTCGCGTCCCGGGATTGCCT
Source organism: uncultured Steroidobacteraceae bacterium (assembly GCA_964657675.1). Taxonomy (GTDB): domain Bacteria; phylum Pseudomonadota; class Gammaproteobacteria; order Steroidobacterales; family Steroidobacteraceae; genus Bog-1198. The sequence continues at coordinate 19,438 of CAZZWE010000055.1, forward strand.
TTGCAAGTTCTGCGTGCTCAGACCAGCTACCTCGTAAAACGCGAAGCTCCTGCTTGCTGACCGAGGGCACCCAGTCACCCCTCGGGGGAGTTTGTTGGTTCTCTTCCTCCGCCCGTTTGATCCAGATGAAGCGTCGCATCGCCTCGACAACTTGGTCGGGTGCGCTCAACAGCGGAAAATGGCCGTCGGTCGTCAGCGTGCGAAGCTCGCAACGCGTCAGGTGCCTTTTGAGATATTTGCCCACCTGGGTGGGCACGACAGCATCATGCCCCGACACCATGACCAAAGACCGCACCGGCACCTGGGTCAGAGCCGATCGACAATCGGAGGTAAAGATCACTTCAGCAAATTGCGCGCCCACTTGAGGGTTCATTCGTAGCAAGCTCCGCAGCAACTCCGCTGACAGCTCCGGGCGATCCGGATTGCCCATGAACACGGGGACCATGGAGGAGGACCAGCGCTTGAAATCTTTCCGGGCTGCGCGAAGCATGGCGTCCACCTGCGAGTTAGTGAATCCGCCCAGGTAGCGCCCGTCGTTGATGTAACGCGGCGAAGGCGCCAGCAGGATCAAGCTTTCAAACATGTCAGGGGCCTTGACAGAAGCAAGCGCCCCAATCATCGCACCACAAGAATGACCGACATAGAGGGCATTTTCCAAGCCAAGTGACCGACCAATCTCGACGACATCTCGGGCGTAGTCACTCAGACTTGCGTACCGGTCGGCCGAATACGCGGCAATATCAGAGTTGCCTGATCCGACGTGATCGAATGCTACGACCGTATACTCGGCCTCAAAATAGGGAATGACATGGCGCCAAAAAGATTGATCGGTGCCGAACCCATGGCCGAACATCATCGCGCGATTGCCAGTCCCGCTCATGCGCACATTGTTGCGTGTAAAAACTGTCAAAGCACATCCATTCGGCAAAGGAACGAAGTGTTTCGATACTGCGCCACGGCACACGCAAGCGCCAATGAAATCTGCGTGGAGATTCTCTTTGTCCGCGCTATCGAGAATGTCGAGGATTCAATGTAATCCGTCGGTGTTTGTCTTTAGTAATCGGACTCTCGTGCGCGATTGGGAAAGGCGCGATAACGTAGAGCCAAATCGCGCATTATTCTGCATCAGAGACCCTTAAATACCATTATAAGTTTTGAACATAACGGGCCTAGAGCGATTGCTGTGATTATTGAGCGTTCTTTTGCTCTACTCGGGCACATCGCCCCTCGGTTTTATGTGGACCTCACGGCGTAATTCGATGGAGCTTCCGAAGCAGCGTTCATAAGCCTCTGCATAGCTCATCCCCAGGTCCCGGAATGGCTTATGAACAAGATTGCCTCTGTAGATCGACACGCGAATATGTTCCCGCCGGTCTCGAGCCTGGGCGCCGCCCAATAGCACGCCATTGACGGAAAACTCGCGTATCAGCTCCAGCTCTAATTCCGGATCCGGAGCCATACCGCCGTTACCAGACGTACCCACAGTCAATGCTACGCGTGGACGGAGCGTTTGACGCTCGAAGCAGTGCGTTGAACGAATGCGCCCGGGACGTGCGCGGATAGGGTCACGCGATTACGACCGGTCGACTTGCTCATGTAGAGATTCGAGTCGGCATGCTGCATCAGCGCTTCAATGGTCGCTGAACGAGTGTCAGAGATGGCTTCCAGACCGGAGACACCGATACTTACCGTCACCCGAATCCCGCCTGCGGCGGTCTCGATCACGGAATTGGCAATTCCGCGGCGAATCTTTTCCGCACAGGCTCGAGCATCGGTCAGCGTCGTGCCTTCAAGGACCACCGCAAATTCCTCGCCGCCGATTCGTGCGCACCAGTCCGTCGCGCGCTGCAGGTATTTGCAAGTTTGGCGCGAGAAGCGCTTGAGGACCACATCGCCCACGCCGTGACCAAAGTTGTCGTTGATTCGTTTGAAGTGATCGATGTCGAGCAGCAGCAATGACACGGTGCCGCCGTAGCGCTGAGCCCGCTTTATTTCCCGGCCGAAATGCCGCATGAAGTAACGTCGATTGTAGAGACTTGTCAGCTGATCCGTCATGGCCAGGTAGCCCTTCTTGGCCAGCGCGTCCTTGAGCGAGAATTCCAGCTCTAAAACGCGCTTGGCGGTGCGCAATCGGGCGATGAATTCAGCCGTGGTCGACCGTTTGCTCACGTAATCATCGGCGCCCGCTTCCAGGCCTGCAAGGATGTCTTTCTCCGCATCCCGAGCGGTGAGCATGACGACGTATACGTACCCGGGCTGCACTTGTTTGCGGATCAATTGACAGAGCTCAAAGCCATCCATGCCGGGCATGCTGAGGTCAGTCACCACCACGGACGCTATCGAAGTGCGTAGTAATTTGAGGGCGGCAGGACCATTGCTGGCCGTCTGGACCCGGTAGCCGGCGGCACTCACCAGTTCTGCCAGCCGTACAAGCACCAATTCATCATCATCCACGATCAGCACCGTTGGCGGCTCAGGCAGGTCCAGTTTCAAAATCTGCGTTGTGTCCTCGTAGTCCTCGCTCACGGGTATGTTCCCTCGTTGGGGTGATACGCACAAAGCCAATCCCTGTCGCTCCTAACTCGCATCGCTAACTCCTTGTCCGGGCCATTCCAAGCCATTCGCAAGCAGACTAGTCATAAAAAACCGGACGCGATGTCGGGAAAAATTGGACTCGCCGCGATCTTGGGACGAGCTGAAGCCCAAAGGATTTTAGAATGTAAGCCGCGTCACGGTCCTACTGCAACGTACTGCGCGGATTAGTTAGCTGGAAACTCCACCACTCGCCAATAGGTATCAAGCAGCAGAGTGGCCTCCAAAAATGCATTGGCTGGATTGGTCTTGAGGATATATCCGGCGACGCCAAGGTTATACGCCTTAACCTTGTCTTCATCCGCGCTCGAGGTGGTCATGATGAAGACGATGCTCTTCTTCAGGTCTTGGTCGTGTCTCAGCTCCTTGAGAAGTTCGATGCCGTCCATCCGCGGCATGTTCAGGTCCAGGAGGATGAGGAAAGGACGCGGTAAACGCGCGCGCCCGTGAGTGCCCCGCAGTAGATCGAGGGCTTCGACTCCGTCGTGCGCGAAACTGATGGGATTGGCTATTTTTGCGGTCTTGAAGGCGCGTTTCAGCCCCATCAAGCATAAATCGTCATCCTCGACGTGCAGCAAGTGCGCGGTGTATGGCTCAAGCATTAACGGCCGCCTTGCGCGGCGGAATGCGCACCGGGGTGGTCGGCCACTCAAAGCGGAATTCCGCCCCCGTCCCGTCTCCGGCCGAATGAACAGAAATGCAACTGTTTTGCTGTTCTATCAGTTTCTTGACCAAGGCCAGTCCCATGCCGCTGCCTTCGACTTCGTCGCGCCGCTTCAACGTTTGAAACAGCTGGAAAATCTTGCGATGAAATTGGGGCGGTATTCCCGGGCCATCATCGCGTACCGTGAACTCGATCCCGATACCGACTTGCTTTCCCGACAGTATCACTTCGCCTTCTGCCTTATCGTGATGTTTGATGGCGTTATTGATCAGATTTCTTAAGACTTGCTCCAGCTGGGCACTGGCCGTTACGACCATGCCGGGAAGTTCGCCTTCGAGACGCACAGATATATGCGGCGGCGGATCGAGAACCTCAAGGATGTTCGAGAACATCTCCTCCAAGTTCGTCTCGGTCGTTAACGGTTCAGAGCGCCCGACTCGCGAATAAGTCAGCAGATCCTCGAGCAGTGTTTCCATTCGGCCGATGCGGCTTTGCATCAGTGCGAGTATCGTTCGAGACTCGTCAGAAAGATCCGGCAAATCCTCCGCGAGCCACAGGGCTGCACTCTTGATGCCGCTCAGAGGGGTCTTCAGATCATGAGAGGCGATATAGGCAAAGTCTTCAAGATCGCGATTGGATCTGGCCAGCTGCAGATTGTTGTCGCGCAACGATAACTCCGCAAGCTTGCGCTCCGTAATATCGATGACCGCTCCATGAAAATATGTGGCGTGGCCTGCGCCATCGGATTCAACCCGGCCGCGTGCCTGAACCCAGCGGCATTCATTGCTAGGTTGCTGAACGCGATACTCGACATCATAGGTAGTGCATCGCTCAATCGCACGCTCGAGCGCCGCCGCGACAATGGGACGGTCATCTTCGTGGACCACTTGCAGGTACGCGGCCGCGGGTAAGCCTTCCGCGGCCGCCGCGATGGGAATCGAGAACATGCGAGCGGTGACTTCATCGCCCATCAACTGGTCGCTGGCGATGTCCCAGGTCCAGGTACCCACCGAACCGACTTCGAGGGTTGATTCCAGCCGCATCTGGGTCATCCGTAGCGACCGTTCGATCTGCTTTAACTGATTGACGTCGGTACAGGTGCCGAACCATTGGGTCACACGCCCTTCTGAATCTTTCATCGGTTGACCGCGGTTGAGAAAGTCTCGGAAAGTGCCGTCCGCCGCGCGCAATGGAAACTGCATCTCAAAGGGTTGGCCAAGTTCGATCGCTTCGCGCCATTGAATCAACACAGACGTGAGCATGGCCGGGTCGTGCACATGCTGCCAACCCCAGCCCTCCATTTGCGCCGGCGTTGTACCGGTGTAGTCATGCCAGCGCTGGTTGTACCATAGAACGAATCCATCGGCGCGGGCCATCCATGCGAGTTGCGGGATGGCGTCGGCCAGCGTGCGCAGGCGGTCTTCACGTTCCTGCGCCTGCAACTCGCCAATTTTACGCTCAGTGATATCCTGTGCAGTAATGAAGCTGAGCGCGATCTTGCCATCGTCATCGTAGATGGGCGAGCCATTGTAGTTGGCAATGAATTCGTGATTGGTAGCCGGCTGGCGCACTCGAAGAACCTGGTTTTTAACGATTTCACCGCGGTCCACTTTCGACAGCGGCCACGCGGCGGGATCGAGCGGACACCCCTGCTCATCCCACGCCTGCCAGTTGACCGGCAGGCCGTCCTTGGGCAGGAGCGCTGCTTCGCTTGGATTGAGGCCATGGATGCTGGCCCACGCCGGACTACGATAGTTAGAATTTCCCATGGCATCGAGGAGCATCACGCCATCGGACATGAGGTCAAGGACCGAAATGAGTTTCTTTTCATTGACACGTGCCGTCTTCGCCTTGTGTCTGGCAACCACGATGCTCAAGGTGCCGAGGGTTACCAAAATACCGATGCTCAAGGCAATTGCCAGGTTCATACGATGGGCGGACATCGCATACTGCGGATCGAGCATAAATGGGCGGACGATGGGGCTGGAGCGTATCCAGAAAAGACCGACGCCGATGGTGCCTGTCGTGATTCCCAAAAACGGTAGGAACCAGTCGGGTAGCCCGGGCTTCGCTACGATATCGCGTTGCCATAATGAGCCGATTGAAGCGCTGAACAGCAGCAGAAATCCCGCCCATGAGCGCACTGACATGCCCACGGATGTGGACCACCCGTAGGCGCTCTTAAGTCCGACGACGTAGCCTAGCAAAGCAACAAAGGCGATACCGCCGGCGAGCGATTGCGCGGCGACTGCCAGAGTGGTTCTGGGGCCGGCATTCGCGTCTGGCCTCGAGGTCAGCAATCTCGCGCCCCCAAGGAGCAAAAAACACGCAACGGTGTTGCCTGACATCCGTCCCGGATACGATGAATCAAGATCCATGAACGGCATGACGAATAGCGTATCCACGCCACCTTGGTAGCCAAACACATATTGCGTCAATTCAAGGGTTGCAAGGCAAATCACGCTCCATGCCATGAGGCTGAGCAGGATTCGGTGGCGCATTAACGCACTTAACTCTGCGATTCCCAGCAAGATGAATCCCAATGCAGTATTGAAATGCGTCGGAGCGTCGTCTGGAAAAAGCTGCACAAGCAGCGGTGTGTGGCTCCACCACCCAATGCAAGTGACCACGCCGTTGGCAATGATAAATAACGCGATGCCCGCGACAATTTGGTCAGCGGTCGAGACCCTGACGGCCGTGCCGGCCGCGTGCAAGGGGCTGGCGACCTTCACGACTGGAGGTGTGCTTGAGTAGTCCGTATCTCCACAGACCACGGATCAAGCGTTTTAAATGAGCGGATGGCGCGCATATGGATGACAGCAGCCTACACCGCAGATACCGTTCGGGATGTAGGGAAAAATCATACCAACCCCAAGTAATGGGTAACCAACCGAACGGCCGGTAGTACGGAGTGAGGTGTTGCTGGCGTTCAGACAAACTGCGAATGCGCTACTAAGCGGTGTGGCGAACAGAACGATAAGATCAAAGATCGTAGGGTAAGCTTCGCCATGAACTGTCGACACTACAAAACTGCACACGGAAGCGTGGCACCGGACCTGCGATGACGGCACCAGCAGGCGGGAGAGTGCTTTTAGTTGATGACGATGAGTTGGCGAGTCAATCGTTGGGCAAGATCATCGCATCCGCCGGTTATTCGGTCACCACCGCTGCCGATGGCGAGTCGGCATTGCTGGCGTTGCGCGACGATTTTTCGTCGATCGCGATTCTCGATATCAACATGCCCGCTATGGATGGTCTGGCCCTCTGCCGCACCATTCGCAGCCGAACTTATCCGAGCTATGTCTACCTTATTCTCTACACTGCGAAGGATTCGGATGAAGATGTTCTCGCCGGCCTTGAGGCAGGCGCAGATGACTATCTCAGCAAGAGTACTCCGCAATCCCAGCTGATCGGTCGCTTGCGCACCGCGCGCCGCATCCTCACATTGGAACACTCGTTGAGATCCGCCATCGGGGAGCGCGAGCAACTGGCCATGATCGATCCGCTGACCGGGGCTTTTAATCGCCGATATCTGTTGCAACATCTGAGCGCTGAAGTGAGTCGCGCGCGCCGTTCGCGGGGCGAGTTGTCATTGCTGGTCCTGGACTTTGATCATTTCAGTGAGATCAATGACCGATACGGTCACGCCGCTGGCGATGCCGCGCTGACCGAATTGGTCATGCGCATCCAGGCAAGTCTCAAGCGCGAGGGCGATTGGTGTGCACGCTGGGGCGGCGATGAATTTGTAGCGGTCTTACCGCAAACCGACTTCGCCGGGGCCAGCATCATGGCCAATAAAATACTGGCTGCCGTGCACGCGTCGCCTATGCGCTTCGGCAAAGGAATATCCAGCGTGACGGTGAGCATTGGCATCAGTGGCCTAGCGGCCGTAGGCAATCGAGAATTGGTGACCGCCGAGACTCTACTCGAGCTTGCCGATCAGTGCTTATATAAGAGCAAGCGAATGGGTCGGAATCGCGCCACGCTGGCCGCAATCGAAGAACTCATTGCGCTTCCGCAACCTACTCTCGAGGCGATCAAAG
>CAZZWE010000056.1:0-18956 GCA_964657675.1 uncultured Steroidobacteraceae bacterium
GCATCGGCGCGCGCCGCCTCGACCGAGCGGCGCACGTGGCCAAATAAATCCACTTCGTAAGAGACATCGAGCAATGAATCGAAGATCCAAAGAGTCTCGGGTGCATGTCCGACGATGCCTAAGATTTCCTCGGTGACGGGGTCGCGACCATAGGTGCCTCCGGCCTCGGCTTTGGTCTGCGGATAAAACGCGGATCTTGTGGCCTCCAAGATGGCGCGAGAGGCGGTCAAGTTTGCCTCGGCCGCTCTCAAGTCGGTATTGGCGCTGAACGCTTCGGCGAGAAATCCATCGAGTTTTTCATCATGGTACAAGCGCCACCAATCATCAGGCGGCAGCTCGATCGATTCAGCCTCGGGTGTGACAGAGACTAACGGGCCTTGGGCACTGGCTTCGGGTGTCGGTGCTTGATAGTGGGGACCCACCGCGCAGGCAGTCAGCGCTGCAGCCATCCCGAAGGCAACGACCCCAGCGGTCTTAAGCATTTCGATTACCAAACGAGATGTGGTTGGCGGGTCCCGGAGGCGCCGCCCGGCGGGTGACCAGCAAAATCAGCGTCACCGCCGTAAACGCTGCGAGAACGATGAAGCCATCGATAATCCCTTGGGTTGCGGCCGCACTACGGACCACGTTGCCAAGCACGGCCGCACCGCGTGCGGTGGCGGAACTGGGATCGCCCGCGCGCGCCGTGGCCGCTGCATAGGCCTGCAGCCTTTGCATGACCTGGGAGTCCCCCACCTGTACGTGAGTGCCGAGTAAATTAGAGGCGACTTGTCCGCGCACTCGGATGAAGGTGGTGATGAAGGCCTGGCCAACTTCTCCGCCCATCAAGCGCGCGGTCTGCGTGGCGGCGCCGAAGGTCAGGGCGTCTTGCGGCCGCAGATGCAAGACCGCAAAGAACAATGTGCCCGACAGCGCAAAACTCTGACCCACCGCCTGCAGCAGTTGCGATGGCAGGAATTGATCTGTGCCCCACTGCGGCGTCAGGTTGTAGGCCACCATCAAGCAGGCGAAGCAGATGCAGAAAAACCCGGCGCAGGCGACCAAACGCGCATCCACCCGGCGCAGCAAGTAGCCCACGGTAAAACACACGAACAGTTGCGGTATCGCAATCCAAACCAGCGTTTGACCCACTTCCAGCGCGCGGAATCCCCGCACCACCTGCAGAAATTGCGGGATGGCAAAGGCGGTCGATAAAATCGTCAGACGCAGAAACGCAATCAACAGCAGCAAGCGGGGCAGCGGCGAGGTAATCAATACCTTGACGTTGACGGCTGGATGCGGCGATCCCGCTTCGTGAATGGCAAACCCAATCAGCAGAATGATCCCAGCGAGGCCTAGGCCCCACACCAGACCAGAATGGCTCCAATCGAGTCGGTTGCCTTGGTCCAGCGCCGCATAAATCAATGCCAAGCCAATGCCGCCGGACGCCAAGCCAAAAATATCGGCGGGCGGCCGGTTTGGATTAACCGGATCGGGCTTGACGCCGAAGCGTAGACACAGCGCCATCCCCACTGCCAGCGGGACGTTTTGCCAAAAAATGAACTTCCACGACAAATGTTCCAGATACCAGCCTTCGAGCGAGGCGGACACGTTTAATGACACCTCCAAGTTCAAGGCATAAAGCGCCACGCCGTAGGCCCACACCCTGGGAGGGGTGTTGCGAAGAATGAAGCTCAACGTGAGCGGCACGAAGAATCCCGAGGCCAGGCCGCTTAAGAATTGCAAGGCCAGCAGCGTCTGCAGGTTGGTGGCGAGCGGTTCTACCAGTGAAATGCAGGCGAGCGCGGTGGCGGCGCCGATCAAAACACGCCGCGCACCGAACGTGCCGCCCACCCAGATGGCGATCAGCGCAATCATCATCTGGCCCACGGTCTGGGCTGTCGTGATCCAGGCGCCCTCATCAAAACCGCCATGCACGGCCCCGCGTATATCGGCGAGGCCGAACGACGATAATCGCGTATTCAACGTGGAAATGAAGGTCCCCAACAGCACGGCCAGCAATCCGATCCACGGGATGCTGGTCGCCGGCGTTGCAGGGGGTGGCGTAGGACCGTCAGCGTCAGTCGTCATTGCTGGTTTTTCGGTCGAGTGTTGACGCGCGCAACGACGGACATGCCCGGGCGCAATGCGTCGGTCAGTCCGTCGGTGTCGTCCACCGTGATTTTGACGGCGATGCGTTGCACCACTTTGGTGAAGTTGCCGGTGGCATTATCCGGCGGCAGCAGCGCGAACTGTGATCCTGATCCCGGGGAGAATGCGATGACATGACCGCGCAGTTTTCGACCCGGAAAGGAATCAACGCTGATTTCGGCCGGCTGACCAACTTGCATGTGCGTCAATTGGGTCTCTTTGTAATTGGCAATGACCCAGACATGGGGCAATGGGGTAAGGGTGGTAATTTGCCCGCCCACACCCACGTACTGTCCCGGCTTGACTTGGCGTTGACCGATGACGCCGTCTTGCGGCGCTACGATTTTGGTGTAAGTCAGATTCAGTTGCGCCGCCTGCAACGCGGCCTTTTGCGCACTGACGGCCGCTTCGGCCTGTGCGGTTTGCGCGGCGAGCACGTCGGTTTGGTGAGTGGCGGCGCTGACCTGGGCGCGGTTCTGTTCCAGCTGAGCGGCTAGCTGAGCTCGGGTGGTTTGGAGTTTTTCAGCGGCTTCGGTCGATGAAGAACCTGTCTTCAGCAGCCGTTCCTGGCGGGTGAGGTCGCGAACATTCTGCTCAATATTGGCTTCGGTCACGGCAGCCGTGGCCTTAGCCGCGCGAATGTTGGCATCCTGTAATTGTCGCTGTGCCTTGAGTGCTTCAACCTGGGCGGAAGCGGAGGCGATGCCAGCATTAATTTGAGCGACGGCAGCGCGGTAATCGTCATCCACCAGCTCCGCCAAGACTTGCCCTGCGTGGACGCGATCAAAGTCTTGGACGGGAATGTCCTTGATGTATCCGGCCACCTTGCTCGCGATCGGCGTCAAATCCGATTGCAGGAATGCATCGTCGGTCGATTGCCATTGGGAGTTGCTTTCCCAGCGGTTCCATCGAGTCGTGATGATGATCAGCACGGCGACCGCCGCGAAGAATATCAATGTGCGCCAAATCAAGTCATAGCGAAAGGCCGCCTTGAAGCGGTCCCAAGTTAGCGCCACAGTGCCTCCGAATTCATCCCTAATCCGCTAGGTTATACCATCTCCTGGGCCCAGCGAATGCGGCGCTATTTCAAGCGGCGGCTTTATCAACGCGCGGAAAGCGACGAGCGCCAGTACGCCGCACTCGACGTAAAACTGACACGGTTCAGTATTCACCTGGCCGTTGCCGCGCAGGTCGACAATCAATTGGAATCCGATCAGACAGTAGAGCAGCAGGTAGATCATCCGCGCGGAGCGCACATGGAATGCATAGAGAACGCCCGGCAGAGTCCGTCCCGATTGTCTAAACACCCATAGCGTACGGAGCAATAACGCCGCGGACAACAGCAGCGCGAACAGCCTGCGTAGCTCAACAGCGTGCTCGGACGGGCCAGCCTGCTCAGCGGATAGGCCTAGGGCGCCCACCGTCAGTAAAAGGAAAAAACCGATGCAATGTGCGGCTGTTACCGAAAACGGCGGGCGCGAATCAGTTGTCTGCGTTGCAACGATGGACAGAGCGGTTTTGCTTGCCATGTCGCGACAATAGCTTGCCATTGTTACGCGTAGATGCCACCGGGTCATAGAAGACCTTGAGATCTCCGACATTGGGTTTTTCATCTGCGCCACCACATGCGCTCAAGGACTTGATCCCGCTTGATGAATTGATGCCACAGAGCCGCGAGGGTATGAAAGGCAATGAGGGCAAAGAGTCCATAGGCAAGATAGCCGTGGATATCCTCACTGGGCTCGAACACCGATCGGTCTTTCTTTACGCCGAAATGAATTTGGTAGAAGCCCAAGTCCAGGACTCTGCCATGCCAGACGAAGGTAATCATTCCTACGATCGGAGTGATGAACAACAGTGCGTAAAGTAGGCTGTGCACAATGATTGCCAGCCGTCGGGTGCTGGCGCTGAAGTCGGCGGGCAACGGCGGCGCCGGTTGTCTAAAGCGCACTCCGGCCCGCCACAGCAGTAGCGACCAAAGTGCCAGGCCGCATAGTGCGTGCAGATTGATCCAGTAAGCCTGGCTGTGTTTGGGCCACGTATCGTGGAGAAGCCCTAGTATGCCGACCCATATGACTAACACGGCGATGAGCCAATGAAGCGTAATTGCCCAAAAGCCGTAACGGGTCGCACTATTGCTCATGATTTCGAAGACTCTTGCACACTGAAGGGCGCTGCTGCTTGGCGCGCTCGATATACTCTGTATTGCAAAGTATATAAGGCCCGCCGCATGTGCAAGTTAAGGTTTTGCGGCGGAATATGGCAGAATCCTTGACGGTGTCACCCTACGCTGAAATCTCCGAACTTTTCGCTGCTCGCGGCGGGGTCAATTATTTTGGCGAAACCATTTCGACTACGCAGCACGCGCTGCAGGCCGCCTATTTCGCGCGGCAGGCGCAGGCATCTGATGCGCTGGTATTGGCGGCATTGCTGCATGACATCGGGCATTTGATTGATGGGGCAGCCGACGATCTGGCCGAATGGACCGCCGACGCCCAGCATGAAGCAGTGGGTAGCCGTTGGTTGGCGCAACATTTTGGCCCCGATGTTTCAGAACCCGTGCGGTTGCACGTCCCGGCGAAGCGCTTCCTATGCGCCACCGATCCGAGTTACTACAGCCACTTAAGTGCGGCTTCGCGGATGACCCTCACACTGCAGGGAGGCGCCATGTCGATCGAGGAGGCGGAGAACTTTGCTGCCGAACCGTACCATCGAGAGGCACTTCGTGTGCGCCGTTGGGATGATGCCGGCAAGGTTAGCGGCTTGGTGACACCCGCACTGAGTGAGTACGCAGGCTTGATCGAGGCTTACGGTAAATAGATGATGATTGACATCTATTATTCATGATGACTATCATGCAATCCTCTCCAGGGGGACGTCTTAATGCCGCGCGTGTCCAAGCATCAATCGGAGCTAAACCGAGTCGCCATCACAGAGGCGTCGGCGAGGCTGTTCAGAGAACGAGGTATTGCGGGTACCAGCGTTGCTGATTTGATGGGGGCGGCCGGATTGACCCACGGGGGTTTCTACGGACATTTCGACTCGAAGGATGCGCTGGCGGCTGCGGCTTGCGAGAGTGCCTTCGCGGCCTCTGTTGCCCGTTGGAAGGCGCGTGTGGCCGATGCGAAAGATAGGGATGTGGCACGAACCGCGATTATCGATGGGTTTTTATCCATCAAGGCGCGAAACACTCCGGGACATTCCTGTCCAACCGCAACTCTTGCGGGTGATGTGGCGCGTGAAGCGGTCGATGCGCCGGTTCGCACCGCATTTGCCGCCGGGATGGAGGATTTACTTAAGATTCTCGAAACTTTGCAGGGAAGTGCCGATTCATCCATCGGTCGGCGCGCGGCGCTTGCGGATCTCTCGTTGTTGGTGGGTGCGCAGATCTTGGCGCGTGCCACTTCGCAGACTGCGCTGTCGAGCGAACTGTTAGCGGCCGCACGAGATCGACTGCAAGATTCCCCAGGAACCTCATAATGTTTGCCCATCGACTGTCTGCCTACCTGGCACGACGCGGTATTCATTATGCCTGGGTCGTGATGGGCATCGCCTTCCTCACCATGCTGCTGTCGTCATCGGCTCTAGGTCTACCCGGTGCATTTCTGCGGCCCTTGAGCCGCGAGTTCGGCTGGAATACCGAGCAAATTTCTTCAGCCCTGGCGATTCGGTTTGCATTGTTTGGCCTAATGGGACCGTTCGCCGCCATTCTGATGGCCCGCTATGGCCTGCGGCGTATGGTTTGCATCGCGCTGGTATTGGTCGCCAGCGGTCTGTCACTCGCGACCCGCATGCATGCGCTCTGGCAACTGTTTGTTCTATGGGGCCTGATCCTGGGTCTGGGGTCGGGTATGACTGCCCTGGTGATGGGCGCCACGATCGCAAACCGCTGGTTCGAGCAGCGGCGCGGCTTGGTACTCGGAATTCTCACTGCCAGTTCTGCCACAGGCCAGCTGGTGTTTTTGCCGCTGGCGGCATCACTGATTCAGCACTACGGATGGCGGGCTGCGGTGATCCCGGTGGTAAGCGGTTGCCTGTTGATTGCGTTTTTGGCATTTGCGCTACTGCGCGAATATCCAAAGGATGTAGGTCTGCTGCCCTATGGGGCTGATCCGAAAGCCACAGCGCCGAGCGCGCCGCTCTGGAATCCAAGTTTCGCCGAACCCGTGCGCACTTTAATAAGCGCTTCGCGCAGTACGACATTCTGGGTATTGTTCGGCACTTTTTTTGTGTGCGGATTGAGCACCAGCGGCTTAATCCAAACGCACTTTATTTCTTTGTGCAGCGACTATGGGTTGGCGGCCATTCCGGCGGCGTCGGTGCTTGCCATGATCGGCGCTTTTGATTTTGTCGGCACCATTGCTTCCGGGTGGCTGTCGGACCGCTTTGACAATCGCAAGCTGCTGTTTTGGTATTACGGCCTGCGCGGTCTGTCGCTGCTTTGGCTGCCTCACTCAGATTTCACGTTGTACGGCTTGTCCATGTTCGCCCTGTTCTACGGACTTGATTGGGTCGCCACCGTACCGCCCACGGTGAAGCTGACCGGAGCGGCGTTTGACCGACAGAGGAGCCCAATGATATTCGGTTGGATATTTGCGGGTCACCAATTGGGCAGCGCAACAGCGGCATACGGCGCGGGATTGACGCGCACTCTGATGCTGACCTACAGCCCTGCGCTGTATGCCGCGGGGTTCGCTTGTTTGGTTGCGGCAGTTTCTATTTTCTTGATTCGCCGACCCGGGACGTCGCCGCTAATCGTCCCGCGCGCGGCCGCCTCAGCCTGATACACCCGGTGTGTTAGCCTCGGATGGAATTACAATAACGCCAACGCGGACTAGTTGCGGGCGCTGGCTACGACTCGTTCAATCACCATCGCATTGTTCAAGATCTCGTGACCTTGCTCCGGCACGATAATCATGGAGGCCGCGATGCCTCGCCCCAATGCTTTTTCGATGTAGGCCTGCGCATACTCGGGTAGGGTGACTGCATCCTTGGCGCCGGAGATTGCGGTGATTGTGGTCGAGCGATCCATTTGCTCCAACGTCAGGTCAGGTGACAGGCTGTCGACCGGCAGTAGCCAGATCGGACTCCATTGCTGCCGTGCCATATGCATCCTGAATGCGGCCACATTACAGGGGCAGCCGACTAGAATGAGCTGCTGTACCAAGCGGTGATTGCGTGCCGCGACGTCGGCCGCGATCGCGGCGCCGCCAGAGTGTCCGACGAGAATGATGGACGCTGCGCCATAGCGAGTCTTCAGCAACTGAATCGCGGCCGCCACATCGTCGACGACTTGCGCGGTATAGTTCTCACCCGTCGCAAAGCCCCGATCGCCGTCCGATCGTGCGCCGAACGGATCGCCATATCCCGGGCGTAGCAGGGCCACGACAGCGCTACCGGGCACTCGCTGCGCAACGTCCGCTGCGAATTTGTATTGATAAGCCGGGTTTGCAAATGGCGCATCGCCATGCAAAACCACGATCAAAGGGTTGGCGGGTCCCGGTGCGCCGGCGAATGACCGGCCCGCCAGCCGATGCCCTGCATCGCCCAATAGGATGGCCTCACCGCGGGCTTCGGTCGGAGATCGCTGCTCGGCGAAAGTGCCGCGTACCGCCAACAGCTGCAGGCCCGTGGCGAGGACGGCAACCAGGGCCATCACGATTAACAGGCTGATCCAGATGCGTTTGGCGCGCTTAATCATGACGTTAATGACGATGATCACATATCCCTGGATGCCGCGCACCTTAAGGCAATGCCGGCCGGGCCTTATGTTTTACAATTAGCCCATGAAAACTATTCGAGGTCTGTTGCTGCTGAGCGGCGCTCCGTTTCAAGTCAAGCCGGTCTTGGCCGCTGAGCGAGCCGGTGATCTGCCCGACGCGAGGCGTTATTTTGCTGCGGTGCTGGCGAGTGCAGGGGATGGTGCGCACGCTACGCGGCCCGAGCTGATTCACGCCAAAAGTCTGCAGTGACCGAGTACGCCCGGCGGGGGTTGGACTTCACGCTCGAGGCGGTAGCCTCCGGCTCGCGTGCCCGTGCGGCGCGTTTCACCACACTGCACAACGAGGTGCTCACGCCCACCTTCATGCCGGTGGGAACCCATGCCGTCGTGCGTTCGCAGCGGCGCGAGGACTTGCTGGAAAGCGGTGCCCAGGTGTTGCTGGCGAATACTTATCATTTGCTGCTGCGCCCCGGCCCGGAGATGTTTCAGAAATTCGGAGGCATTCACGGCTTCATGAATTGGCCACGCTCGGTGCTGACGGATTCGGGCGGCTTCCAGATATTTTCTCTGCCGGGCAGCCGCACCCTCTCCGAGGAGCATGCTGAATTCACCAGTTACCTGGATAAGACCATCGTGCGGCTAAGCCCTGAACGCAGCATCGAAACGCAGAAGGCCATCGGCGCCGATATCATGATGGTGCTCGATCAATGTGTGCCCTCTACGGTGGACCACGCCACAGCACGCAGCGCGATGGAGCTGACACACCGTTGGGCGCAACGCTGTTTGCTCGCGCGCGGAGACTCGCCGCAGGCCTTATTTGGCATCGTTCAGGGCGCAAGCTACCAGGACTTGCGCATCGAGAGCGCCCGTGCCATCACAGCGATGCCATTTGATGGTTATGCCATCGGCGGATTGGCAGTGGGTGAAACCACTCAGCAACGCGAAGACTGCACGGCCGTCGTGACGGCGTTGCTGCCGGAGGATCGGCCTCGTTATCTGATGGGCGTGGGGACCACGCGCGATTTGCTCGAGGCGGTGCATCGCGGGGTCGACATGTTCGACTGCATCCTGCCCACGTCGCTTGCAAAGCAAGGCGTGGCGTTTACCAGTATGGGCCGGCGCGACTTACGCCGTGCTGCCTATCGCGGGATGGAGGGACCGATTGATCCTCAGTGTTCCTGCTACACCTGCCGCACCTATTCCATCGCCTATCTTTTCCACCTGCAGCGCGCCAGTGAAGTCACGGGATGGCAGCTGCTCGGACTGCACAACATTCATTTCTATCTGCAGCTCATGCGCACCATGCGCGAGCACATTTTGGCGGGCACCTGGCTTCCGTTCTACACCACGCAGCGCGAACTGCTGGATGCGCGTGACAGCTACGGAGCCCCGGTACGGCACGTGACCAAAGCGCAGCGGCGCATCCGCCGGCTTCAACGCGGTCGCTATGAGGTGTTGGTTCGAGGTGACGTGGGTGTCATTCGCGATAAGAGTTCAGGCGAGGTGATGCACTCGGTCAACGATCCGGCGGCCGAGGCTCGCTCACTGTATGTCGAGCAGTCGAAGTTACTGTCGCGTCTTGCATCAAGCGGAGCGCCTTTGGTGATATGGGACGTGGGCCTTGGCGCGGCAACCAATGCCATGGCGGCCGTCGAAGCGCTCGAATCCGTTCCCGGTGTATCGGGCCGCCGTGCCGTGAAAATCATCAGTTTTGAAAATGATCTCGATTCATTCGAACTGGCCTTGGATCACCCGGGATTATTCAAGCACCTGCGTCATCCGGCACCGCGGGAACTGCTAAGAGAGCGTTATTGGGCAAATCCTGCCGCGGCGATCGAGTGGCAGCTTCTGGTCGAGGATTTCAGCATCAGCAAATTTACGGCTTCGCCGCCGGACATCGTGTTCTTCGATCCGTTTTCATTCAAGACCGATGCCGCTTTGTGGACTCTATCGGCCTTCACCGAACTGTCGCAACTATGTGTGCAGTCGGCCACCGAATTATTCACCTACAGTTATTCCACCAGCGTTCGAGCCGCCATGCTGGCGGCTGGGTTTTACGTGGCCAAAGGCTGGGGCAGCGGCCCGAAGTCTGAGACGACGGTGGGACTGTCGGCGATCGCAGCGGGTCTATCTCACGGTTATGAGTTATTGGGCGCGCAGTGGCTGGACAAATGGCGTCGCAGCGACGCGCAGGCGCCGTTTGGCAGCGGCAGTGACGATGACAGCTGGCGTGCGAAAATTCTGGCGCACCCGCAATTTAGCGGCCTGATTTAACGCGATTGTAAGCCGCGCCGGAATTTGGCCATGCCGCCGAGCCAGCGGTCATAGTCTGCCGTTTTGCGTTTGATGTAATCGCCAACCATGGGATGGGGCAAGATCAAAAATGTTTCGGCTGCCAGTCCACGCATCACCGCCTCAGCCACTTCGTCGGGCGACAGGATGCCATCGACCGAGGCCGAGTTTTTCTCGGGCTCATCGCCAATCATCGCGGTGCGCACGGCCTGCGGACACAGCACCGACACCTTGATGCCTTGGTCACGATGAGTGATCGCCAGCGTTTCGGCGAAGCCAATCGCAGCGTGCTTGCTGGCAGAATAGGTCGCTGATCCGATCTGGCTCAGCAGGCCAGCGGCGGATACCGTATTGAGAAAATAGCCCGATCCTCGTGATGCCATCTGCGGCAAGAGGGCACGCGCTGCGTAGACATGCGCCATGACATGAATGCGCCAGTTGCGTTCGAATTCTGCGTCGGATGCCGATGCGGCATTGTTTGGATCCGGATCAGCAACTGCGACGCCAGCATTCGAACAAAACAAATCGATGGGTCCGAAGGCTCTTTCTGTTTGGTGAACGAAGTCTTGCACTTGCGATTCTCGGCCGACGTCGCAGGCCATGCCCAGTGCGCCCATATCCTTCGCCACTGCCGAGACTTTGGCCCCATCCAAGTCGGCGAGCGCCACCGCTCGTGCACCCTCGTGCTTGAATCGCCGCGCCAGCGCATACCCGATGCCGTTGGCCGCTCCGGTAACCGCTACCACCTTGTCTTTCACGTCCATGGCCTCATCCTCACATTCCGCGCACTCACGCGCACCTGATATCATCGCGCCCCGTCTGCGAAACGCTAGGAGAACATAATGAATGACGCTGTCATAGTCGCCACTGCCCGCACCCCCATCGGCCGCGCATACCGCGGGGCATTCAATGATACCTCCGGGCAACATTTGGCCGAACATGCGGTTCGCGCCGCGGTTTCGCGCTCCGGAATTGATCCACAAGAGATTGATGATGTCGTGCTCGGCTGCGCCATGCAGCAGGGTACGACCGGAAACAACGTGGCGCGGCAGGCGGCGCTCTTTGCCGGCTTGCCCATCACCACCTCAGGAACCACGATCGATCGCCAATGCGGTTCCGGTCTGCAGGCTATCGCCGTCGTGGCGACGCGGATCATGACGGGCGAGTTTCAGGCGGCCGTCGCGGGCGGCCTCGAGTCCATCAGCCTGGTGCAGAACGAGCATGCCAACCGCTATCGGGTGCAGGACGGCGATTTGCTCAAGATCGTTCCGGCGATGTACATCCCGATGATTGATACGGCTGAAAACGTGGCGGTCCGCTACAAGATTTCCCGCGAAGCTCAGGATGAGTACTCGCTCGAGAGCCAGCGACGCACGGCCGCCGGGCAGGCGGCGGGTCGTTTCGATGCGGAAATCGTGCCCCTCAAGGCGCAGATGGCGGTTTACGACAAGGCCACCGGCGCGGTTGTGGACAAAAAGGAGGTCACCTTGGCCAAGGATGAGGGCAATCGCGCTGATACTACCCTGCAGGGATTGGCTGCGCTGAAACCGGTACGGGGTCCTGGAAACTTCATCACTGCCGGCAACGCCAGCCAGCTGTCTGATGGCGCAAGCGCCTGCGTGGTAGTCGATAGCAAATATGCCGAGCAGCGCGGTCTGAAGCCGCTCGGTATTTTTCGCGGTATGAATGTCGCCGGCTGTGAACCGGACGAGATGGGCATTGGTCCCGTGTTTGCGGTTCCGAAACTTTTAAAGCGTTTCGGCTTGAAGGTCGATGATATTGGCCTGTGGGAATTGAATGAGGCGTTCGCCTCTCAGGTGATCTACTGCCGCGACAGGCTGGGTATTGACCCCGCCAAACTCAATGTGAACGGCGGAGCGATCTCCATTGGACACCCGTATGGCATGAGCGGCGCGCGGATGGCAGGTCACGCGCTGATCGAAGGCAAACGGCGGGGGGTTAAATTCGCGGTGGTCACCATGTGCATCGGCGGCGGCATGGGCGGCGCCGGTTTATTCGAGATCGTTTGAGCGTATCGCGATGCCTAGCACTCTTTTTGATCTGACCGGGCAGGTGGCGCTGATCACGGGGTCATCGCGCGGCATCGGCAAGGCCATCGCCGAGGAAATGGCGGCGGCGGGCGCCACGGTGGTGATCTCCTCGAGGAAACAAGAGGCCTGCGATGAGGTGCGTGACACCATCCGCGCGCGCGGACACAATGCGATTTCCGCGGCGTGCAATATCGGTCAAAAAGAAGAGGTCGAGGCATTGGTCAAGACCTCACTTGAGCAACTCGGCCGGATCGACATTCTGGTGTGCAATGCCGCCGTGAATCCTTTTTTTGGTTCCCTATCCAAGCTTGGCGATGAGGCGTGGGACAAAATCATGTTGGCCAACGTCAAAAGCAGTTGGTGGTTCAGCAATCTAGTGACGCCGCATATGGTGGCACGCGGTTCGGGGAACATCATTCTGCTCTCGAGCATCGGTGCCTTCCGCGCGACGCCCGTGCTTGGGGCCTACGGAATTTCCAAAGCCGCCGAGGCGCAACTTGCCCGCAATTTGGCCTTGGAGCTCGGACCCAAAGGCATCCGGGTCAATGCCATTGCACCAGGACTGATCAAGACCGATTTCGCCAAGGCGTTGTGGTCGAATCCGCAGATCCTGCAGAGTGTCGAGGGTCGGGCGCCTTTGCGGCGCATAGGCCAACCGGTTGAGATTGCCGGGGTCGCGGTGTTTTTAGCCTCCCAGGCCGCAAGCTTTGTCACGGGACAGCTGATTGTCGCCGATGGCGGCTCCACGTTGGGCGAGTAACCATTGGATCGATGTGAGATGCGGCCTACAGCGCTTCGCGTTTCCATTCACCCCGATCTGCTCGTATAGTTAGCCCATGACTACCGAAAATCGTCTTGAAGATCTGGTGGACGCCTCAGGCGAACTTTTGGCTCACGTGGCCGACGAGAAAGGCCCCGAGATCGTGGCTTTGCGCGCTCGATTGACCAAGGGTATTGCCGAGGTGAAACAGTACCTGGCTTCCACGGCACAGCAAGCCGGCGAGCAAATCAAAGACACTGCGGTTGCGGTGGATGACTATGTGCACGACAGTCCGTGGGTAGCGATTGGTATCGCGGCGACCGTGGCGGCCGCCTTAGGGTATGCCGCCGGCGTCACCAGCACTCGATCGAAGCGTTACTTCGGCTTGTTCTAACCGCGTTCGCGGGGACTGATAGTTTTTGACAAGCGCACGCCTTGAGGACACCCTTAAGCGTGCGTATCCTCATTTGTCTACTGTTGCTGTCGTCAGCGCCGTCGCTGGCGCGATCTGAAACCTTATCAACGGCCGTTCGCCAGCAGCACTGGCCAGTGCAGGGCTTGAAAGCGCCGGCTGATATCATCGTCGATCAGTGGGGTGTTGCCCACATATTCGCCGCTAGCACCAACGACGCCTTCTTCTTGCAAGGTTACAACGCGGCCCGCGACCGCCTGTGGCAGATTGATTTGTGGCGCAAACGAGGTCTTGGACGGCTGTCAAAATCGTTGGGTCCGGCGTATGTGGCGCAGGATCGGGCTGCGCGGCTTTTTCTGTATCGGGGCGACATGCGGGCAGAGTGGGCGGCCTACGCGCCTGAGTCGCAAAGTTGGGTGCAATCGTTCACTCAAGGCATCAACGCCTATGTGGTGCAAGTGCGCGCGGGACAGAAACCGCTTCCTGTCGAGTTCAAACTCACCGATTCCGAACCTGAGACTTGGCAAGCCGAGGATGTACTGCGGATTCGCAGTCACGCACTGGTCGCCAACGTCACCTCCGAAGTGGCTAGGGCGCGCATTGTGTGCGTCGGGGGTGTCAAAGCGGATGCCTTGCATCGGGTGATTGAGCCTGCGGGACATGGGTTGAAGGTGCCCAACGGACTGGATCCCTGCGACATTCCGGCGGAGGTCCTCAAGGATTATCTGTTGGCAACCAAGCCGGTCGATTTTACGCCGCATCCGGCCGGCGAGAAACACACGGCCATCGCCCCGCAGGACCTGCTGCGTTCGGCCATTAATCAACAGGCGGTCGAAGGATCCAACAATTGGGTCGTTTCGCCCTCGCGGACCGCGACGGGCCGCGCGCTGCTGGCCAATGACCCGCATCGGCAGTTGGGCGTGCCTTCGCTGCGCTACGTGGTGGCGTTGAATGCCCCGGGTCTTAATCTCATCGGCGCGGGCGAACCCGCCTTGCCGGGCGTATCGTTCGGGCACAACGACGACATTGCATTTGGGCTGACGATTTTTCCGATCGATCAGGAGGATCTGTACGTATATGAGCTCAAAGCCGGCAGTCCCTTGAGCTATCGGTACAAGGCCGGCTGGGAAACCATGCGCGTGGTGCACGAAACCATTGAAGTGAAGGGCGAGCCTGATCGTCAGGTGGAGTTGCATTTTACCCGTCATGGCCCGGTGCTCGACGAGGATACGGCCAAGCACCGCGCCTTCGCCCTCCGCACGGTGTGGAACGAAGCGGGTCTGGCGGGATATTTTGGCTCATCGCGATTATTACTCGCCAAAAACTGGAGCGACTTCAAGGCGGCGAGCAATGCCTGGGGCGCGCCTCCGCTTAACCTCGTTTATGCCGATATTCAAGGCAACATCGGTTGGGCCGCGGCCGGCCGCACGCCCGTGCGGCGCAATTGGGATGGGTTGATGCCGGTGCCGGGCGACGGGCGCTATGAGTGGCAAGGCTTTCAGGGCAACGATGTGTTGCCTTCGGTTTATAACCCAGCGGCCGGATTTTTTGGAACGGCAAATGAGATGAATCTTCCGCCGGGCTATCCCAACGAACGGCTCAGAATTTCATTCGAATGGAACGACCGTTCACGCATTGACCGCATTACCGAGCGTTTACGCGCCAACGACAAAGTGAGCCTGGCGGATTCGATGTCCATGCAAACCGATTCGGTCAGCGTGCAATCGCGCCGCGCGGTCGCATTGCTCGGTTCATTGCCGATCGATGACTCGGAGGCATCGAAGGCAATCAAATTGCTGCAGAGCTGGGATCACGACGAAACCATTTCGAGCGCTCCGGCAGCTATCTATGAAGTGTGGGCGACCAAGTATTTAGGGGTCGACACTGTGGCAAAAGTCGCGCCGCTTGCAGCGCGCAAATTGCTCGATCAAGGTCATCTCGAAGCGGTGATCGACTGCCTCGAACAAGCCGATGCCTGCTTGGGTGGCTCAGCGCAGGCGGTGCGTGAGGCGATATTGCTCGATAGTTTGAACGCGGCGCTCGCTGAGCTGCGTACGCGGCTGGGTGCTGATTGGAGCGCCTGGAGTTGGGGACGATTACACCACGCGACCTTTGAGCCCGCGGTGGCTGGACTTGCGGATCCGCAGTTGCGCGCTCAAATGTCCTTAGGTCCCTTGCAAACTCCAGGCTCCTCTTCAACCCCGCGTGCTCAAGCCTATCGCGGCAGCGATTTTGCGGTCGTCGCGGGCGCCTCGGTGCGTATGGTGCTCGATGTGGGCGCGTGGGATAACTCGGTGTTCATCAATACTCCCGGCCAGTCCGCTGATCCGAGCAGCGCTCATTACCGCGATTTGTTCCCACTCTGGGCGCAAGGTGATTACGCGCCCCTGCGTTTTAGCCGTACGGCGGTGGAGCACGACGCCGAGACCATCATTCACGTGGTGCCGGCTCAGTAATGCATGCCGTCTAACGACCACTGGTTTGTGATTGAGCGCTCCGAGTCAATCCAGTCCAAGCCGCTGGGGCGTCACATCTTGGGCGAGCCGATCGTGTTGGTGCGAACAGCGGACGGGGATGTTCTGGCTTTGGAGGATCGATGTCCCCATCAAGGGATTCCGCTATCGCAGGGTCGCATGGGGCCTAGAGGGCTGATGTGCCGGTATCACGGCTGGAGCTTTGACCGTCGCGGTCACTGCACCTCGATCCCGGGCTCTGCTTCCGAGAACTTGGATGAAATCCGGGTGAAAGGTTACCGAACGTGTGAGGTGGATGGACAGGTGTGGATATCACGCGGCGCGGACACGCCCATGCCGGCGGGTGTCAGCGCTGCTGACGCAACAAACCCTTCAATGTTTCTATGGGAAAAAAAGTGCATGGCGCCTGCATCGCAGCTGGGCGTGAATGGACAACCATCGTCCGATAGTGGCGTCACCCAATTTAATGTTCAGGGTCCATTGGGATGCTCGGCAGAGGTGACGCTTTGCATCACACCGGAAACCTCAGCGAGCAGTCGCGTGTTTGCCAGGGCGCGGTTTAGTAGCCGATGGCTGCCGCTGTGGGCTGCGCGAGTCCTGACCCTGCCGCAGCTGCGGCGGCAGGCTCACCCGCAGGTGCTGCTGCGCGGCGTTTTGTCCGGCTGACGCAAATTTCCGCGCGGCATCCGCGAAGCAACTGCGACATAAAAATACGCGATGCTGAGGGCAATACCCGCCAGCACCATTCCAATCATCACAATATCCGAACTCATTAACTGCATCCCTGGTGGCTCTTCGGCGAGGTATGGGTGGAAGGTAGTATTACAAGGGTAACAATCGAATTTTTCCAA
The DNA here is from genome assembly GCA_964657675.1 of uncultured Steroidobacteraceae bacterium. Taxonomy (GTDB): domain Bacteria; phylum Pseudomonadota; class Gammaproteobacteria; order Steroidobacterales; family Steroidobacteraceae; genus Bog-1198. The sequence goes on from CAZZWE010000056.1 coordinate 16,693, forward strand.
TCGGAGCATCCCTACACCCTTTTGGGGCCCTGATTAGTGTTATTGGCCCATCCCGAGGGCCAGGATTAAGTCATGAGCAACAAAACACCTGATAATTCTTCTTCTCCTGGCGCTGAGACGCCGGGCGCGGCCTCGCCGGGCGGTTCTTCCGATGAGGCTATCGGCAGGCCGGGTCCCTGGAGGGAGGGCCGATATCAAGAGAAGGGCGAGCCTGTCGACGAGTCGGTGACCAAGGAGCCCCAAGCGTTGCCGAAGGAGCCTCCCAGCAAGCCGGTAAATCAGTCGGAGTACGAGCAATGAGCGACGCTCATCATCTGGCGCAAATGGCGAACGACATCGGAAATTTTTTTCGCGCGCAGCCCCATGAAGATGCAGTGACAGGAATTGCCAATCACATCAGAAGCTATTGGACCCCACGGATGAGAACGAAACTCCAAGCGCACCTGGGCGAGGGCGACGACGGATTGGACGAGTTGCCACGCGAGGCGTTGCGACGTTTGTTCGAGCGCCCCGCGAGCGAAACCACACCACCGCCTGGAGGCGATGCCGGCTAGTAGGCAGCCCGCGCAAGGGTCGCGGCGGGCGTGATTTGACCGAAGCGGCGTTGCCTGCGCTGGTAGTCGTCGAGTGCTCTATTGAATGCGTTGGCGTCAAAGTCCGGCCAATATTTTTGCTCGAAGTGTAATTCCGCGTACGCACACTCCCACAGCAGAAAATCACTCAGCCGCTGCTCGCCGCCAGTTCGGATCAGCAGATCGACGTCGGGTCCTAGGGCTTGAATGAATCGAGCACGATCAATCTCGCCCAAGCGCACCATGCGGCGGCAGGTATCCAATATGCTTTGTTGCGCTGAGTAATCGACGGCGATCCGCAGCCGCATGCCATCGGCGTGAGCGGTGACGCTCTCGCTGTGGTCGATCGCCTTGATCAGTCGGGGCGATAGCCGGTCGCGGCGCCCAATAATTTCCAGTCGAATAGACTGTTCCAAGCAGCGCGGTGTTTGCTGCTCCAAATAGCGCCCCAACAATGCGAATAGAGCATTCACTTCCGGTTCAGGCCTGCCCCAATTTGCGGCGGAGAATGCATACAAGGTCAGCGTTGCGACCTTGGCGCGGGCCGCGGCTTCCACAATCAGGTCGACCGCCTTGGCGCCGGCGCGATGCCCGGCAGTGCGCGGCAGGCCCCGTTCCGTAGCCCACCGCCCGTTCCCGTCCATGATGATGGCAACGTGCATTAGCGGCGGGTGGCCTTGATGACGGCCTCGACATGATCCAAATAGCGATTCAATGCGTTTCGGCCTTTGTTCGTGATGCGATAAACCGTTTTCGGACGGCGCGCTTCGAAGGACTTGGTGGAGGTGAGGTACGCCGCGTCTTCTAGCTTGCGTGCGTGAGCGCTCAAGTTGCCATCACTGACATCGAACAAAGACTTCAATTCAGTGAAGGTAACTTCGCTGCGGACGGCCAGCGCACTCATGATGCCGAGGCGTACCCGCTCATAGATCAGCCGGTCGGTATCGGCATCATCGCGTTCCGAACTGCCCTTAGGCACGGCGGCCAGCTTGCTGCGCTTCGGCGCGGCGTCGATGGCGCCGCTGGGATTAAGTTTTGGGGGCATGGTTGATGCGTCCCATGACGAATCCGAACACGATATGTAAGCCGCCAAATCCAACCGCCAGCATTAAAATCTGCAGCCGTTGCGGAAGAAACAAGGCCAACAATCCAAGAAGCGCGAAGCAGCCTCCGAGCACGCCGATAATTCGCGTGGTGGCCGCGCTGGCCGAGATCAACGCACAGCCGTAAAGCAACAGCCATATTCCCGGAATGGCGTGCAAGTCGCCTACCTCCCACAGCACGCCCGTCATCACGACGGCCGCGAACAACGAGGGCGTCAGGCACAGGGCAAATTTTCGCAGAGGCGTACCGACCAGCCGCAGATTGCGCAATGAAGATTCCCGCACCACCAAGGTGCCGCCTACGCCCGCGCCCAAGAGCGCGGCGCCTAACCAAATTTCCAGCCAGTACTGCGACCAGCCCGGCGCCGAGGAGATGGCTGCCGTCAGAAACGCGATCAGGCCCAACGCGATGCCTGCGGATCCGGGCACAGCCAGCGCGGCGGCACCCTCCATCGAGGCGCGGATGTAGCGCAGGGTTGAGGCAGCATGCGAGTCGAGTCTTTGGATGTCCGGTTTGATCACGAACCCAAAGTAACGCTCAGACCGTGCATCGTCAAGTACTCTGCAACGTAGAGCTTTAGTGCAGCCC
>CAZZWE010000056.1:19056-26083 GCA_964657675.1 uncultured Steroidobacteraceae bacterium
CTCAGGGTCAAAGCCTGACGATTAAGTACACCGGTAAAGTGGATGGTAAGTCGGTTAGCGGCAGCGTTGCGCTCGGCGGCTTCGGCAGCGGTACGTTTACGGGGGTCAAGCAATAGCTCAAGCGCGCAGAGCGACTGCGGGCTCGGCGCTATTCGCGGAGAGCGCGAAATCCTGCGGGCCAAGCGTAAAGTAAAATGTCGCGCCGTGATCCACCTCGCTGGTGGCCCAAATGCGCCCGCCATGTTTGTTCACGATACGGCTGACGGTGGCCAAGCCGATGCCGGTGCCCTGAAACTCCGCATCCGAATGCAGCCGCTGGAAGGCGCCGAAGAGTTTAGACGCGTATGCCATATTGAAGCCCGCGCCATTATCGCGAATGAAGTAGGTCCGTTCTCCGGGCTGCGCCAGGACGCCCACCTCGATGTGCGCCTGGAGGCGGCGCGATGTGAATTTCCAGGCGTTCCCGAGTAGATTCTCGATCAGGATGTTGATGAGCGACACGTCGGCATTCGCGAGAATCTCGTCCGGCAATGACAGATTCACGCACCGTTCGGGCGTCGCATACTGAAGCCGCGTCGCGGCCGATCGCACGAGCAACGCCAGATCCAAGGTTTTGCGGCACAGATCGCCACGAGTCAGCCGCGCCAAGTACAACATGTCGTCGATGAGGCGCGACATTCGCTTTGCTGAGCCCTGGATCATCTCCAGCCTGCGTCGTCCTTCATCATCGAGTTGACCGCTGTTTTCCTCGCTTAACATCGCGCCGAACCCCTCAATCAAGCGCAGCGGCGCCCGCAAATCGTGAGCCACCGAGGAGCTGAACGCCTCCAAATCCCGGTTTGCGTTTTGTAACTCCACTGCCCACTTGCGCCGTGCTGCGGCCAAGGCAACGTGAGCCCGCACCCGTGCCAACAACTCGGCGGCGGTAAAGGGCTTGGTGAGGTAGTCGTCGGCTCCGGCATCGAGGCCATCCACCGTCGCCTCTTCGCCGGCGCGCGCGGAGAGCAGAATCACGGGGATTGCGACGCATTGCGGATCGTCGCGCAGTGCACGCACCAATTGCAAGCCGGTCATTTTTGGCATCATGACATCGCTCAAAACAAGGTCGGGCGCCTCGTCCCTGATCATGTGCAATGCCGCCTCGCCATCATTGGCTGTACGAACACTATAGTGGGGCTGCAGCAAATCGCGCATATAGGCGCGCAAGTCCGCGCTATCGTCAACGATGAGAATGTGAGCAGCATGGGGTGCAGACCGGGAGGCTGGCACGGTTGGGCTGTTCCAGCGGCCGGCCTCCACCGCATGCGCCGGCGTCGCGGCCGCCATCAAGGTGGGGGCATTGTGTTCGAGTGCATCGCTCGGCAAGTGTGCGCACCCTTTCGGGATCTCGACGCGAAAGATGCTGCCGGATCCCAGCGTGCTGGTGACTCCTACGTTGCCGCCATGCAGTTCAACCAGCTCGCGGACCAATGCCAGTCCGATCCCGGCACCTTCATGAGTACGACCGGCGGCGGCTACTCGGTGGAACCGATCAAAAATCTTGGGCAGCTCGCTTTCGGGAATTCCGATGCCGGTGTCGGCAACCTCGAGCACGGCGTGACTGGGTGACTCGCGCACGGTGACGCGGATCTCGCCTTGCAATGTGAATTTGAAGGCGTTGGATAGCAGATTCGGCACCACCTTCTCCCACATATCTCGGTCAATCCAGATGGGCTGAGACAAAGTGGGGCAGTCCAACGTCAGCTTGATGCCGGCATCGTCCATCGCCGACTGGAACATCAGCGCCAGGTCGCCGGAAAGGGCGGCGAAATCCATGGGCGAGTATTTTCCATGAAGCCGTCCAGCCTCGAGACGGGCGAAGTCCAGCAAGGCATTGACGAGTTTCAGGAGCCGCAGTGAATTGTCGTAGGCCAACTGCAAACGAAACCGCTGCTCCGGATTCAGAACGGGCTCGGATAAGAGATCGGCCAGCGGTCCTAGCATCAGCGTCAGAGGCGTACGAAATTCATGGCTGATGTTGTTGAAGAATGCGGTTTTAGCCGCGTCCATCTGGCTGAGCTTCTGGTTCGCCTCGCGTAGTTCGCGATTGGCGGCATCGAGTTCCGCACTGCGACGCAGCACCTCGCGCTCCATATCGTGGGTGCGGCCGCGCAGCTCTTGTCCAATTTCGCCGGCGCGTACCAGATCGGTGACATCGACCACTCGATGCAGGATGTAAAGTACTTGCCCGTCATCCGAAAGAATCGGCAGATTGCGCGGACTCCAATATTTCACTTCGAAGCCGCCGGCGGGCAATGGGATATCGTACTTTTGCACCGCCATGGTGTCGGGGGCCTTGGTGATCAGTACTCGGTCGAGTGAGGCCCGGAGGTTGCTGGTGCCATTGGCGGACAGATCGTTGGGATTGTCCGGGAACATTTCAAACAGCCCCCGGCCCACTGTGTCCGCCAGGGTTGTATGGGTGACTTGCAGCCGTGCCTTGGTGGCCGCAACGGCCGTGAAGCGCGGCGAGTCCGGCAATAGTACGAGGAGTACGTCCGGGGACTCTTCAAACAACAGTTCATAGTCCAGCTTGGCCGGCTGCATCGCGGCATAGTAGGTCAGGTGAGCGCGATTAGGTTTAGCTCACGCGCCGCAACGTCCCCGGTTTGCGAAGCAGTTCTCATCTTTCAAGTTTGGCGTGACCGGATCGGCCGCCGGCGGCGTTTGGTCGGCCTAAGTGTGATCCAAGGCAACCCGGAAGCCTCTGATTTGCCGGACCCTTATTGTGTAAAGCCGAACATTCTCACTCGTTGTTGGCGAATGAACTTCGCAACGCAAAGAGCCGGGAATGGCGATCGCGATAGGGATTATAACGATGCCGAAAAACGCCCGAAAATTACAGCCGAGCACGACGGAGCAAGCCGTGCGCGCGCCGGTTCAGTCCGCCAAACGGCAGAAACTCACCGTCTTTCTGGTCACCGAAGACGAAGCGCTGTGGCCGCAAATCGGGGCCGAGTTGACGGCCGCCATGGTGCTGAAGCAAGTCGATTCAATCGACGAATTGATTTCGACAACGCCGGGCGGCCAGGCCGGAATCGTTCTATGGGACGCTCGCAACCACGCCGATCCCGCCTCGGTGCTATCGCGCGTCAATCTGCATTCGCCGCGTTTTGCCATGGTGGCCCTGGACAAAGAGGGCAGCGGCAATGCGTGGACCCTGCCGACCCAGCACCGTCAGGTGGTGGGTCACGTGCCACTGCCAATCAGCGGCGATACCTTCAAGAACATGTTGGATAGCGCCCATGAGGAAGCCAACTCACGGATGGCGCTGTTGGGAGATGGCGCGGCCGGTTCGGCGCCTGTGGATCCCCCAGCCACGCCCAAGCGTTCGTGGCTGATCCCAGCGGCCATCGGGGCCGCAGTCGTGGCGGGTGCAGCGGTATTCTTCGCCACCCGCGGCAATGGCCCAGATGCAAAAGCCCCGGAGGCGAAGCCTGCGAGGACAGCGCCTAGTCCTGCTGCGGGCGGCACGGCGCCAGTGGCCGCGAATCCCCAGCCCGCACCGGTCAAGACTCCCGCCGCTGGCGATGAACAAACCTATGTGCTCATCGACAAAGCTCAGCAGGCGATGCTCGACCGGCATTACATTGAACCGACCTCAGGCAGCGCGCTCTCTTTGTACAGAGAGGTGCTGGCCATCGACCCCTCGAACGGCGAAGCTCGCCAAGGGCTGGAGCGGCTGGCAGAAATCTTGATCGCGCGTGTGCAGGGTGCGTTGGACGACCGCAAATTCGATGTGGCGCTACAGTCGCTCGAATCAGCCCGCAGCATCAATCCCGATGACCGCCGCCTGGCGGCCTTGGATGAAAGAATTGCCAATGTTCGTTCGGAGCTCGGACCCGCGCAAATCGTTGCTGCCATGAATGCGCAGAATTTCGATCGAGCCGCACAACTGATCGAAGAGGCCACTCACACCAAAGCCATTCCGGCCGCCAAGCTCGCGCAGTTGCGTGATGAAATTCACCGCCGCCGGGATGAATTTGAAATTACCCGTTTGACCAAACTCGCGGACCTTCGCATACAGCAGGATCACTTGGTCGAGCCGCATAACGACAGCGCCGCCTATTATCTGGATCAGGCCAAGCAGGCGGGCGCCGGCGTGGCGACTTTGCAGCCGCAGGTCCAAGAAATGCTCAAGCACTTGGCAGCCTCGGCGCGCGCGGCCATCGATGCTCGGCACTTCAGTGATGCGGACAAAATACTGGCGGAAATGCGCGCGCTGGCGGCGCCGCCGGCATCCTATTCGAGCCTGCAGCACGATCTGGGCGCCGCCCGCGCGCAGCAGCCCGCGGCAAAGTCGGATACACCGCAATTCCTGGACTTGGCCCAGGCACGGTTGGCGCAGGGCAAGTTGACGGACCCGGAGAATGACAACGCGCTGTATTACATCAACCAGCTGCGCTCAACCGACCCTCGCAACCCGGGCCTCGCGCCCATCACCGCAACGCTGCAGACATTGATTCTTGATCGAGCCCGTAGCGCCTTCGAGGCAGGCGATCTGGATAAGTCGCAATCCTTGGCGCAAACGGCGGCAAGCTTGGGTGGCTCAAGCGATGTGGACGCCATGATGGACAAGATTCGACAGCGCCGCTCGACCTCAGGCGATGTGCAGCAAATTCTGGAACAGAATTTAACTCGCAACGGCAAGCTGGACGTTCAATACCCGAGTCACGCACTGCAGTCCGGGATCGAGGGTTGGGTCGAGCTCTCATACACCGTGCTCGCCGATGGGTCGGTGGCCAACGTGAAGGTCACAGGTTCCTCGCCTCCCAAGGTGTTCGACGCGGCTGCCACCCGGGCAGTTGCCCACCTTCACTATCAGCCCGTGTTGCAAAACGGCAGCCCAGTCGCGGTCAGCACCATGTTGCGCATCGTATTCCGAGTCCCCAAGTAAAACGATGAACACTCAAGCCGCCACCACCGACACTGCCAAGAACTTAGCGCCCGTAGAACGTACGCGTAGTACGGCGCTGTGCCTGATTGTTCACGACGAGCTGGAGCTGCGCCTGCGGCTTGCGGGTCTGGTCCGACGCGCAATCCCCAAGCTCGATGCCGACACGGTGACTCGAGCCGGCTTCGAGGCGATATCGGTGGATCGCCTCCGAGCTTATGTGGCGGTCATGTTCATCATCGAATTCACGCCGCCCGACGCTGCAACCGCGTCGCTGGCCGCCATGACTCGGCTGCATGAGCAGACGCCCAGTCTGCCGATATTCGTGTTCGCGCGGGGCGGCAACGAGCGCACGGCCGCCAAAGCCATGAAGCTCGGCGCCTGCGATTATTGGCCGATCCATTCGGTCATCATCGGCGAGCTGTGCAGTGCTCTGCAGCCCATCATCGATCCTCCGGTGACAGCGGGCGCTGCGCCGAGCACGGCAGATCGCGGGCGGCCGCCCGAGGTGGCGGGCTACTCCCTGCTGAAGAAGATCGCGCAGTCGAATTCTGCCGGCGTGTACTTGGCCAAGAATGAAGAGTTCGCTCATCCCGTGGCGCTCAAAGTACAGTCGGTGAAAGGCGCAACCGTGGTATCGATCGCGGACCGCGAACGCTTCGCCAAGGAATGCGAAATTCTGGCGAAGCTGAACCATCGCTCCATCGCGAACATCCTCGATTTCGGCGTCACCGACGACTATCTATTTCTAGCGCTGGAGTACTTCCCCTGCGGCAGCCTTCGCGATCGCATGAAAAATCCGGTCAGCGAAGCGGATGCCGTGAACTATGCGCATCAGATCGGCGAGGCGCTGCAGATCGTGCATGCTGCGCGCATCGTGCACCGCGACTTGAAGCCTTCCAATCTGATGCTGACCGATGAAAACCGCTTGGTGCTGATCGATTTCGGATCCGCGCGCACACCGCTGATGGCCAGTGATCCGGCACGTTCCGATGACTGCACCGGGACACCGTACTATGTGTGCCCGGAGCAAATCGAAGACCGAGAGCCCGATGCACGCGGCGACTTGTACAGCTTGGGCGTGGTGATGTTCGAGATGCTGGGAGGTGGGCTACCGTTCACCGGAAACAATCTTGCCGCCATCCTTGCCGCGCATCGTTCGGCGCCGATCCCGCGTTTGCCGCACGCCGTCAAACATTACCAGCCTCTGATTGACCGATTGCTGGCCAAAGACCCCCGTGACCGATTTGATTCGGCCGCACAATTTCTCGACGCCTTGGACGCCATGCGGCTCGAATTGACCGTTAAAAAACCCAGCAAATTACAGCGGAGTGCTTGATCAATGAAAGCTCGTATTACCGGAAAAAAGCTGCCTCGAATGCAGGGTGGCGGTCTTCTGGTCCTCGTCATCGTTCTGGGCTTCGCGTTCGTGGCGGCGGTACTGATACCGGGCCTGGAGCTTGCCAGCGAGCTGGCCGATAGCACGGTGGCGCTAAAGTTCGTCGGCGCCCAGCAGCGCAACCCGACACTGATCCGTGCGTCATTGGATTCGATGCACGACCGGCTCACCAATCGCGGCTACATTCAGGAATCTTTGGATCAATTGCGCGACTCATCGACCAAGCTCGACGCAGGGCTCAAGGAAATGAACGCGCCGCGTGCGGCGGGCTTGTTCTCCTGGTTTGGCGGTGCAACGGCCAACGGTGCACCGATTTCCGGCAAGCACGCCGAGGCTTTGCGCGATTTGTGGGCCGGCCAGCAGCAATCGCTCGCTCCGGTGCTGAGTTTCAAGGGCGTTCCCTACCAAGACAATGAATCGACCGGCACGGTCCTCAACGACGGCGGCAAGCAGCTGGAGCGGGACATCACCGCGGCAATTCGTTCCGCTCGCCATGCGATGCCTTTGGTGGACAACGAGCTGACGGCCATCGTCAGTGAGCTGCAAGCCAACAGCGCTCACTCGGCCACTCAGCTTCGGCTGGTGATGCTCACCGGATTGCTGATTGCAGTCGGTTTGGTGTCCGTCGTGACGGTGTTGGTGCTTGCGCGCCGCAAACAGGACTCCTCGTTGCGGGAGGCTCGCGCCCAAACCAT
>CAZZWE010000057.1:0-19043 GCA_964657675.1 uncultured Steroidobacteraceae bacterium
CAAAGGATTAACAATGCCATTAGCGCGAATCGATATCAGCAACAAAGCACCCGCGACACTAGTACGGGTCGTTAGCGACGCCATCTATAAAGCCATGGTGGATGTTGCCAATGTACCCGTGCACGACAAGTTTCAAGTCGTTACGCGTCACGCCGTTGACGAGATCATTTATCCAGCGGAAGGCTACTTGGGCAACCAGTACAGCCCGGAGCTAATCGTGATCCAGGTGACTTGGGTCAGCGGCAGATCCACTGAGGTCAAAAAGAAATTCTTCCAGCAGATTGCCAGCGAGATTCACGAGAAGGGTGGCATCCGTAAAGAGGATGTATGGATCAGCCTCGTAGAAAGCGGCCGAGAAGACTGGTCGTTCGGCAATGGCGAAATGCAATACGGCCCGAAGTGAGTCCTTCGAAAACGACCACGCAACGGCTGGTTCACGCCCCTGCTCGACCGACCGAGGGGCTGGTCCTCTCGGTGGGTGCCCCAATGGCACCGAACACCTCGAGCGGAGACTCTGAGCAACCGCCCTGAGACGGTCGCGAGGTATCCCCGCTCGGTGGATTCCAATGTGTAGAAGCTGCAGGCGTATCCTCTCCCTGTAAACGCAACACCAACAGGAGTCCTCGTTGCAGCGATTCATCGACGGGCTCGCGCTCAGTTGCCCGCAGGTACCAAGAAATCGCGTCCTCCGGGCTACTTGCACGCTCCAGCACGTTCGCCACCTTTAAGGCACGTTGTGCGAAGTTGCGACGAAGGCGCTCTCGCGCAACCGCGATCATGGCGCTTCCCTGCTCGTCGCCCAAAAGACTTCCGCGATACAACTCAAGCAATTCCTCTCGATCGTCGATTAGTGCAGGCTTTGATAGAGGGGTCGAAAAGATCCGCTCCAGCGCCACCGTATCAATCCAGACGACGTCTTTGTTCAAGCAAAGATTGCCATTGGCCAACAACACGGCGTCCTTATCTTTCAGCAATTTACGTAAACGATGTACGGCGAGATCCAGCGCATTGCGTGCCGCGTCGCCGTCCAAATCCACCCACAGTTCATCCATAATCCGACTCGAGTCGATGCCGCTTGGATAAGCAGCCAGCAGCTTCAGCACTTCCAGTGGCTTGCGTTGCGCCTTGCCCTTGACCACCTGCTCCTCGTCATCGAGAAAAACTCGCAGCCGCCCCATCGCGCGAATCTTGACCGGCCAAGGCCAATTCCGCTGATCTTCGCTGGTTGGCGCAAACCGGCGCTTGGCGATCACCCAGCGGCAGTACGAACGCTCAATGCCGAGTTCAATACCGTGGGGAATCAGTCTGCGCAACAATTGGCTACTGGTGTGAAAACCATTTGCATAACCTTGTTCCCGGCCAATTTTAAACGCAATTGTCAACGCGGCGTTCAGTTCGGCGGAATCACATCGGCATCGAGCAAGCTCGGCGCGCACCAGTTGCACATTGAACTCGACCAGCGGTGCAACAACGTTCGCGGTGATAGCCCCACACTCCTGCAAACATTGCGCAGCGTCGTCATAACGCCCTACCGCGCAATAAACCTCGGCCAGACCCGTCGAGGCCAGGGCCTGACCTATGTACCAATGACTGGTGCGGATCAACGGTAGGGCCTCCTCGCCAAACTTGAGCGCTTGCTCCAGATTCCCGCAACCCAATTCGAAGATAGACCGCACATAAAGAAAGTGGGCGCGGGGAATCGCGGGCATCGATCGCACATGAGGCTCGAGTTCTGAAAAAATGCAGAGCAGCGCGCTGCTGGAGTTGCCCGGTTCCTGTGCCTGAAGTTCGCACAGTTGCATTCTGGTATCTTCGCTGTATAGCCCCTCGTGCCGTGCGAGGGCTCGCGCTTCACGAAGAATGCCTACCACCCTGCCCGGGTCACCCGAGGAGTGCAGCTGATAGGCATGCAGCCATAAGAGATTAAGTCGGTGAATGGGCGGTAAGGCAGTATCATCAAGAAGCCGTGCGACGATTGAATCGAGCTCTCCGTATTGCGGCGTGCGGCCAAATCGGCTGTAGAAGTGTAGTAAAGAAGATACCGCCTCCGCGCAGCTCACAATGTCGGGCTCGAGTGAAACGAGCTTCGCCACTTGCGCCACACTGTCGAAGAGCCCCGGATGATTGGGCATACTCTGAGACACAGCCAGCATGTAGGCCGCGCGAACTTTCAACTCGGTCCGACTTTCTACGAAGCGCGCATCTTGCAGCAGGTGTTCCAACCGCCCCACCCAAACCAGCATCTCGCGATAATCCAGATAGGTGTAAGCAATGTGCTGCAGCATGGCTGCGCAAGCGAGCGACTGCCCTATCCGATCGTCGGCGACGACGAACTGATGATAAGCGCGCTCGAGATCGTCCCGCGCTAACGGGAAATTGAGCGTCAGTCGGCATACACCCCGCCAGTAGACCAGCCAGGCGTCAGTTTCCAAGATTCCGAGTGGCAGGGTATCGATCCATCGCACCAAGGTGGTGATCCGAGCCTGATCAACAAAAACCGATGCAATGTCGCGCAACAGATCGGCCGCTTCCTGCCAACTTTGCGCCTGCAGTAGAAGATTGATTCCCGCTTCGGCCTCACCTTCCGCCGAAAGAGCACGAGCGGCAGTGAGCAACCGCTCTCGCCTTTGTTCGGCTGTGCATTTTTCCTCCTCTCTGCGCTGTAGAAAGGCCCGAAACAGCGGATGAAAGTGGTAGCTGTCCGAAACCGCACGGTACGAGGTGAAGGCATTTTGCCGCACCAAGGTATCGAGAATTGTAGCGGCATCCTCACACCCGGACGCCCGCCGGGCAACGGATACGACGATGTGCTCTAGGCATGCCAAGCTCATCAGAAACTGCTGAATCCGAGGAGTTAAGCGTTCAAACACTTCCATCGCAAAATAATCGAAGATCGCTTGCGGGGCGTTGGATGTTCCACTGCGGGGCGATACGGACGCGATATCACGATGACGCAACAGCAAAGTGACCGCGGCGATCCAGCCATTTGTTTTGAGATGCAACGCATCGAGATCCGGCAATGGAATCGAGGCATCACGCACCTGGGACAGCGCGATCGCTTCAGTTTCAGCTCTTGAGAGCTGAAGATCCTCGATGTTGAGCTGCAATAGGCGCTCGCTAACGATCAGACGGCTCACGCTGGCATCGGGATCATTGCGGCTGATCACGATCAGTTGAATTCCGTGGGGAAGTTGATCAGCGATGACGGGCAACATCCCTCGCAGCGCCGCGGATTCCGGCACATCCTGCCAGTTGTCAAGAACCAGCGTGCTCCCCGCGGGAAGCCCAGCAAACCAGCAGCGAAAGAAATTTCTGCAAAACGCCGGCGCGGCGCATAGATACTGCGGTTGAAATACCGGCATCAACTCCGCATCGCCGAGCGGCTTTCGGGCAAGCGTCAGGTAGTGAAATAGCGACGCAATGTCAGCGTCTCCCTCATCGCACTGATACCAAGCGGTGGGACGATGGCGCACGCGCAGATAACTGCTGACGACCGTGGTCTTGCCGTAGCCGGCAGGCGCGGAAACCCACACCAATGCGGCGGACTTCATCTGATCAAGTCGCGCAAAAATGCGCGGTCGTGGTTGACTCGAAGACATGCACGGCATCGTGCACTTGGATAATCCGCCGAACGTCGTTCTATTCAATGCCGTCTCAACCATCATTCCCCCAATTCGGTGCTCTTCCGCCAGGGACATGAGTTCACGCGCTTTGTTACAAACGTTAACACAAGAACATTCGGATCAGAACGCCGCCCCGGTCGTAATTTGAAAGTCACCGGAAAGATCGACTGCGATAAATTCCGCGTCACAGAAAGCGTGCCCCATCCGCCGATTTAGTCCTACAAACCACTCCGGCGGCGTCGAGGCAAGCTCAGTCATTTTTCACCATAATCTTAAGGAGCGGATATGACATCGTTGAGACCAGTGCTTACGGCGTTGGCTTTGACCGGCGCAGGAATGACTTTGGTTGCTCCGGTAGCCTCGGCTCAGGTTCCAAGCGACTTCGTCATCGTGGCGACCGGGATGAATGCGCCTCGCGGACTCACATTCGGACCCGATGGCGATCTCTATGTCGCGGAAGGCGGCACGGGCGGTACTAATAAAACAACGGCGTCAGAATGCCAGCAAGTTCTGGGACCCGTCGGGCCGTATGCAGGCGGCAGCACGGGTGACATCAAGAAAATCGACCGTAAAGGTAAGGTAACTGTCGTCGCCTCGGGATTCCCCTCCTCTCAAGCCAGCACCGGCGACCTATCCAGCGTTGCCGACGTGAAATTTGTCAACGGCCAGCTATACGCGCTCATCACAGGAGGCGGCTGCTCTCATGGAAATCCCAAGTCTCCCAATGGCATAGCCAAGGTCAATGAATCAACCGGAAAGTGGAGTTTGATTGCCGATCTTAGTGAATACGCAATGACTCATCCCGGCAAATATGACGACGCCGGGGATTTTGAGCCAGATGGCGTCTGGTTCAGCATGATTAACCTCTACGGCAATCTGGTGACCGTCGAACCCAACCGCGGCGTCATTGTGTCCGTCGGACTTAATGGCCAGGCCCAGGAACTTATCGATATATCAGCGTCACAAGGGCATATTGTGCCGACGTCGATCGCGGAACACTTCGGCAGTTTGTACGTCGGCAACCTGCTGTATTTCCCCATTCTTCCCAAGTGGTCGCGAGTACTGCGGATTTCCAGGCCGGGCGACATCGATGTGAATCAGATGCCAGGATGGCAGCAAACCAATCCTCTTTATATTGCCGACTCCAAGGCGGGCCTCACCACCGTCGTCGGGGTCAACTTTGGGCCCGACGGACTTCTCTATGCGCTTGAGCTTGCCGACGTGCCCGCATCGCCACCCGGATATCCCGCACCGGGTTTTGGCAAAGTCGTACGCCTGACCCATGCCGGTCAATGGCAGGAGGTCATCACCGGACTGAACGTGCCGACGGGCATGACTTGGGGTCCCGATGGAAGGCTTTATATTTCAGATTTTGGCGCCGTGCCCGCGCCGGGTTTCGGCGCGGGCCGAATCTTGAGCTTTGAGGTCTCGCTCGGCTATTAATTTTGTAACACTATCGCGGCCAGGATCATCCTGGCCGCGATGATGCCAATCCACATAGGCGCCCTGACTCACCCCGAGGCATCAGGGCGGTCATAAAGAGCGTCATGCCGCTCCAACCCTATCCGTGTCAGTTCCGCGTCAGTAAACTCGCGCAACTTGGTATTCGGACTGCTTACCGAAATAAATCCACCTTAAGATGAGATCGCCGTCGTGCTCTGCCGACGACGGCTGCTCGTGCGTTTTTTCTGCGGAGATGTGTTGATGCCAGTTCACGATCATGAGCCTGCGCTGCGCGGTCGCGTGGCCTTGTGGGGAGGCATCGGCTTCGGGGTTCTGCTTTTGGTATTACTGCTGACCCATGGATTCGGTCTGTGGGGCGGGCTCAAACAGCCCCCCGCCGCAGCGCCATGGACGGTTCAGCAAGGCGACAAGATCAGCGTCCCTGCAGCCTCGCCGCTGCGCTCAAGAATCGCGGTCGAGCCGGCTTCAACCCAAACGGTCGGCGCAAAACTGCTGGTTCCCGGCGTCATCGAAGCCGAACCCGCCCGAACGGCGAGCATTCTGCCGCAACTCACCGGCAGGGTCACTGATCTCAAAGTCCAACTCGGCGAACGGGTTCGCAAAGGCCAAGTACTGGTCGTTCTAGACTCGGCCGACTTGGCACAAGCCTACAGCGACTTCGACAAAGCCAATGATGCGTTTAAGCTGACGCGCACCAATCTTGATCGCCAGCAGGCGCAGGTCAAGATCGGCGTGGCCTCGGACAAGGACTTGGATCAAGCGAACAGCGATAATGCGCAGGCAGAATCGGAATACCGTCGTGCCGAAGCCAGGCTGAAAATCCTCGGTGCACCGCTACAGGTCCACGGCTCGGCGCGCCGCCTGGAAGTTCGAGCGCCATTCGGCGGCGCGGTCATCACGCTGAGCGTATCGCCGGGCAGCATCATCAATGACGCGACCCAGCCGCTGCTGAGCATTGCGGACTTAAGCTCAATATGGGTGACGGCAATGGTCCCCGAAAACAATGTGGCGGCCCTTGCCAAAGGCCAGGATGCCGAAATCAGCCTGATCGCCTATCCGCAGCGCACGATTCATGGCAGCGTGCTGTTCGTTGGCGACATCGTTGAGGCCGATTCGCGGCGCGAAAAAATTCGGATCGCCGTGAGTAATGCCGACTACTCGGTCAAGCCGAACATGTTTGCCATGGTGACCTTGACCGGCACTGCCCAATCGCGCGTGGTGTTGCCGAGTTCCTCGCTGCTCATGAACAACGATCGCATCAGCGTGTTCGTCGAGACCGCTCCCTGGGTTTTCGAGCGCCGTACTGTGGATGCGCAGGTGGAAGACGGCCCGTTAGTCAGTATTCGTTCAGGCGTTGCCCCGGGGGAACGCGTCGCCGTGAAAGGCGGAATCCTGCTCAATGATTGACGCTTTCGTCGGCTTTTGCCTGCACCGACGCATCGCCATCATCGTGCTGGCGGTGCTGTTCAGTCTGTTTGGTATCTACGCCTGGGAAACATTGTCGGTGGAGGCCTATCCCGATTTGGGGGATGTGGCCGCGCAGGTCACCACGCAAATGCCGGGCCTCGCCGCGGAGGAAGTCGAGCAGCTGATTACCGTGCCGCTCGAACGGCAGATCAACGGCACCCCGGGCTTGTTCCTGATGCGCTCCACCAGCACCTTCGGACTGTCACTGATCACGGTGGTGTTTCGCGACGGCATCGAGGATTACTGGGCCCGTCAGCGTCTCACCGAACGGATCAGCCAGGCAGCGCTGCCGAATGGCGCAACTCCCTCGCTCGACCCGGTGTCAGGGCCAGCGGGCGAGATTTACCGCTATACGCTCCAATCCGATACCAAGAATTTGCAGGAATTGTCCGAGATCCAACGCTGGACCGTGATACCGGCACTGAAGTCGGTGCCGGGCGTGGTGGATGACACGAATTTTGGCGGTTTTACCACCGAGTACCAACTGAATCTGGATCCTCGGCAACTCGAGCGCTATGGGCTTGGCATCACCGATGTCATCAACGCCATCAATGCCAACAATACCAACGCGGGCGGCGGCCGCGTTTCACTGGGCGATCAGAGCTACGTCATTCGCGGTGTCGGGCTCATCCGCACGCTGGCCGACATCGGCGCCACCGTCGTCACACAAGTCAACGGCACCGCTGTCCTGGTTCGGGACCTGGGCGCAGCGACGCTCAGTCATCAGGAGCGGGAAGGCATCGTTGGCAAGGACAACAATCCGGACGTTGTCGAGGGCATCGTGCTGATGCTCAAGTATCAAAATCCCTCGCAGACGCTGCTCGGTGTGCACCGCAAAGTGGAGGAGCTGAACCGCAAGTTGGCCAGCAGTGATGTGAAGATCGTCCCCTATATCGACCGCGACGAATTGGTGAAGGCCACAATCGAGAAAGTGGGCCGTACGATTGCCGAGGGTGTGGGTCTGGTGTTTTTGATTTTGATCTTGTTTCTCGGCAGTCCCCGCAGCGCCCTGGTGGTCGCCGTCACCATTCCTCTGGCGCTGGTCGCCGTGTTCTCACTGCTCAATCTGACCCACGTGTCGGCCAACCTGCTGTCCTTGGGCGCGATCGACTTTGGTATTTTGGTCGACGGCGCCATCGTGGTGACTGAGGCGGTGCTGCGCCGCCGCGAGGCCATGCCGAACGAAGAGATGAGCGAGAGCGAAGCAAAGGCCGCCGTCCTGCAGGTAACGCGGCCGATATTTTTCTCCAGCCTCATCATCATCACCGCCTATCTGCCGCTGTTTTCATTCGAGCGCGCGGAAGCCAAGCTGTTCACACCGATTGCCTACACCATGGGCTATGCCCTGTTCGGCGCGCTGTTGACCGCCCTGGCGCTGGTACCGGGCCTGGCCTATATCGCATTCAGGCATCCAGGCAAGGTGTTCCACAATCGGTGGCTGGAATGGCTGACCGAAAAATACGACCGTGCGCTCGCGGCCTGTCTGGATCAGCCCCGCATCATCTATGGCGTGACGATTTTCGCCTTGTTGGCGGTGGTGGGCTTCGGCGCCACCGTGGGAAGAGAATTTCTCCCCGACCTCGATGAAGGCGCGCTGTGGCTGCAGGTGCAAATGCCCACTGGACTCGCCTTGAACAAGGCCAGCGACATGGCGAGCGATCTGCGCCGTGCGCTGCTGAAATATCCGCAAGTGTCGACGGTGGTCACCCAGACGGGGCGAAACGATGACGGCACCGATCCCTGGACCATGTCGCACATCGAAGTGCCGGTGGGGCTCAAGCCCTACGACACCTGGCCTGGCGGCGAATCAAAGAAGCATTTTGTCGATCGCCTGGGCGCGGACCTTGCCGGCAACATGCCGGGCTATGACATTGGCATCAGCCAGCCCATTATCGACGGCGTGAATGACATGATCGGCGGCGCGCACAGCCCGCTGGTCATCAAAATCTATGGCAGTGATTTGGATGTACTGCGCCGCGTCGGCGCTGAGATCGTTAGCGTTCTTTACACCGTGCCCGGAACGTCGAGCGCGTCGTTGTTTCAAGAACCGCCAATACCCCAGGTTGAGATCAAACTGGACCGTGAGAAGGCCGCGCGTTTTGGCATCAACATGACCGACCTCCAGAACGTCATCCAAACCGGCGTCGGGCAAGCGCCGGTATCGTCGGTGTATGTGGGCGAGCGAACTTATCCGCTGACCGTGCGATTCACCGCAGTGTCCCGCAATAGCCCGGTCGCTCTCGGTGAACTGCCCGTCCGCACCGCGAGCGGCGCCCAGATTCCTTTGTCGCAAGTAGCCAATATTCGCGTGCGGTCCGGCGAAAGCACAGTCACCCGGGAAAATGGCGAGCGTAACCTCACCATCCGCATCGACAACCGCGACCGCGACCTGACCAGTTATCTGGAAGACGCTCAAGCAAAAATTGCTTCTCAAGTGCAGTTCGATCGCACTGCCATTCGCCTGGAATGGGGCGGCCAGTTTGAAAATCAGCGCCGTGCAGAGGCCCGGCTGCTGGTTATCTTGGGACTGGTGATGGGACTGATGCTGATTTTCCTGACCGTCGGCACCGGCTCCCTGCGTCAGGCGCTGCTGATCTTGAGCGTGGTGCCGCTGGCCACCCTGGGCGGATTGATTGCGCTACATCTGACGCATCAAAACTTGAACGTGGCAAGCGGCGTTGGCTTCATCGCGCTGTTTGGCGTGGCCGTGCAAAACGGCATCATCATGGTGTCGAATTTAAATCGCATGCGAAAATCCGGGTTGGATTTACACGAAGCCATTATGAAAGGAGCCACCGAGCGTCTGCGTCCGGTACTGATGACTGCCTCGGTCGCGACGCTCGGGATGCTGCCGGCGGCCCTGCACACCGGCGTGGGCAGCGACGTGCAGCGCGGTATTGCCACCGTCGTGGTCGGCGGACTGGCCTTATCGACGGCACTGACTCTGTTCGTGGTTCCCTCGCTGTATCACGTCATCGAACATTGGGCGGATCGACGTCCCGGCAGCAGCACGTGGGGGTGGGGACGATGAAGCGCTGGGGTTTGGCGGGTCTGCTGGCGAGTGCAGGCCTGGTCTCTTGCGCGGTGGGGCCCAACTTCAAGGCGCCGCCTGCGCCCAAAGCGCAAAATTTTGGCAGCGCGCCGATGCAGGGCCCAATTTCCGAGGGGGATCGACCGCAGCAATTGACACCGGCCGCCGATATCCCCGCGCAGTGGTGGACCTTGTTTCAATCGCCGAAACTCAATCATCTGATCGAGCAGGCGTTGCAAGGCAGCGCCGATGTCGGCGCCGCTCAGGCGGCACTGCGTCAGGCGCATGAGCTGTACAAGGCGCAATGGGGCAGTGAATTTCCAACTGTGCAAGGCGGCTTCAGTGCTGAACGCAGCAAGAACGCCGTGGGTACGATCTCCAACCCAACCAATCTGCCGCAACAAAACCCCTACTACAATTTGTTCACCGCCGAACTGACCTTAAGCTACTACCCGGATATTTTCGGCGGCACTCGTCGCGCCATCGAACAATCTAAAGCGCAGTTGAACGCAACTCGCTTCCAGCTCGAAGCGACGTATCTGACGTTAACCAGCAATGTGGTCGTCACGGCCATTCAAGAAGCATCGCTGCGCGGGCAAATCACCGCCACGCTGCGGCTGTTGGAATTGCAGCACGGACTGACTGACAAGCTTCGGGCACAGCGCCAGCTGGGTACGGTGAATGATCTCGACGTTCTCACTCAAGAATCGCTCGAGGCACAAACGCAGCAGACGTTGCCGCCGCTGCAAAAGCAATTGGGTCAAACCCGCGATGCGCTGACGGCGCTGCTGGGCCGGCTGCCTTCCGATGAGCCACCGGAAAGTTTTGAGCTCAGCGATCTGCAGTTGCCGTTGGATCTTCCGGTCAGCGTGCCGTCCAAGTTGATCGAGCAACGACCCGATGTACGGCAGGCGCAGGAAAATTTACACGCCGCGTCCGCCGCCGTGGGGATCGCCGTCGCCAACCGGCTGCCGCAATTCGCAATCAATGCCGACGTCGGTTCCGATGCGCTCAGTCTGCGCAAATTATTTACCCCGTATACCGGCTTCTGGGACCTGGGAACGACATTGACTCAAACGCTGTTCGACGCTGGAACGCTGCGACACAAACAGCGCGCCGCTGATGCCGCGCTCGATCAAGCCAACGCGCAATACCGCGGCGCTGTCATCCTGGCCTGCCAGAATGTCGCCGACACCCTGCGCGCCCTCAAGGCCGACTCCGACGCGGTGAAGGCAAGTATGGACGCTGAAGGCTCGGCGAAGCGTACGTTTGATTTGATCCAGCGGCAGCGGGCGTTGGGTACCATCAATGTTATCGTGGTCGCAAACGCCGAACAGGCTTACCGACAGGCCGAGCTTGGACTTGTGCAAGCGCAAGCCAATCGTTACGCGGATACGGCCGGTTTGTTTCAGGCGCTCGGGGGTGGGTGGTGGAATCGTACGGAGGAACCTCGTTATGAACCATTTCGTCCGGCGGGAGAATAATGGCGGCGCTGCCACCCTCACACTGAACCGTCCCGAGACACTCAATTCGCTGTCAAAAGAGGTTTTCGAGGAACTGGCCACGCACGTCGATGCGATAGCCCGCGAGACAAAGACAGTCGGGGTGGTCATCCTGCGCGGGGCGGGCGAGCACTTTTCTTCCGGCTACGACATGAGCGAAGTGCTGGAGCATGTAAAGGCCCATGCCAAACCGCATTTCCATTCGGAGGTCATTCAGAAACTCGCGAACCTACCGCAACCCGTGATCTCGGCCGTCCAGGGACACTGCTCGACCGGTGCATTGGAACTGGCACTGGCTGCTGATCTGATCGTGGCAGGCGAATCCGCACGTTTCTCTGACGTCTATGCGCGCTGGGGCCTGACACCGGTGTGGGGCTTGAGTTTACGGTTGCCGCATCGCATCGGCCACGCCAAAGCCAGCGAAATGATGCTCACGTGTCGCACGTATACCGGTCGTCAGGCGGTGGACATGCACCTGGCGAACTTTTGTTTTCCGGATCAACAGTTCGAGCATGAGCTCTCGATTCTTACAAAAGACATCTTAGAAAACTCTTGGTATGCCAACCGCGTCAACAAGCGGGCGCTGATGGAGATTGACGGACTCAGCTTGCAGGCCGCCCATTCCTTAGAGCTATTCAAAAACGAAGGGGTAGCGCCGGATGCCTTGAAGCGAGTGCAATCCTTCTTCGCGAACCGCTCGCCCCGTTAAACGACTCGCCAGCCGCCGCGCCTCGGCGTTTCACGCCGTCAGCGACACGTTCGCCGATTCAAGCCGTGAGCGATTGCCTCAGACGCGCCAACGCTTGTGGAGTGCTGGTCTTAGGCAGAGCACACCCCGGCGTGATGATGTACTTCGCCCCCGCCTGCTTAGAGGCCGTCTTCCATTCACGCCGCATTTCAGCAACGCTGAGCGAGTTGTAGTCGATTTCATCGACGCCGCCCGCCAGCGTCTGCGTGAAGTTCGCCCGCATGGTCGTCATGGGGATGCCGCTGGTCTTGACCGAGTAATTGATGACCGGTGCTTTGAAATCACGAAATTGAGGAATGAAAGACTCATCGAGGAAATGCAGGTGCAGCATTGTCAACCGGCTATCGGATAAGGCATCGATGATTCGCTTATCGTACGGCCGACTGTATTGCTCGTAGTCTTCGATGCTGTTGAATTTTTCGGTCGCATTCATGATGCTGACCAACGCCCCGGAACTGCCGATCTTTTTCGCTTTGTTGATGTGATTGATGGTCGATTCCGTGATCGCACCCATCATGTCATGCCAGGCCTGAGGACTGCGTTTCTGAAATGCTTGTAGACCTGCGCTCGCCTCGACCAATAGTTGGTTCTCTGACAGCTTTTTATCGGCGTACTCGGGTTCTGCGCCCAGCAGCAGTTGGGCCGTGAAGTAAGGACCGAATAGCGTATCGATGAAGTACGCATCACCGTTCAGTCCGTTTCTGACCAGTTCCAGTGTGTCCAACTGCTTTGGGTACGGCGAGTCGATCGGCGTAATTTCATGCCATTTGCCGGTGGTCGACCTCGGATAGTCAAAGTCATTCATGGCTTTGACGATATCCGTGTCATAGCGCCGGTGAAATTCCACCAAGCTCCGCGCTTCTTCTTCCGCAGTCGGCTTGTTGAAATGATGCCAGAGCGAATATGGCGGTCGGTCGACCTTCTGTCCCAATAGTGCGCGATCGACGCGTTCCTTATGGCTTAAGGCAACGGGTGCTGCGAACGGGACTCGCGCAACGCTAAGCGCGGCACCGGCCGCGGCAATGGACACAAATTGGCGACGGCTCAGCATTGTGATCTCCCGGCAAAGACTTTAACGAAAACCATGATTAGAAAGAGTACCTCAGGGTCGCGTAATAGAAGCCGCCGTTGATTCCCATCTGGGAGATGTAGCCATCATATTGCCACCCCAGATACTGGTCCTGAGGCGCCATACGATCGGGGTAGGTGTTGAACACATTGTTGGCGCCCACGGTCAACGTCAAACTGCGAATGAAAGAGTAGCTTACCGCCAAATCGGTGGTCGCCTTCGCCCGCTGATCGAAACGATCGAATACCGTGGTCGAGAATGTATTCGGCCCCTGGTAGATGGTGACCTGATCGCTCGCCGGTCCATAGACGTGCTCACGGAGCGAAACCGCCCAGCTATCGTTGTGCCAAACACCGCCCGCGATGACTTTGTACTTGGGTGTCACGCTGGTAAGCCACGCGTCTTGCTGCGCGTTGGTGACCGGAAGACCATCAACGGTCGCGACTCGGAGTAACTTCGTATCATTGATGTTCGCAGAGAGCGACCAGTCGATGATGCCGTACTGCTGGAAATCGGTGCGGTACGAGGCTGCAATGTCAGCGCCACGCGTGCGCGTATCGGCGGCGTTTTGAAGATAGTTGGTCGATATGTAAGTTGCGGTCGAGGGCAAAATGATGCCGCCGGCGGCCAGAGCGTCCGCCGCCGTGGCACCTTCCGCGTAACCGCTGTCGATCAAACGGTCACGGACGACGACCTGGTAGACATCAATCGTCGCGTTGAAGTTATCGAATGGATTGAGAACGATGCCCAGGTTAATGTTGGTCGACTCTTCGGGCTTAAGCGGCGTGGCTCCCAGGCTCTTTGCGATGGGCGACAACGGGGACAGCTGACCCACCGCCTCCGTCGGTCCCACCACTAAGCTGCTGAAATACTCTTGCGCGAGGGATGGGGCCTGAAAGCCGGTTCCAAAGCTTGCACGTACAGCGACCTTTGGCGAGAAATCGTATCGTGTCGAGACCTTTCCGGTTTCGTTGCTGCCGATTCCCCAATAGTGTTCAAACCGCCCCGCCACATCGATCTGCCACTGTGGCGTCAACTTGGTGGCGAGATCCAAATAAGCTGCTGCGACATTGCGTGAATGATCGCTGGCGTCCGTCGGCGCGATGCCGGCCAGGGCCTGCGGCCCGCCGTTGTAATAGGAGGCATAGTCTCCCGCGCCGATTTTATAAGACTCGCGGCGATGCTCCAAGCCCCAAGAAATGGTCAGCGGTTGCGGCAGAAACGCAATGTTCACAGGCCGAGTGAGGTCCAAACTATTGGTCCATTGCGAACTATTAAAAGTCGAGATATGAAAATCGGTCGGGGTATAGCCGAACGCAGTGTAGAAGTCCGGATTAACCGAATTGACCAGTCCGACATTCACCGTATCACGGCCAAAGGTGGAACTTGCGTCCCATGACCATCCAAAAAAGTCCTTGCCCTTGATGCCACCGGTAATGCCGTAATCGTCCTCGAGTCGCGTATCCAAGGGTTGGAAGCCATCCGGGTAGACCGCCGGTAAGAAGCTTGGCAGGCGGTAGAGTTCTTTGCCCGCCCCCTTTCGATGGGCATAAGTGGCAAATCCGTACAACTCCACATCATCATTCAACTCATAGGCTGCGTTGATGCCAAGGGATTCGGTGTTGTTTCTTGGATTTCCTTCGAATGTATTGGTGTGCTCATCCGTGCGAGGATCGACCCCGTTGCGGTCGGTAAAGTTCTTGCCCGAGTACTCAGCGCTTAAATGAACAAATCCCTTGCCGCCCAGATTAAATCCGGCGTCGCCCGACACCTGCCTTGAAAATCCGTCCCCTGCGTAGTACTCCCCCGCCGTTGCTTGAACCGAGCCCCCGTGGTCGCTCGATTTCAAGATGATGTTAATCACACCCGCAATGGCATCGGCGCCATATTGCGCGGAGTCACCGTCGCGAAGAATCTCGATATGATCAATGGCTGAAATAGGGATCGTGTCGACATCGACGCCCGTCTGACCCTGTTGGGGTCCATCTGTGTCGACACTGGCCGTCGAGTGCCGCCGCTTTCCATTGACCAGCACCAGTAAGTGGTTGGGACTGAGTCCATGAAGAGTCAAAATATCCGTCAGCGCGGCCGAGTTGGTGTTGAATGACTCTCGCGCGATCGATGGTGACAGCTGCTCCAATGCGTCGCGCAGGTCCGTCTGGCCGATGCTTTGAAGCGTCTCACCGGAAATGACCTCAATGGGTGTCGAACTGTCGCTCGCCTTGCGTCCTGTTTCTCGGGTACCCGTCACGATTACCTCGTCGAGCGGGTCGGACCCAACGTCGCCCGAGGCAGCCAGCACCGCAACGGAGTTGAGCAGTGCCACGGTAATGCACAGTATTTTCATGGGCGAAACGGGCACGCGCGAGCGCGCCAGGAGCGAAGTCATTGGCATTTTCAGAAAATCCCCAGATTGGTTTTTTAAAGAGACCCCGAGAGATTCTCAGCAGCAATTACGTCACTGCATCGAATAACGAGGGTCGATCAAATTGCGATAGGTATGAATGCGCAGAGTCGTTGGCGAGGTCCACCCGAGCAACACGATGTTGCATCTTTTGTATCTGCCGCACATGGTAGTTTCATAACCGGATGCGGTCTAATGTCTTTGTCGACTATCGTTATAAGCAACGTGTGCTGAAGAATCCTCATCGAGGCATCCACCAGCTCGCGCTGCGACAGCTCGCGTCCAAAGCACTTGTTCGGCAGCAGTTCCGGCGGGGCGCAGAAAGTCCACACCTGATACAGAGGATCCTGGACCATCGGCCGTTTCTTGCCTTATACAGTATCCGGGGCGACGCATCACTGTATAGATCTCGCTCGATAATCCTCGCTTACTTTTCATCTCCCGGTCTACCAGATGTAAAATCCCGGCATGAACGTACTGCCTGAGATTCTTTGCTCCGTGGTGGGGCTTATTGTGGGCGCCCTCGTCAGCTGGCTGATCGCCGGCGCAAGACACCGCGGGTCTCAAACCACCGCCGCGGATTCGGCCTCCCAAGCCTCGCTGGCCTTGCAGGTGGAACTGTCCTCCGCGAAAGAACGCGCCTCGCGGGTGCCCGATCTCGAGAGTCGGCTCATTGCCGCGAATCAGGCGTTGAACCAAGCCAACGAGCGCAAAGCGGCGCTTGAGGCTGACGCACAGCGTCTGCCGGAATTGGAGGCTCGGCGTCTTGATGCACAAACGCGGCTGGAGGCGAAAAGCGCCGAAGTCAGTGCGCTGGCCGTTGAAGTCGCGCAACTGAAGAATTCTTTGGACGGCGAGCGCAGCGTGTCTCAGGAGAAGCTTGCGTTGCTCATGGATGCGAAGAGTGCTTTGACGGATCAGTTCAAAGCTTTGGCCAATGAAATCCTGGAAGAGAAGTCCAAGCGATTCACTGAACAGAACCAGACCAATTTGGGCGCACTGCTGGATCCATTGAAACTTCGGATCAATGAATTTCAGGCCAAGATCGAGGATAACTACATCAAGGAGGGCAAGGATCGCTCCGCACTGGGTGAGCAGGTACGCCAGCTCATGACCCTCAATCAACATTTAAGTGAAGATGCACAGAATCTCACCCGCGCGCTCAAAGGCTCGAGCAAGACCCAAGGCAGCTGGGGCGAATTGGTCCTGGAGCGCGTGCTCGAGGCCTCTGGGCTTCGCAAAGGCCACGAGTATGTGGTGCAAGAGAGCCATACCCGGGAGGATGGGAGCCGGGCTTTGCCTGATGTCGTCATTCAATTGCCGCAAGGCCGTAGCTTGGTGGTGGATTCCAAGGTCTCATTGATTGCGTACGAAGAGTTTGCTGTAACGGAAAACGAAGGCGAACGCACCGCGGCAGGCAAACGGCATTTGGATTCCGTCAAAGGGCATATCAAAGGGCTATCGGAAAAGAACTACCAGGCGCTCTACAGTTTGAAGTCCTTGGATTTCGTACTGCTGTTCGTGCCGATCGAACCGGCGTTCATGCTAGCGGTCACCGCCAACCGAGATCTGTTCATGGACGCCTACAATCGAAATGTCTTGCTGGTGAGTCCCTCCACGCTGCTGTTTGTCGTGCGCACAGTGGCGCACCTGTGGCGCCAGGAGGCCCAGTCGCGCAACGCCCAAGAGATCGCAAGGCGCGGCGCCGAGCTTTACGATAAGTTCGTCGGCTTCGTCGCCGATATGGATTCGCTCGGGAATCGATTAAAGCAGGCGCAGAGCGATTTCGACGATGCGCACAACAAGCTGACGAGCGGGCGTGGCAACTTGGTGTCCCAGGCACAGAAGCTTCGCCAGCTGGGAGTGAAACCTAAAAACTCCTTGAAGCCTGCGTTGGTCGAAGGCGCCTACGAGAGTGAAGAGCTGCCCTTCTCGGACGAGGACGAGGCTGCTAACACACCGCAGGCACCCGCTGTGCTAAGTCAATCAGGCGAGCCCAGCTAGCTTCGCGATCGTACTTCCGGCACCAATCGCCGCCGCCCCCTGAGCGTCGCCAATGTGCCGAGAAGCAGCGTCAGACAGCTTGCCGCCGAGCTTGCGTCGATTTCGGGAGCAGTGATTTGGTGTTTGAGCGTCACTTGATTGATGCAAGAACCCGCGTTGGGCGATCCTTGAGGAGCGCACACAGTGCCCCCGCTCGGATCTCCGGGAATGAGCGGTCCAAGGTTGTATTGAGTGCCGTAACCGCCGATCGATCCCTGGCCGGAAGAAACGGTGAGCGTGCAGTCAACGTAGTTCCCACCGCAGCTACCATCAGGCGGCAGATCACCGTTGCCTAATTTTGCGAGTTGTCCAGTAAACGTGCCGCTCACCGTTGCCTGCGCGCCATCGCAACTCGTTGCTCCGGAGGGACATCCATCGTAAACCAGCGGAATGCTGTAATACTCGCTGTTATGAAAGGTCGCATCAACGCCGGCCGTTTCGGTGCCCGTGTCGAGCTGGTAGAGATCTCCCAGCGGTATGTCAGTTGATCCGCCAATCCCGAAGACGCTGTAGCTGGCCGTAATGCTGGTCGGAAGATTGAGCTGTGCCTGGCCGCTGAGCTGCATCTGCACTTCCACCTCCGGCAACATGTTGTAGTAAAAGGTCTGGCCGGGAGCAATCCCCAGGGCATTTGCCA
This sequence comes from uncultured Steroidobacteraceae bacterium, assembly GCA_964657675.1. GTDB lineage: Bacteria > Pseudomonadota > Gammaproteobacteria > Steroidobacterales > Steroidobacteraceae > Bog-1198. The sequence goes on from CAZZWE010000057.1 coordinate 17,989, forward strand.
CATTCGAGATGTTGCCCAGGTTGTTGACAATGGTGCCTCCTGAGCTCGGAATAAATCCTTGATAGGCATTCGTGCTCGAGTACTTGGGCGAGGTACTCGCCCAAACCAGATCCCCGTAAGTCACCGTGGGTGTAGCAGAAACGGTTTGACTGATCTGCGTACCGATATTGACGCCCACGCTCGCGCTCGCCAGCGTGACGCATAAAACGGCGCAGGCTTGCGCGTTCAAGGTGTAGGTCGGATTGGCAGAGGGACCTGAGCCACTTCCCGATGCACTGACGGTCGTGCCGGTTCCCGCATTCAACGCGCCCGACAAATTCGCCGTGGAGGTGCTGCCCGCTGAAACAGGCAGGTTGAGCAGGCTGTCCGAACCGCTCAGCGGGCCTATGTTGTAGACGAGGCTACTATTGACGTTCCCCGATGCGGCACCCGCCGTCAGTGACCCAGTCCATGCAGAGGAGTAGCTGACGTCAAATTTTGTGTTGTAACCGAGCACTTGGCCCGCCACGGGCGCGTTCGAAAGCGTGAAACTCGAGGAGCCGCCCGTGGCGACATCCAAGGTTCCGGGTGCGACGGTGGCGTCGGCGGTGATGCCGAGATCGGTCCAGGGGAACGGCCCGCCTTTTTGCGTAGTACCAATGTAGTTCGCATTGAAGGACGAGTCAGTGGAGACGTTGACGGTCTGGGCGCCGGTCACACCCGCGAACAGACCCCCGACGACGGCCAACGCCATGGCGGCTTTTAGATCCCGAGCCTGCATATCATCCCTCCTTTGATTTGATATAGAGAGATGAACCGGTTTCGGGGGCGAAACACGCCATGATTTTCGAACTTTTTTGAGCTTTTGGAGGCAGCCAGCGTCGCTTAACGCCACCATTCATCCCATGTTCAGAGCGAAGCAGTCGGAATATTGAGTAATCCGTCACACCGTCGGTGGGCCAGCGCGTCAACCTCGCGGTCAGACCAGCGTTATTCCAGCTATAAGGCGCAATTATTGGATTAGTGCCGGGTCATTTTCTCAATGGCAATTCGCGTCGACCGCGGCGGCAAGTGAT
>CAZZWE010000057.1:19143-26046 GCA_964657675.1 uncultured Steroidobacteraceae bacterium
GGCCCTCGCCACAGCCGAACGTGTGGTGCTGGCGATCGCATACAAATTAATGCAGGAGATCGTATGAAGTTTTTCAACACATTGAAAGTTCTGACCGTGACAGGATTATTGTCGACTGGAATTCTGAGCGGATGTGTCGTTGCCCCGGCGCCCGGCTACTACGGCGGCGCTGTTGTCACGGTGGCCCCGCCCGAACCACGCGTCGAAGTTGTCGGTGTGGCACCCTCGCCCGGCTACGTTTGGTTTCCCGGTTATTGGAGCTGGAATGGCGGCGCGCATGTGTGGGTTGGCGGGCATTGGGCTGCCGGAAGACCCGGCTATCACTGGGCCCCACATGCGTGGGTGCGCTACGGCGGCGGCTGGCGCATGGCGCCTGGGCATTGGGTACGTGGGTAGAGACCTGTGGAGTCCGCCTAGGGAATTTGCGCTTCGATCTCCCGCGCAACCTCGCGCATTTTCGGCAGGAACTGGTCGATGGCCGTGCGCAACTGCACGGCCGTCGCCGCGTAGCGGACCGCCATGGTGGCGAGGATACGACCTTTCGCGCGCACTGGTATCGCCAAACTGATTTCCTCCGAGACCCGTCGGGCACGATGCGCCATGCCAAACCCTTGATTCCGCGTCTCGTTGAGCATCCGTTCCACCTCGATTCGATTACGTGCCAAACGATCTTCCGGCAGAGATGAATGCGACAGCAGCTCGAGCATCGCATCACGCTGTGGCTCGGAGCAGAAAGCAAGATAAGCGCGTCCCGTAGCGGAAGTCATCATCGGCACGCGAAGTCCGACGCGGTACTGTTCCAATGCCAATGGACTCTCCCGATCGGTAACTACGCGAACCATCATGGTGGAGCCGGATGGCGTCACCAAAGCCACTGGCCAGAGGATTTGCGCGCCGAGTGCGGTGAGCAACGGTTGGGCGATGTGCGCTACCAGCGCTTCGTCATCGAATCCGTCAGATAGCGCGCGCACCCGGATGGTGGGACGGTAATGATCGTCGTGCGTGTCGCGCGCAACGTATCCGGCCAAACGCAGGGTTTCCAAAATCCTATAAGTCGTGGTGCGAGGCAGCCGCGTAGCACTGGCGAGCGTGTTGATAGCGGCCCGCTCCAGCCGATTTAATTCGGTCAACACATCGAGTCCGCGGTTCAAAGCGCGAATGGGCCGGGTTTGATCCTGGCGCGCTTTGTCGTGCGAACTCGCCGGCGCATGAGACCGTGGGGTAATTTGTGGTTGCATCATTGTTTCAATTTCCAAGTGAGGACTGGGGCCGTCATGGTCTATTGGTACCCTCAAACGTGCATCGGGTTGCTTGGACACTCCATTTACACCCTCTTTTTGTTTCGTCGCGCAATCGTCGTGAGCGGTAAACCTTAGGACGGCTAACCGGTACTTACCCGCACCATCGGAAATTGCGTGAAGGAATATGCGGCTCGACCAACAACGACTCTATGGCCTGCTCGCAGTTATTCTTGCTGCCGCCGGCTGCGCCGGCAACGGCCAAGGTTTGGATCAGAATGGTCAACCGATTTCGGCCGGCGATACCTCCGGAAGCACCGAAATTACCGCTGACCTTGCCTCGATCGAGGCCAATGTATTCACACCGATCTGCTCGAAATGTCATATCGGAGCAGGCGCGCCCGAAGGGCTGCAGCTGGACGCCGCGCATGCGTATGACTTCTTAGTCGGGGTACCCAGCGCCGAGGAACCCAGCCTGTTGCGCGTCAACCCTGGCAACCCCGACAGCAGCTACATGCTCATGAAGATCGAAGGTGCACCGGGTATCGAAGGCTCGCAGATGCCACTCGGAGAAACGCCGCTGCCTGCGGCAACCATCGCCGCGATTCGTCAGTGGATTGCCAATGGCGCACCGAACGTGACTGCGGCGCCCGCAGCCGTCGTATCGAGCTTCGAGGTGAGAGATACCTTCCCCGCCGATCAATCGGCGTTGGCGGCATCGCCAACACAAGTCCTCGTGGCCTTCACGGGAGAGATCGACGCATCCTTGGTGAATGAGACCTCTGTGCAACTCGATCGCTTGGCCGAAAGCGGCGTGGGTGACACCCCCATACCGGTTGCTCGGAAGGTAATCGCTGCCAACCCATCCGTACTGCTGCTCACGCCGCAGGCCGACTTGGGTCCGGGCACCTACCGAATCCGTATGCGAAGCAATGGCGGCGCCGGCCTCGCCGACGTCAATGCCCGGGTACTGCGTTCGGACACTTCGTTCGAGTTCAACGTTGAGTCGCACCGATGAAGAGCGCGGTCCTGCTTCGATGGGTTTGCGCCGCATGGGCCATGCTTTGGTTCGCGGCCCCGCCGGCACACGCCGAACCATACCTCGCTGTGCAGTACGGGCTGAAATGCAACACATGTCATGTGAATCCCACCGGCGGGGGCTTGCGCAGTACCTATGGTGATCTCCTAGCGCAAACCGCCATTCCATCGCAACACATCGATACGGCGCTGGATAACTGGACCGGCCAGCTCGGCACCCCTTACGTGCGTGCCGGAGGGGATGTGCGTTTCGAAGCACAGGTCACACAGGCCCCTAACACGCCGTCGCTGCAGACGTTTTCACTCGAGCAGGCCCGGGTCTACTTGGAAGCCAATATCATTCCCGATCGGCTTATTGCATATGTCGATGAACAAGTCGCTCCCGGCGGCGCGCTCAACCGCGAGGGGTACCTGATTTACTGGGCGGCCTCGCACGACTGGTATGTCAAGGCGGGCCAGATGTATCTTCCATTCGGGCTACGACTCCAAGACCAGACCGCGCTTCTGTACACCGCGTCCGGCATCAACATGACGACCCCCGACCAAGGCGTCGAGTTCGGTTGGGAGCGAGGAGCCTGGGATGCCCAGCTCGCCGTCACCAACGGTACCGCGGGCGGCACCGCGACCAGCGACGGCAAGCAATATAGTCTCAACGTCGCATACGTCCAGTCGCTGTGGAGACTGGGCGTGGGGGCCAACGGCAATGAGAAATCAGCGGGAGCCAAAGACGCTTTCGCGCTGTATGGCGGACTGCGTACCGGACCCGTCTCCTGGTTGGCGCAAGCTGAGATCACCCATGACGATAGTCTGGCCAATGGGCAGGGCAAGCAACTTGCCACGTTGATCGAGGCGAACTGGCTGATTGTAAAAGGCAGCAATCTTAAGATCACGGATGAATACTTGAACCCCAATCGCGCAGTTTCCCACGGCGAACAGACGCGGTGGAGCGTGGTCTATGAGTTGACTCCCATCCAGTTCCTGCAGGTGCGCACCGGCTTTCGCTGGTCCGACGGCATCCCACAGGATGATTCAGAGCATCAACGGCTGTATTTCGTAGAACTCCACGGCTACTTCTAAACCTGCGCGTTATTCCCGCGGCTCGTTAAACCCAATCCGCTATTTGATGCACTCATCCATATACCGGCACCCTTGCCGGCCGATCTATTTGCCGATGGAGATTCGATGCTGTCCATCCTGGTTTGCCACTCGTACTTCTTGGAGCTCGATCACAAGCAGCGCGAACGAGGCAAGCCCTACCCACCGCTCGCCACCCTTCAAGTTGCCGAGATGCTGCGCCGGGCGGGACATGAAGTATCGCTGTTCGATGCGATGCTGGCCGAGGGTGTCGATAAATTTCGCGGGCGCTTGCAGGCTGCTCAACCGCAGCTAGTGCTGTTCTATGAGGACAATTTCAACTTCCTGAGCAAGATGTGTCTGGGCACTATGCGGGAGGCGGCCTGCGAAATGATCGCGCTCTCACGTCTAGAGGGTGCCCGGGTGATCGCGGCCGGGTCCGACGTCAGCGATTTTCCCGGCCCGTACCTCGCAGCAGGAGCCGACGTGACGCTCACCGGCGAAGGTCTCGTCGCCCTGCTTAAAATCGTCGCGAAACTGGAGCGTCAGCTGCAGGCCGCGCCTGCCGCTTTGGTTGAGGGCGTGGGCGCAACCGCCTATCTCCTGGATGGAAAAGTGCAGATCGCCGCGGGCGCGACAAACCTGCCCAATCCCCAATTCACGGGCTTCGCCGCCTGGGACTTGGTCGACATGGATCGCTACCGCAGCGTTTGGAAGGCCAAGCACGGCTTCTTCAGCTTGAACCTGGCGGCGTCGCGCGGCTGCTCGTTTCGTTGCGCCTGGTGCTCTAAACCGACTTGGGGCCACACCTACCTACAACGCGATGCCCAGGATGTCGCGGCCGAAATGGCGCATCTGAAACGAAACTACGCGATGGACCATGTGTGGTTCGCCGACGATATCTTCGGTTGGCGCACCCATTGGGTCGCGGATTTTGCGGCAGGTCTTAAGGCCGCCGGGGGCGGCGTGCCATTCACCATCCAAACGCGTGCCGATTTGTTGAGCGAAAGAATGGCATCCGTCCTCGCGGAGGCCGGCTGTCAAGAAGCATGGCTCGGCGCGGAAAGCGGCAGCCAGCGTGTCCTGGACGCGATGAACAAGGGAACCACGGTTGCAGAAATCATTGCAGCCCGGCAGCGGCTCAAGGCGGCCGGCATTCGCGTGGGATTTTTCATCCAGCTGGGTTACTTGGGAGAACAATTGGATGATATTCGCGCCACACGCCGGCTGATTCATACGGCTCGTCCTGACGAGATCGGCGTGAGCGTCGCATATCCGTTGCCGGGCACGCCCTTCCATGACTTGGTGAAGTCGCAGTTGGGCGCCAAGACGCGATGGGGACAGAGCAGCGATTTGGAAATGATGTTTCACGGCACTTATACCACCGACTTCTATCGCAAGATCCGCGACCTGTTGCATGAAGAAGTCCGACTGCACAGTGTGATCGAGCGTCGCTGGCGCGACCTTGTGGATCTTGAAGCCCAGTACCGGTCACCGGAGGCGCGAGTCGCGCTGTCCGGCTGAATATCCATGAGTCAAGCGGTCCTACGCAACACATTGCGCAACATCACCGAAACGCTGGCGCATGAAATGAGCCACGCGAGCTCCACTTCGCCCGACTGGTCGACGCGGGAGTGGCGGCTCGCGCAGGCCGTCGCAGCGATGCACGGCATATCCCCCCTGCTGTCGCGCACATTGCGCTGGCGGGGCCCCGCCGAGTGGACCCGTTTTCTCACACAACAGTACCTTCATACGCAGACCCGACACGCCCTCGTTCAGCAGCTTCTGCGGCGCATCGACTCGGGGCTACGAGCCAATCACATTGCAGGGACGGCGCTGAAGGGCGCTGCCCTGCATGACATCGGGCTGTATCGCGCCGGTGAACGGCCCATGGCGGATGTCGACCTGCTGGTGCAGCAGCACGATGTCGTGCGCGCCGCGAGCGTGCTCGAATCTCTCGGGTTCCAGGAATCGGATTTCAGCTTCAAGGATCGTACCTTCACGCCGATCAACAACCCGGCATCTGCGGCATTGGGCGAGCACGCGGGAAACGCGCTGAAGGTAGAGCTGCACCATCGGATTGCCGAGCGGCTGCCTTTGCGAATCACGCCGCTGCCCGAAGTTTTGTTGCCAAGCGGCTCGCAGCCAGGGCTGAACGCCTACCCCTCGCTGGCGTCGCTGATGCTGCACTTGCTACTGCACGCGTCGGGATCCATGGCATTCCGATCGCTGCGCATCCTGCAGATGCACGACATCGCGCTGCTCGATGCGCGCATGTCGAGCGCGGACTGGGAGCAGCTTCTGCGCCTACTTCCCGCCGACCGGTCTGCCCACTGGGCCTGGCCTCCGCTCGCGCTGACGCGACGCTATTACCCGCTGCAGATTTCCAATGGCGTGCTCGAGGCTCTGCGCCGCGACTGCCCGCGCGCCCTGCGGGCCGTCACGCAGCGGCGCCTCGTGTCCGACGCGTCCTTTTCCTACCCCAAAATTGACGCCTTTCCGGGCATCGAATGGTCGCGATCATTGCCTGAGACGGCGGGCTTCATAGTGAGACGGATCCGGCCGAGCAGCGAGCAACTGGCAGCTCGCATGAGACTTGCGCAGACGCAATCCTGGTGCGCGAACGATCGCTGGTCAACCACGTCGCAGGCGCGCCGCGTCGCGCGCTGGATCCTGACACGTCCCATGCGTCTCGGTACGCGGCGCGCGGTACAGGCGGCGCTGGGCAGCATGGAATGAAAGCGGTATCCAATCGTGCCGCGACCAAACCGTTCAGGCGCCTGCGTCTGCTTGGAGCGTCGTGTCGCTTCGAGAGCGACCATCGCGGCCTGCTGCGCCTGGTCGACGCCGCGTATGAGGGGGTCCCCTCCCATCGCCTGCAAGTTGCAGTGCCGGAACTCTGTATCGAGCTCGTGATGCACGCGACGGGCAAGTCACGATGGGGCCGTGAACCGCCGACTGCGCCCATGTTCGGCGGGAATGGCCTGCTCGGCTCTGTCACTGCCGAATCCAACTGCGTCATTCTCTCGCCGCAAACGCACTCCGCGCTGGTCATGATCTCGCCGCGCATGATTCGCTTTCCCTACCACCTGCGCTATGAGTACATCGAATTTGCCGTCTTTGCCCTGGCGGCTCGCGTGCAGCAGTTGGTTCCGCTGCATGCCGCATGTGTCGGGACTAAGGGCGGTGGCGTCCTACTGATGGGTGACAGCGGCGCGGGAAAATCTACGGTGGCACTTCAGTGCCTGCTGCGGGGTATGGAATTTGTGGCCGAGGATGCGGTCTTCGTGGCCGCCGACACTTTGGAGGCAACCGGGATCGCCAATTACCTGCACGTTGGCGAAGACTCGCTGCGGTGGCTTGAGCATTCGCGCGACCGGGCGATGGTCCGACGCTCGCCGACCATCCGGCGGCGCAGCGGCGCCCGCAAGTACGAACTCAACCTGCGTCGCCGCGGCTATCGACTGGCACGATCACCGCTGAAGATTCAGGCGGTGGTGTTCCTCACCACCGAGCCGGCCGGAGAGCAACCGCTGTTGCGTCCCCTGCGCCG
>CAZZWE010000058.1:0-25343 GCA_964657675.1 uncultured Steroidobacteraceae bacterium
TCACCGGTGCTCCGACGCCCGCCACGTTGACGCTGAACAACGAGAACGGCAGCAGTGTGGCCGTCGCCAACAAAAACACCAGCGTCAGCGCGATCAGCAGGATCGACAGCGCGATTTCATTCGGCGTCTTCTGCCGTTTGGCACCCTCGACCATGGCGATCATCCGATCGATAAAGGCCTCGCCGGGATTGACGGCGACCTTCACCACCAACCAGTCCGATAGCAGCCGCGTGCCGCCGGTGACCGCGGAGAAATCCCCGCCCGCCTCTCGAATCACGGGTGCGGATTCGCCGGTGATGGCGCTCTCATCCACGGTCGCCACCCCCTCCACCACGACGCCGTCCGCGGGGATGACATTGCCAAGTTCAACCAGAAAGTAGTCGCCCTTGCGCAGTGCCGTCGCCTGCACAGTCTCCCACTTGGCATCATGCGTTGGCCCGGCCAGTTTCTTCGCCGACACCGATTGTTTCAGCCCGCGAAGCGATGCCGCCTGCGCCTTGCTGCGACCTTCCGCCAGTGCTTCTGCAAAATTGGCGAACAGCACGGTGAACCACAGCCATGCCGCGATGGCAAAGATAAATCCCGTGGGTGCCTCGCCCTGGCCGCGCAGCGCCTGTACCCACAGCACCGTGGTCAGGATGCTGCCCACGTAAACCACGAACATCACCGGATTGCGCAACTGCACCCGCGGCGAGAGCTTACGAAACGAATCCGCGATGGCCGGGCCCATCAGCGCGGAATCGAACAATCGCATGGATTGACGCGTCACTTACAGCTCCTAATGATTTGCCGTTAACTGCAGGTGCTCGATCACGGGCCCCAAGGCCAGGGCCGGCACATAGGTGAGCGCGCCCACCAGGACCACGGTGCCGATCAGCAGGGCCACGAACAGCGGTCCATGCGTCGGCAGGGTTCCCGCCGTGGCTTCGATGCGTTTTTTCTTGGCCAATGAGCCGGCGATGGCCAGCACGGGCACGATGAAGGCAAAGCGCCCAATCCACATCACCACCGCCAACATCACGTTATAAAACGGCGTGTTGGCGGACAGGCCCATGAAGGCGCTGCCGTTGTTATTCGCGGCCGAGGAGAAGGCGTAAAGGATTTCCGAGAATCCATGCGCCCCAGGATTGGCAATGCCCAGCTTGCCGGATTCGCTCATGACGGCGATCGCCGTGCCGACCAACACCAGAAACGGCGTGATCAGAATGACGACCGACGTCATTTTGATTTCGAAGGATTCTATTTTCTTACCCAAGTATTCGGGCGTACGCCCGATCATCAGGCCGGCGATGAACACGGCCATGATGGCAAAAATCAGCATGCCGTAGAGCCCGGCGCCCACACCGCCGAACACCACTTCACCCAATTGAATCAGCCACATCGGCACCATGCCGCCCAATGGGGTAAAGGAGTCGTGCATCGCATTCACGGCGCCGCACGACGCAGCCGTGGTGATGGTGGCGAACAAGGCTGAGGCGGTGATGCCGAAGCGGGTTTCCTTCCCCTCCATATTGCCGCCCGACTGCAGCGCGGTCTGAGCCTGGTCGATGCCTAAGTGCGCAAAGGCCGGATTGCCCTGCTGCTCCGCATGCAATAGCACGGCCGTCATGACCAGGAAGATCAAGGTCATGGCGCTCAACACCGCCCAGCCCTGGCGCGTGTCGCCGACCATGCGGCCGAACACAAAACAAAGCGATGCGGGGATCAGAAATATCGCAATCATCTGCACGAAATTGCTCAAGGGCGTCGGATTCTCGTACGGATGCGCGGAGTTGGCGTTGAAAAAGCCGCCGCCGTTGGTGCCGACCATTTTGATGGCTTCTTGAGAGGCCACCGGCCCCATGGGCAGGGTCTGAGTCTGTGTACTCGCAGGCTCGGTCACGGCATTACCGGCCGCATCCTTCACAGGCGCACCCGAGGCGTCCACGGTCGGATTGGCGTAGCTCACGCGCTCGAGCGTGGTCACATCTTTATAGGCGTCGAAATTCTGGATCACTCCTTGACCCATGAAAATCACCGCCACCAACAACGAGATCGGCAGCAGCACGTACAGCGTGCTACGGGTGAGATCGACCCAGAAATTGCCCACGCCCTGTGCAGAGCGGCGCGCGAAGCCACGTATCAACGCAAAAGCCACGGCCATGCCGGTCGCCGCGGACAGGAAATTCTGCACCGTGAAAGCGAGCATCTGCGTGAGATAGCTCATGGTGGACTCGCCCGAGTACCCCTGCCAGTTGGTGTTGGTGACGAAACTGACCGCGCTGTTGAAGGCAGAGTCCGGTGACACGTTCGCAAAAACCTGCGGATTGAGCGGCAGCCACGCTTGAGCGCGCTGCAGTCCATAGACCACCACCGCGCCCAGTGCGTTGAACAGCAGCAGCGCCACCGCGTAGCGCGACCATGGCATGTCAGCGGTTTGATCCACGCCCGCCGCACGATACAAGAGACGTTCAGGCACGCCGGCCCAACCGGACAGCGGCGCCGCATGCGCCATGCGGGCGATGTATTTCGACAGCGGAACGGCGAGAGCTAATAGCACCGCCAGAAACAACGCCACCATGAACCAAGGTTGCCCGCTCACTTACAGATCCTCGGCGCGAATCAGCGCCACGACCAAGTAAATGAGCAACGCCACGGCCAGGACACCGCTCAAAATATAGGACCAGCTCATTTTTTGTGCTCCAACGCCGAACAGCCGGCCACCAGCCCCAACGAGGCGGCGACCAAAAGAAGTAGCAAGATGAGAAACAAAAAATCCATGCCAACCTCGCTTGAAACGCCTAGAACTTGACCAACAGGCCTGCGCCAATCACCACTTCCCGAGTTCTGAGGTCCGGCGACCACTCTCCAGCCGTGCAGTTGTTGGTGACGGGATCCGCGCTGCCGCCGACACAGCTGCCCGGCGAACCGTTGTTGCCGCCCGGAGGCGTGACGCCGCCGGAGCCAGACCAATACGGCACATTGGAATGCCGAAAAGTCGCCTCGGTCCACCAAGTGATCCAATCCTTGGGCATGTACTGAAAGTTCAACTGCGTATCCCATTGGTACAGTTTCTGCCCCGGCTGCTGCGTGAAATATGGAGACCCCGTAGCTGCCGTGGCGCCATTGATCGGCGGCGTCAGTGCCAGATAGCGACCGGGATTGTTCATGAAGCCGCCGCCCAACGTGACGGCGTACAAATCGTTGTGAAACCACGCCCGGTTGTAAAGCATCATCCCCAGGAAGTTGTCCTTGTTCGGGCCGTGCAAACAATTGATGCCGCCGCCGTACTGACAGCCGATATCGACGGTATAGCTCATCGCCATCTTGGACAGGCCATCGCCGCCCATGCCGCGCGCGTCGAAATACTTCCACACCACACTGTCGTCCTCATGGACGCGGGTGACCTGCGAATAATTGATCGGAGGACCGGCGCCGACCAGCGAGCCCGCAGCGGCGTGCGGGTTGCCGCCATTCTGCGGTTGGCACAGCGAATCCACAGTCCCTTGGCCGTTGGTGGCCGCACTTTGGCAGTTCAAGTTGTCCTGACCGATGCCGTAGGAATTGAACACCAGCTTCAGCGAGTCATTCGGGATCCACAGTATCTGGCCGCCAAATCCCGGCTTGCTGTTGAACTTCGCGTACGACTGCCAGCCATTGATCAGCCAGGGTTCGATTTTCAAATGTTGAGTGGGCCACCACTGCACGCGCAGTCCGTTGAAAAACCACGGTGTATTCGACGACACGAACGAGGGCTGATACGTCCAGTTGTCGTAGTTGTAGTAGCTGAACAAGCCGATGTAGGACACGAAAACGCCGACGTCCACATTGAGGCCGTGATTGACATCGAAATGGTAGCCGGCGTTGGCCTCCGAGAAGTAGCGGTACGCATTCGACAGATCCCACTGACCCACCGAGGAGCTCGCGTCATTGCGCGGCGTCGTGGTCGAGAACATGCCGAACATCGATAGGAAACGCGCGTGCACGTTCTCCCAGTGAAAATCACCGCCGAAACTCACCTGTTCGATCTGAAATTCACCGGAGCGAAACTCTTCCGTCGATCCCACGATGGTGTGATCGTGCGGGTGATTCAAGCTCTGCAGATAACTCATATCGAGCCGAATGTCCGGCGTAAAGAATTTGGTGTCGAAGACCGGCGCCTTCTCGCGCGATGTGCCATTCATCCAGCCCACATAGCCGACATCGGCCAATGGCGTCTGGGTGTCCACGGCCGGCGCGGGGTCTGGCGCTTGGAGTGCTTCGGGTACAGAAGGAGCGCTATTTCGGACCGCCGGTTGGACCGCTGCCAGCGCGGGCGCGGGCGCCGGCGCTGCCGCGACATTCATCACGATATCGTGCCGCGCCGCCTTCGCCGAAACGACGCTGACCGCCGCCCCCAAGGATTCGGGCGCGCCATCCACCATCGCGGTCAAGCTCCACAACCCAAGCGGAACATCCGCAAAGGAGTACACGCCGTCGCTGCCGGATATCGCAGCGCGTACGCCGCCGCCCCCCTCGCGCACCGCCGTCACCGTGGCTCCGGCAATGGGATGGCGCGCCCCATCAACCACGATACCGACGATGGTTCCGTAGGCACTTACCGGAATCGACGCCGGCGCATCCGCCGCACGAACGAGCGGCGATATCGCTGTCATCACAACCCATGCCAGGCTCAAGCCCGGCGCATATTTTCCAAATTTCATGTTGATCGGCTCCACGATTTCAATGGATCTGCACACGCCGAACACCTCGACGTCGCAGATCTCGATGGCTGCGCATCCTAGGGATGCCCGTATAAAGATGCGGTGGGGTTTCAAGAGGCACGCGTAAAGAAAACGTAAAGAGCGTCGCGCGGTGGGCGACGCCTTCGGAAAGTGAACTTAGGGTCGTGGAACCCGGACCAGCCGATAACCGACCGCGGGTTCGGTCAAAATATGCTGTGGACGGGCGGGGTCTTGTTCGAGCTTCTGGCGCAGGTGTCCCATGTAGACCCGCAGATAGTGCCCGTCCTTGGAGCGGTTCGGGCCCCACACTTCGGTCAGCAGTTGCTTATGCGTCAGGACCTTGCCTTCATTGGCAGCCAGCAGGCACAACAGGCGATATTCGATCGGCGTTAAATGCACATCGCAGTCGCCTTTCGTCACCGTGCGCAGGTTCTTGTTCACGGTGATCTCACCGAACTCAAAGATCGCGCCGGGGTCATCCCCGCTGCTGCGCCGGCGCGAAGCGACACGCACCCGCGCCAGAAACTCTCCGAGCCCAAAAGGCTTTGTCAGGTAGTCATCCGCGCCTGCATCGAGCGCCATGATTTTATCCTCCTCGGACACGCGCGCCGACAAAACGATGACAGGCACTTGCGACCAAGTGCGCAGATCTCGAAGCAACTCCATGCCGTCTCCGTCGGGGAGGCCCAGATCCAACACGATCAGTTCGGGGTTGCGAGTACTCGCCGCAGACAATCCCGCCGCCATCGTCTCGGCTTCATTGACCGCCCAGCCAACACCCTCCAATGCAGTTCGCACGAAACGTCGAATCTGTTTCTCATCCTCGATGAGCAGCGCGGTAGGTTTTAATTCGGACATGAGAGGCGCAAGCGTACGATCCGCCTCGATAAAATTGCTGCATTGACGCTTCCGGCCGCCGTAAAAATTCTGTAAAAATTGGACGCTAAAACCGATAGGTCAAGTCGACGCCCCCGGTCAAAGGCTGATTGGTTTCGATGCGGGTAAAGCTCGGTTGCGGCTCGTTTTCAGTGAACATGCTTTCCAGCTGCGCATGCTTATTGGTGAGATTGTTCACGAACACGGTCGCGCTCCATTTATCACGCAGCTTGATGCCCGTCCGTAGATTCAGCAGGTCATACCCCGGTAATTGCCGGTACGTGCCGGTGAATTCGAAAGGATCGGAAAAGAAAATCGAGTAGCGCGGGCCCGTGTAGGAGCTTTCCAGCCGAGCGATAAAGGTATAGGCGCTGCCGATGGCCTTGGTGTAACTCAGCGCAGCGGTCCCGCTCATCGGCGACACATCGGGAAGCGTGTGGATGGGCTGAATGACCCAGTGCGGGCCTCCGTCCAGGTATTCATATAAATAACCGGCTGCGAACTCGAATTGAAACCCCGCCCCTAAATCGGCGAGCACGTCGATGTCCGCGCCGTAGATGTGGGCATAGTTGCCATTGATATTCAGCGCCCAGTCGTTCGGATACGCCTCGAGTTGGATATGGCGCCAGTCCTCGTAATAAACGCTGGCATTCACGGTGAGACGCCTGTCAAACATCCTGGCTTTTTCGCCGAGCTCGTAGCTGATGACGCGATCAGGGTCATATTTGGTGGGCCACTTACCGCTGGTATAGCCCTGCTGCTGAAAGGCGGATCCCCACGAGGCACCCGTGGTCGGGTAGACGGCGTTGCCTCCGCCGGGGCGAAAGCCCGTCGACACCGTCGCGTACGTCATCAAATCCGGGCTGAAGGTGTAGGCCAAATTGAACTTTGGATTGAAACTGGTCGAGGAGAGCGCGATGAGGCCGGAACACGAGGGGGAGGCCGCGCCGTTGCCTGAGCCATAGCCACTGATGCAGGAGGAGAAGCGATAGTCATAGTGATTCACGCGGCCACCCACATCGACCTTGAGATGATCGGTGAGCGCATAGGTCACATCGCCAAAGCCGGCGTATTGCTTGAGCGTGGTGGGCGAGTTGGCGTCGAACCAGTTGGGTGTGGTTGAAGGAGCGAGCGTACCCAAATCCATAAACGAGGCGGCATTGGGCGTCGTCCCGTTGAATGTCCACAGGGAATAGAAGTCACTGTAATACAGACCCGCCACCCAACTCGTTCGTCCATCGCCCCTCGAGGCAAATCGCAACTCCTCGCTGAATTGATGCGAAGGATCATCCTCCATGCCGCGCTCAGGCCCCGAGCCCGTCGCGCCGTAGAAGCCGGGGTTCGGCAGTCCATTATTGGAGTTGTAGGTGATGCCTTCGGCGGGATTGTTGAAGGCCTCACTGGCCTCCTCAACCTGAGTCGAGTTTCGCGTCCAGCGCGCGGTGCTGGACGTGAGGTCAAAATACTCGAATCGGTAATTCACGTTGAGACTGAAAGCCGTCAGCGAATCGGTCAACGGCTCTGCAATGTCGAATGGCTGGTAGTGCGCCAGCGTTCCGGGATCGCTGTCGTAGGCACTGATGCCGTTTTGCGTGCTCGTGGTGTGGAAGTAAGACGGCGTGATCGACAAGTTGTCCGTGGGCTTCCACAGCAACGTGACGCGTGCGGCGTAAGTTTGATACGCATTCGACCCCGGATACTGTTTCTCGACCGGCGCATTCTGAACATCGCCACGCACCGTGCCGGTCGGGGTTCCTTGCGCTTCGGGAAATGGGTTAACCACGATGCGATCGATCCAGCCGCTGGTATGATCTTCCGTCGCGGCCACCCGTAACGCCAGCTTGTCATCGATGAGCGGCAGGTTAACCATCAAGTTGTCTTTGTGATTAAAACCGCCGCCATCGGTGCCGGACAGGACACTTTGGGCGGTCGACTGAAAGTCCGTTAAATTCGGCTGGTTCGAGATCAACCGCACCGTGCCACCCATGGAACCCGATCCGAACAGCGTGCCTTGGGGCCCGCGCAAAATCTCGATGCGGTTCAAGTCGTAGAGATCAGGGTCAATGACCACGTGGCCGTTCTGCGCACTGGCGGGGCCCGCCAACGGAATATCATCGAGATAGAACCCGACCGTCGCAGAATTACCGCCGCTCGAGGTCATTCCGCGCATCTCGATTTCTGTCTGACTGGGCCCTTCGCTTTTCAGCGATACACCGGGGGTTCCTTGCGCGAGCGCAGCCAGGGAGGCCACGCCACGGGCTTGCAAATCATCGCCGCTCACCGCCGTGATGCTGATAGGCGTGGTTTGCACGGTTGAGGTCCGCTTCTGCGCGGTAACGACGATCTCGTCCAAGGGGGCGGCGTCAGCCGCGGTGACCGATTGCGCAGTTCCCTGCACGGCAAAACTTAGGCCGAGCGCGCCGCTCGCAATCCCTACCGTCCGGATCGACATCCAACACCGGGTTTTATTGTTCCATGAGGGGCGCATCACATTTTCTCCACGCTTAGTTATGCCAACCCCTTGCGAGCGATGATGCGGTGGCGCGCCGTTAAGTTGCTGTTAAGAAAATGCCGGGTGAGATGGCGCGCACGCGGGCAAATCTTTACGGGTTTTTTACGCACTGGGTGTTAGCGTGAAAATCAAGCCGCCCTCAATCGGATCATGGCGAGGGTGGATCTATGACCGAAGCAATGCACTTGATACTGATCGTCGAAGATGATCCGGCACTACAGAGCGTGTTGCGCGTGCTGTTTGAAGCGCGCGGCTATCGAGTGCTGACAACCGGTACAGCCAGTGGTGGCGAGCACGACGCGCGGCTGAATAATCCCGATGTCGTCATCGTCGATCTAGGACTGCCCGATCGCGACGGTACCGAGGTCATCAGAGGCATTCGCCAATGGTCGGCGATGCCGATTGTGGTGCTCTCGGCCCGCACCGCGGAGAGCCAACGCTTGGATGCCTTCGACGCCGGCGCGGATGATTATGTAGTCAAGCCGTTCAGCACTCCGGAACTTCTGGCCAGAGTTCGGGCGGTATTGCGTCGGCATGTGCGTGGCGAGCTTCCGATGGCGCTGCTGCGATTGGGCGGTATCACGGTGAATCTGAGTGACCGCGTGGCGCGAGGAGCGGATGGGTGTGAGGTGCGGCTGACGCCGCTCGAATACAAAATCCTGTCGGCCCTGGCGCGACAGCCGGAAAGAATCGTGAAGCACTCAACCTTGCTGAAGGAAGTATGGGGACCCGATCGCGATGACTCGGGATCTCTTCGCGTTTACATCGGCAACTTGCGCCGTAAATTGGAACCTGACCCCAGTCGACCGCAGTACATCCTCACCGAGCTTGGGCTCGGGTATCGGTTGATGCTTGATCCGGATGCACGCACCGTCAACAAGGTTGAATAACGATGCCATCGCAGACATGAAACAGCTCGAGCCTCATGCAGTGCCGGCAGCGAACCGCGGGCGACTGAAGATTTTCTTCGGTGCCGTCGCAGGGGTGGGCAAAACGTTCTCCATGCTCGAGGAGGCGCGCGCGGCGCGCGAATCGGGCGTTGACCTGGTGCTCGGCTATGTGGAAGCGCACGGCCGGCGGGAAACCGAGCGATTGATGAGCAGCCACGAGCGGCTGCCTTTTCTCGAGGTCGAGTACCGGGGAATTGTTCGCAATGAATTTGACCTGGATGCCGCGCTTGCGCGCCATCCTGCGATATTGCTCGTGGATGAACTCGCGCATTCGAATGTCGTCGGTGGGCTGCCGGCACAGCGCCACGCAAAGCGTTGGCAGGATATCGAGGAGGTGTTGGCCGCCGGCATCGATGTGTGGACCACGGTGAATGTCCAGCATCTGGAGAGCCTGAATGATGTCGTCGCGGGCATTACGGGCGTGCGGCAACAAGAGACGGTACCGGACCGTATTTTCGATCAGGCCGATGATATTGAGTTGATCGATCTGCCGCCGAGCGATTTGTTGGAGCGATTACGTGCAGGAAAGATCTACAGCGCTGTGCATGTTTCGGCAGCCACCAAGAGTTACTTTCGCGAGCCGAATTTATTGGCGCTTCGCGAAATGGCATTGCGCAGGACCGCCGATCGAGTCGACGCGGCCGCCCGTGTTTACAAAGTCCAGGAACGCATGTCGAAACCCTGGCTGGCACGCGATCGATTCCTGGTCGCTGTGTCTTTGAATGATCAGGCCGAGCAACTCATACGCGTGGGCAAGCGCTTTGCCGATGCCCTCGACGCGGAATGGCTCGTGGTATCCGTCGAAACGCCCGCCATGCTCAAACTGGGAGAAGCCGAACGCAATCGTCGGGTCAATTTGATGCGTCTGGCCGAGTCGTTGGGCGCGCAGTCGGTGACCCTCGATGGGCCCTCTGCATCCGCAGCTTTGACCGAGTATGCCCGACTGCGCAATGTCACCCGCATCGTGGTTGGGGAGCCGCGACGGTGGGGTCTGAAGGCGCTGTTTAGGCCCTCCACGGCCACCCGGCTGGTACGCGGCGGCGATGGATTCGATGTGTCCGTCATCGCGCGTCGCGATAGCGCACCAACAGGCGAGGTCATGCCGGCGTCGTCGCCCTCATGGCGCGGATTCAGTTTCCGGCTGTATGGGGCCGCCATTGGCATTTCCGCTGCCTGCACTGTCGTTGCCGCCGTCATGTTTCCGTTTTTCGAGCTAACCAACCTGGTGATGATTTATCTGTTAGGAGCGACGATTGCGGCCTTGAGGTTGGGCCGAGGTCCGGCGAGCGCGACCGCGGTCGCCAACATTCTTGCGTTCGACTTCTTTTTTGTACCGCCGCGTTTCTCAATGGCGGTGGCCGACTTCGAGTACATCGTGACCTTCGGTGTCATGCTGGCCGTGGCATTGACCATCGCCACGTTGGTTGCGAGCGTGCGGGCTCAAACGCTCGTCGCCGGCGCGCGGGAGCGCCGCACCGCGCTTCTCTATGGCATGAGCCGTGAACTAGCCGCGACCCGCAGCGTCGAGGACTTGGCGCGCATCGCCGTCAAGCATGTCGCCGAGACTTTTTCGAGCAGAGCAGTGGTCCTGGTACCCGATGCCAATGGACGTATTCATTACCCCAGCGGCGAGTTGATGGCGGGCTCGCTCCCGAAGGCCGACTTAGCCGCGGCGCAATGGGTCTACGAGCACGGGGTTGCTGCGGGCTTAGGCACCGATACGCTGCGCACGACGCCCGCGCAATACCTGCCTTTAAAAGGAGCTCACGGTGCACTGGGCGTACTGGCGGTTGAGCCAACGCATCCGCGCCGCTTGTTGCTGCCCGAGCAACGCCACTTGATCGAGACGTTCGCCGCCCAAATCGCGCTGGCGCTGGAACGGGCGAGCGCCCAGGACTTGGTGGAAGCATCGCGGGTTGGCGTCGAGACCGAGCGCCTTCGCAACACGTTGCTTGCCTCCATATCGCATGACTTGCGCACGCCTCTGGCCGTCATTGCCGGTGCAAGTAGCGCACTCAACGATCCATCAATGGTGTTCGACGCGGCCGCGCGGCGCTCGTTAACGGCGCAAATCGAGACCAAATCCAAAGAGATGGCCGAAATCATGTCCAACGTGCTGGAGTTGATGCGCTTGGAAAGCGGCCAGATCTCGCTGCGTCTCGCACCGGTGATGGTCGAGGACCTGGTAAGCACCGCCTTGCAGCGCTTGGGGTCGCGTTTAGCGCTTCATCCGGTGGAATCGCGGATACCAGCCAATTTGTCGCCCGTGCAAGGGGACAGCGCGCTGCTGCTCCAGGTATTTACCAATCTTCTCGAGAACGTGGTGAGACACACGCCGGCCGGAACGCGCACATTCATTGCAGCCGAACCGGAGGGGTCCTTCCTCCGCGTCGACATCGAGGACTCGGGCCCAGGCTTCCCGCCCGGCGATATTGAACTACTGTTTGCAAAATTCCATCGCGGGCGCGAAGAGGGCAGCACGGGCGGCGCCGGATTGGGCCTGTCGATTTGCCGCGCCATCATCTCGGCGCATGGGGGTCACATTGAAGCAATCCAGGCGGCAGGCGGCGGCGCACGTTTCTCATTCACCTTGCCGATCCCTGCTTCGATAGCCGACGGATAAACAGGCGGGATAGCAACATGCCCGCAACTCCTGCCCAACCGATGACCAATTGGGTTTCCCGGGTACGATTCAACATCAGGAGTGTTGCAAGGATGACGGCAAAGGGCAGCAGCGAAATCACCGCTCCCAACAAAATGTCGGTGGGGGACAAGCGACGCAGCCGCGCACGCTTGAGGAACACTCGTCGAATCCACCCCACGGAAAGCCCCGCCGCGAACGCGGTTAATCCGACCATCAACTCTGTCAGCGGCATGAGGGCGCTTTTGAGTTAGCGGGCGCGCAGCTGCATGTCCTCGGCCGGTGGCAGTGGAAAGGCCGGCGTTTCGCCCTCCCACGCAATCGACACGATCCACCAGCGAGTCCCGTCGGTCGACAGTTGAAAGGAATTGATGCCGCGTTGAAACGGCGGCTCACCGGGCGCATGACGGCTTTCGTAGGGACTTCGAATCGTGGCGATGTGGGCATACCGCCAGATATTGCCAATGACGCCGCGCTCGAAGAACCCCTCCCCGGCAACGTTTTTGGTGACAGTGGCGATAAAGTCATCCACAGACAGCACCCGGGTCCGCAGCACACCGCCCGGCGGAGTTCCGGTCACGACGAAAACTCCTCCCGGTGCCATCAGCGAACGCAGTCTCGCCCAATCGCGCGGCGTGCCCTTGGGACCCGAAATGACGGAGTAGACCGCTTGCACGATGGCCTCCGGCGAGGTCACGTCGGCGGCAGCCGCGGTCACGCTGTCCGGCGGCGCGGCCGTCGGCGCAGGCGCGGTTTGCTGCGCATGGGCGGTGGCCGCTCCCAGCATCAGTAACCCGATCAATCGATGGCTCAGCCGGATCATGAGATCCTTCCCTACTTCTTCAGGGCCTTATCGGTGATGTCCTTCTTCTCTGCAGCCGTATATTTGCGCGGCCGCTTCCAAGTGTCCACTGACACTTGTTTAGACCGTTCCAGCGTCAGTTGGCCCTCCGGCGCGCTCGCCGTGATCGTAGAGCCTGCACCGATGGTCGATCCTGCACCGACGCGCAGCGGTGCCACCAACATGCTGCCGGAGCCCACGAACACGTTGTCCTCGATGACTGTGGTCCACTTGTTCGCGCCATCGTAATTGCAGGTGATGCTGCCGGCGCCGATGTTCACGCCGCTGCCCACCGTGGCATCGCCGATATAAGCCAGATGATTCGCCTTGGAGTGCGTGCCGAGGCGGGCATTTTTCACTTCGACGAAATTGCCGATGTGCACGTCCGCTTCCAGCACCGCATCCGGCCGTAACCGCGCAAACGGCCCAATGCGGCAGTTCTCGCCGACTACGGCGTGATCGACGATGCTGTTGGCGTGGATTTCAGTGCCTGCACCGATTTGCGAATCAATGATGAGGCAATTGGGCCCGAGCTTGACGCCTGCGCCCAGATGCACGGCGCCGACCAACACGGCATTGACGTCGATGAACACATCGCGCCCCACACTCACGGAACCGCGGATGTCGATGCGTGCCGGGTCGGCCAAGGTGGCTCCCGCCAGCATCAACTCGCGCGCCCGCATCTGTCGATAGTTGGCCTCGACCTGCGCCAGTTGGACCTTGTCGTTGACCCCCAAGACTTCCGCGGCGCCCGAAGCGGCCACCGCCTCGACCTGCGCGCCGGCCTTGACCGCGATGCCGACCACATCCGTGAGCAAATACTCGCCCTGGTCATTGTTGCGGCCGACGTCGAGCAGCCATTCGCGCAGCGACCCCGCGGATCCTGCCATCACCCCGGTGTTGATTTCAGTCACCTGGCGTTGAGCGGCCGTGGCGTCCCGATGCTCGATGATGGCGGTCACCCGCCCCGCGGCATCGCGGATGATACGGCCGTAGCCGGTGGGGTCAGGAATTTCCAGCGTGAGCAGCGCGAGGGCGCCGTTGTGCGCGGCCTTCAGCAACTGCTCGAGAGTCTGCGCTTGGATCATCGGCACATCGCCGTACAACACCAGCACCGAATGCTCGGCGGGGATCAAGGGGATGGCCTGCATCACGGCATGGCCCGTGCCCCATTGCTGCGCTTGCAGCACCCAGTCCACCGATTCTTCGCCCATAGCGGCTTGCACCGCTTGACCGCCGAATCCGTAAACGACGTAGATGCCGTCGGGATTCAAGGCCCGGGCCGTATCGATCACATGCTGAAGGAGTGGACGTCCGGCGAGCGGCTGCAGAACTTTGGGCAGGTCGGAATTCATCCGCTTGCCCTGACCCGCGGCGAGAATGACGACGGAAAGGGGCATGGGACTCCAGGGCGGAAACTAGCGCTTCTTGCGCAGGCGTTCTATCGCTCTCAATTGTGCCACGGCGCGCGCCAGTTCGGCTTGCGCCTCCGCCATGTCGATCTTGTCCTTGTTGTCACGCACCGCTTCTTCGGCGCGCTGCTTGGCCTGAAGGGCGGCCGATTCGTCCAGATCGTGGGCCCGATCGGCCGTGTCGGCCAGAATGGACACCAGGTGCGGCTGGATTTCCAAGGCGCCCCCGCCGACGTAGAACACCTGCTCTTCCTGGCCTTCCGCCTGCACGCGCACTTCGCCGGGCCGCAACGTGGTCAGCAGCGGCGCATGCCTCGGGGCAATGCCGAGGTCGCCGTTGACCGCGGGTGCGAACACCATGGTCGCTTCACCCGAGTACAACTGTCCTTCGGGGCTGACGATGTCGACATGAATGGTATGGGCCATGATGGTCGCTTACTGCAGGGTCTTGGCTTTCTCGACGGCTTCTTCGATGCCGCCCACCATGTAGAACGCCTGCTCGGGCAGATGATCGTACTCGCCGGCGATGATGGCCTTGAAGCCGCGAATCGTGTCGGCCAGCGGAACAATCTTGCCGTCCGCGCCCGTGAAGATCTTGGCGACGTTGAACGGCTGCGTCAGGAAGCGCTGAATCTTACGAGCGCGGTACACGGACAGCTTGTCTTCTTCCGACAATTCATCCATGCCCAAAATCGCGATGATGTCCTGCAACTCTTTGTAGCGCTGCAAGGTCTGCTGCACGGCGCGCGCCGTGTTGTAGTGATCGTCGCCGACGATCAGAGGATCGAGCTGGCGGCTGGTGGAATCGAGCGGATCCACCGCGGGGTACAGACCCAGCGAGGCGATTTGACGCGACAACACCACGGTGGCATCCAAGTGCGCGAACGTGGTCGCGGGCGACGGGTCGGTCAAATCGTCGGCCGGTACGTACACGGCTTGGATCGAGGTGATGGAACCAGTCTTCGTGGAGGTGATGCGTTCTTGCAGCACGCCCATTTCTTCCGCCAAGGTCGGCTGGTAACCCACCGCCGACGGCATACGGCCGAGCAGCGCGGACACTTCGGTGCCGGCCAGCGTGTAGCGATAGATGTTGTCGATGAACATCAGCACGTCGCGGCCCTTGCCGTTGGCCTGCTTCTCGTCGCGGAAGTATTCGGCCATGGTGAGGCCGGTCAATGCGACGCGCAGACGGTTGCCCGGCGGCTCGTTCATCTGGCCGTACACCATCGCCACCTTGTCGAGCACGCCCGACTCTTTCATCTCGTGATAGAAGTCGTTGCCTTCGCGAGTACGTTCACCAACGCCCGCGAACACCGACAGGCCAGAGTGCTGCTTGGCGATGTTGTTGATCAGTTCCAACATGTTCACGGTCTTGCCGACGCCGGCGCCGCCGAACAGGCCGACCTTGCCGCCCTTGGCAAACGGAATCAGCAGGTCGATCACCTTGATGCCCGTGACCAGCAATTCCTGGCCGCCGGTCTGTTCGTCATACGACGGGGCCGGACGGTGGATGGGCCAATAGGTCGTCGCCTGCACCGGGCCCGCTTCGTCCTGCGGATCGCCGAGCACGTCCATGATGCGGCCGAGAACGCCGTTGCCGACAGGCACCGAAATCGGCTTGCCGGTGTTCGACACCGTGAGACCGCGGCGCAGACCTTCCGAGGCACCCATGGCAATGGTACGCACCACGCCGTCGCCGAGCTGCTGCTGCACTTCCAGCGTGAGTTTCACGTCATCGAGTTTGAGCGCGTCATAGATCTTGGGGATCTGGTCACGTGGGAATTCCACGTCGACCACGGCGCCGATGACTTGCACGATTTTTCCGCTGGACATAACTACCTCATGGCCTTACGGCCAACGTTCAACGGGGTCGCTTCGCGACCCCGACAATTAGCGGCGCTACGCGCCGGGAAAACTAAACCGCTGCCGCGCCACCCACGATCTCCGACAACTCGGTGGTGATCGCAGCCTGGCGGGCTTTGTTGTAAATCAATTGGAGCTCGGCAATCAGATTGCCGGCATTGTCGGTGGCGCTCTTCATGGCCACCATGCGTGCGGCCATTTCGCTGGCCACGTTCTCTACCGCACCTTGATACACCTGCGACTCGACGTAGCGCATCAGGATGCCGTCGAGCAATTCCTCCGCGCTGGGCTCGTACAAATAGTCCCAGCGTTCCTGCAGCTTGTCCTTGTCGGTGGCTTCCACCGGCAACAGCTGCGACACCGTGCCTTTCTGGCTCATGGTGTTGACGAACACATTGTGGACCAGGATCAGGCGGTCGATTTCGCCGGCGCGATACTTATCGAGCATCACTTTGACGCTGCCGATCAGCTGCGAAATTTGCGGCCGATCGCCCAAATGCACCGCGGTGGCGGCGATGGGCAGTGACAGGCGGCGGAAGAAGGACACCGCCTTGGTACCGATCAAACACAGCTCGATTTTCTCGCCCTTGGCCTGGGATGCCTTGATGGCGTTGAGCGCCGACTTGAACAAGTTGATGTTCAGGCCGCCCGCCAAGCCGCGATCGGTGGCGATGACGATGATGCCGGTGGCCTTGATGGGCCGGTCGATGAGAAACGGGTGCTTGTAGTCGGGATTCGCGAGCCGCAAATGCCCGATCACATTGCGCAGCTTTTCCGCATAGGGCCGCGCGGCGCGCATGCGCTCCTGCGCCTTGCGCATCTTGCTGGCGGCGACCATTTCCATGGCCTTGGTGATCTTCTGAGTATTCTTGATACTCGCGATCTTGACCCGGATTTCTTTGGTGGCTGCCATCGATCAGACCGTCGCGAAAAATTCTTCGCAGAGCTTCTTCAACTGCGCGTCGACTTCCTTCGACAGGTCGGGCTTGTCCAAGATGGTCTTGAGCAGCGGGCCGTAATTGGTTTTACCGAAGGACTGCAAGGCCGCTTCAGTGTCGACCACCTTGGCACGGGGCACCTTGTCGAAGAAGCCATTGTTGGCCGCGTACAAGGTCAGCGCCATTTCCGCCACCGACATGGGCGCGTACTGTTTCTGCTTCATGAGCTCGGTGACGCGCACGCCGCGTTCCAGCTGCCGGCGGGTGGCTTCGTCCAAATCCGAAGCAAACTGGGAGAAGGCTTCGAGTTCGCGGTACTGCGCCAGCGCCAAGCGGATACCGCCGCCCAGCTTCTTGATGATGTTGGTCTGCGCGGCACCGCCGACGCGCGACACCGAGATGCCGGCGTTGATCGCGGGACGAATGCCGGCGTTGAACAGGTTCGATTCCAGGAAGATCTGACCGTCGGTGATCGAGATCACGTTGGTGGGCACGAACGCCGTCACGTCGCCGGCCTGGGTCTCGATGATGGGCAAGCCCGTGAGCGAACCCGTCTTACCTTTGACGCGGCCATTGGTGGCTTTCTCAACGTACTCCTCGTTGACGCGTGCGGAACGCTCCAACAAGCGGGAGTGCAGATAGAACACGTCGCCGGGGTAGGCTTCGCGGCCCGGCGGACGGCGCAGCAGCAGGGAGATCTGGCGATAGGCCACGGCCTGCTTGGACAAATCGTCATAGACGATCAAGGCGTCTTCGCCGTTGTCCATGAAATACTCGCCCATCGCGCAGCCGGCGTAAGGCGCCAGGTATTGCATGGCGGCGGGCGTCGAGGCCGACGCGGCCACGATGATGGTGTGCGCCAGCGCACCGTATTCTTCGAGCTTGCGCACCACGTTGGCGATGGTGCTCTGCTTCTGACCGATGGCGACGTAAATGCATTTCACGCCGGTGGTCTTCTGATTGATGATGGTGTCGATGGCCACCGCGGACTTGCCGGTCTGACGGTCGCCGATGATGAGTTCGCGTTGTCCGCGGCCCACCGGCACCATGGAGTCGATGGCTTTGAGACCCGTCTGCACGGGCTGCGACACGCTCTTGCGGAAAATCACACCCGGTGCGACGCGCTCCAGCGGCGCCTTTGCGGTGGCGGTGATGGCGCCCTTGCCGTCGATCGGGTTGCCCAATGCATCGACCACGCGGCCGAGCATCTCAGGACCCACCGGCACTTCGAGGATGCGGCCCGTGGTCTTCACGGTATCGCCTTCGACGATACTCTTATAGTCGCCGAGCACCACGGCGCCCACTGAATCCTGTTCCAGGTTCAACGCCAGGCCGAACAGCTCGCCGGAGAACTGCAGCATTTCGCCGTAGCGCGCGTCGCCCAGGCCATGGATGCGCACGATGCCGTCGGTGACGCTGACCACGGTGCCGACGTTGCGGTCCTCGGTTGCGGACTGGAACTTATCGATGCGCGCCTTGATGAGGTCGCTGATTTCAGATGCCTTGATGGACATGATTCGCCTTTTTAAAAACTTTGGCCGTTCAACTAGCTAATTCAGAAGCCATTCTTTCCAGACGACCCTTGATGGAGCCATCGATCACCAAATCTCCGGCGCGAATGACGGCGCCTCCCATCAGCGATGCATCCACCGCCGTGGTCATGCGCACTTCGCGCTTGAACCGAGTCTTCAGAGACGCGGCCAGCTTGGACTGCTGCTCCGCGGTCATCGGCACCGCAGACGTCACCTGCACGTCGACTTCGCTTTCGTACTGGGCGCGCAGGATCTCGTATTGCTCGGCAATCTGCGGCAACACTTCGAGCCGCTTGTACTCCGCCAGCAGCCGCACGAAATTCTGCCAATGCGCATCGATGCCCGCGCCGCCTAATCCGGCGAACATGGACACGATCTGATCCTCCGTTAAGCGTGGATTGGTGATCAGATCCTCGATTCGTGCATCGGCCGCAAGGCCAGCGCCGCTTTGCAGCGCCTTGGACCAATCAGCCAATGACTTCGAGTCGCGCGCCGACATGAAGGCCGCTTTGGCGTACGGACGGGCAATGGTTGCCGCCTCAGCCATTCGCGACCTCCAGATCGAGCTTATCCAGCAGCTGCGCGTGGGTCTTCGGATCGATTTCCCGCTCCAACAACCGCGAAGCACCCTGCACCGCCAGGTTCGCCACTTGCTTACGCAGCGACTCGCGAGCCTTGGTGGTGTCGAGCGCAATCTCTTCGTGCGCCTGCGTGACGATGCGCTGGCCTTCCGACTGCGCGGTGACCTTGGCTTCCTCGATGATCTCAGCCGCACGCTTGCTGGCCTGGTCAACGATTTGCACCGCCTTGTCGCGGGCTTCACGAATGATTTCCTGCGACTTCACCTTGGCGTCGTCGAGGTCCTTCTGACCCTTGTTGCCGGCCGCGAGACCTTCAGCGATCTGCTTCTGGCGCGTTTCGATGGCCGCCATGATGTGCGGCCAGCCGAAACGCATGACGATCAGAACCACCGCGAAAAACGCGACGCCCTGAATGATCAGCGTGACTCCAATGTTCATGTCGCTGGTGCTCCTGACGAACCGAAATTACTTGAGGAACGGATTCGAGAAGATCAGCAGCAGCGCGATGGCAACGCCGATGATGGGCACGGCGTCGAGCAAACCGGCGACGATGAACATCTTGGTTTGCAACATCGGGGTCAACTCCGGTTGACGGGCCGAGCCTTCCAGGAACTTGCCGCCCAACAGCGCGAAGCCGATGGCGGTGCCCAATGCGCCGAGGCCGATCAACAAACCCACGGCAATCAGGGTGAAGCTCATCACTTGAGCGGACAATGCTGGATTCATCTATTTCTCCAAAGGTCTTAAGGTCAGGTTTAAAGGCGATTAATGCTTTTCTGCGGCCATGCTCAGATAAACAATGGTCAACATGCCGAAGATAAAAGCTTGCAGGGTGATGATCAGAATGTGGAACAAAGTCCAGATCAGGTCGCCGGCGAATTGCGCCAAGCCCCAGACATAAGTTGACAGATGGCTCAGCGAAGCTTCGAGCGTCAGTCCCGCGATCAGCACGAAAATCAATTCGCCGGCATACATATTGCCGAACAACCGCAGCGACAGCGACAGCGGACGCACCAGCTCTTCGATGACGCGCAACAGTAAATTGGGGAATGCCAACAAGATGCGGGGAATGACCCCGTGCGCATGAAACGGCGCCGAGACGAATTCCGAAAAGTACAAAGCCGGACCTTTTTCCTTCAGGCCCACATACCAAATCAGCAGGAACACGGTAATCGACATGCCGAGCGTCGTGTTGATGTCGGCGGTGGCGACCACGCGCAAATGCTCAATGCCGAATTTCTCGCCGGCCCAGGGCAGGAAATCCACCGGGATGAGATCCATGAAATTCATCAGCCACACCAAAACGAAAATGGTGATGGCCAAGGGCGCGATCAGCTTGCTCTTGCCGTGGTAGGTCTCTTTGACGGTGCCATCGACGAACTCGACCAACATCTCAACCGCGCACTGCAGCTTGCCCGGAACGCCGGTGGTGGCGCGGCGCGCGATCACGGAAAACACCAGCACGAACAGCAACGACAGCCCCAAGGTGAACACGACGCTATCGAGATGCAGGGACTTGAATTCCTCAGGCCGCCCGTTCACGACGAGGTGCGTCAGATGGTGCTGAATGTACGGAGTGAGTCCCTCGGGGCTTTCACTCTCTGGCGTTGCTGCCATTCAATTTCCTCGTTTCAACGTGACCATTCCAATCCAATACCCGAACTGCGCAATCACCAGACCCGTCAGCAGCGGCAGAGCCCTCAGATCAAAGCGTGCCAAGGCCGCCCAAATCGCCACCACCAACCAAATCCATTTCAACGACTCGGCGGCCACCATGGCCCTGAATAATCGCGAAGCGGGCGCGATTCCGGGCGCAAACATGCGCCAGCCGAAAACGGCGGTACCCACTGCCACGATCATCCCGCCGGTGAAGGCCGCCACTGCGGCCGCGGCGCCACCCGTCATCCAGAACAGCAACCCGGCGAAAGTTGCGCACCCCATCTGCAGGAGCACGACCCGCAGTACGAGCCGATACCTGACGCCGAAGATGTTGTTCATGTTAATGGGGGCCGGCGCGACACCGACATTCGGCAGCCGCTGCTGCCCAAAAGCCGGCGCATTATAGAGAGCCTGTGCACTAGTCACAAGCCAATGATCGAGCTAGTTTTTTGACAAAACGGGGTTGTGAAAATCCGCGCTTATCGATCGACAAGTTTCGCTTAATGGATATGCGACAGAATGCCCTCGAGCTCGTCCAAGGTGTTGTAAGTCACCACTAATTTGCCTTTGCCGGACGTGCCATGCTGGAACGCAACCTTGGCGCCGAGCTTGTCCGCCAGTTCGCGCTCCAAGCGGTGAATATCGGGGTCCACCACCGGCGAATCGCTCTTCTGAGCAGCCGCTGGCGCGATTAGCCGCCGAACCAGCGCTTCGGTATCGCGCACGGATAAGCCTTTTTTGGCTACCAAATCAGCCACTTCGATCTGTTGGCGGCGCACGGTCAGTCCCAGCAGCGCCCGGGCGTGACCCATTTCGATGCGGCGACTTTCCAGCAATTCTTTGACCTCATCGGCCAATTCCATCAGCCGAACCAAATTGCTGACCGCAGCGCGGGAGCGTCCTACAGCCTCGGCCGCCGCTTGATGCGTCAAACCGAATTCTTCGATCAGGCGCATCAAGGCGCGCGCCTCCTCCAAGGGATTCAAATCCTCGCGCTGAATGTTCTCGATCAACGCCATGGCCACGGCGGCTTCATCGGGCACATCGCGGATCACCGCAGGAATCTCGGACAGTCCTGCCATCTGCGCCGCGCGCCAGCGCCGCTCGCCGGCGATGATTTCGTAGCGCTGAGATTCGGTCGGGTTGGGACGCGCCAGGGGACGGACCAGGATGGGTTGGACCAAGCCGCGGGCCTTGATCGAATCGGCCAGTTCGCCGAGCGATTCCTGCCGCATATCAGTTCGCGGCTGGTACTTGCCTCGCTGCAACAAATCCACGGGCAAATTGGCAAGCCGGTCGCCGGCCAATGGCGGCGGCGCCTGCGCGGCTTGCGGATCGGCAGCCGCCGGCAAACCCGCGCGGCGCGCCATGAGCGGGCTCAGTTCAGCAAGGCCTCGACCTAAAGACGGCTTTTTGCCGGACATACACTCATTCCCCTAACGATGACTGATTATACGGGCGCGGCCGAACCGTGTTCGCCAGGTGACCCCTCGTTCCCGCCCGGCACTTCGTCGCGGCGAATCATTTCCCCCGCCAACGCGAGATACGCCATGGCGCCGCGAGATTCCTTGTCGTGAAACAGCACGGGCTTACCGAAGCTGGGTGCTTCGGCCAGTCGCACATTGCGCGGGATGACGGTGCGAAACACTTTGTCCCCAAAATGTTCGATCAGCTGCGCCGAGACTTCGTTGGACAAATTATTGCGCGGATCGAACATGGTGCGCAGCAAGCCTTCGATCTCCAAGCCTGAGTTGATGCTGTCGCGCACCTGCTCCACGGTCTGCATGAGCGCGGTGAGACCTTCCAAGGCGTAGTACTCGCATTGCATCGGCACCATGACCGAATCGGCGGCGACCAAGGCGTTCAAGGTCAGCATGTTGAGCGACGGCGGACAGTCGATCAGCACCACGTCGAAATCCTGCCGCACCGGCGCCAGGGCATTGCGCAGTTTGAACTCACGTCCCACGGACATGGTCAGCAGACGCACCTCGGCGGCGGTCAGATCCTGATTGGCGGGCATGAGCATGAAGCCGCCGAATTCCACCGGCACCAATGACTCGATGGCAGTGCAATCCCCCAGCAGCACATCGCAGCTGGTACGCGCCTGGGCCTGCTTGTCGACGCCACATCCCATGGTGGCATTGCCCTGCGGATCCAAATCGATCAGCAGCACGCGCCGCTTGGTGGCGGTCAGCGAGGCGGCGAGATTGACCGCCGTCGTCGTCTTGCCCACCCCGCCTTTTTGATTGGCTACCGCGATCACGCGCTTCATGACTTACTCGATTTGGCCAACTCCACCAGATGCCTCTCGTCGGTCATGCCGGGCACCTTCAGCCGGTGCACCGCCAGAACTCGGAATGATTTGGGCAGGGCGGAAATTTCCTCGTCCGGCCGCTTGCCCTTCATGGCCAGCAATCGTCCGCCCGGCCCGCACAGATGCCCCGCATACGCGACGAAATCCGCCAGCGATGACAGGGCCCGCGCCATCACTGTATCGAAAAGTTCGGCAGGCCTATAGCTTTCCGCGCGGACATTGGCGATGAGCGTATTTTTGAGGCCGATGCGTTCCGCCGTCTGCTCCACGAAGCGCGCCTTCTTGCCGGTGGCCTCGATCAGCGTGAAATGCCGCTCCGGGTTTACCACCGCCAGTGCCAAGCCCGGGAAGCCCGCGCCGGTACCCACATCCGCCATGCGCGCGCCGCGCAAATAGGGCTGCACGCTCAAGCTGTCGAGCACATGTTTATGCAGCATGCCGGGGCGATCGCGGATGGCGGTCAAATTGAATTGCGCATTGGCGGACTCCAACTCATCCACCAGCCGCAGCAAGGTTTCGGCGCGTTCGACGCTCAAGTCGACGCCGATTTCTTTCGCGCCCGCGGCGAGCAAGTCGAGTTCGGAGGCTCGCACGTGCTTAGGTTTGATCCATGGCGTCGATCTTGACCGACAGGGGTACTTCCACACGGGGCGCCTCAGCGCCCTCTGCCTCGACTTCCAAGCGGCCGCTGAATTGCGTGGCACCGTCCTGGCCGCTGCACACGGCGGGAGAGGCTTCGGTGGCGGCATTGATCACCGGGGGCGGTAAGCCCGCATTCTTGAACCACAGCGTGCACGCATCACTGAAAATTTGCGCGGCCTTGTCTTGCGGCACGCGCACGGTGGCCTCGATGTGCGCCAGCCGGTCATGCTTGAAGCACAGCAGATAGTCATCGGGCACCCGGGAAATGAAGCTCGGCGCTGTGCCATCGATGGCGTAGCACTCGCCGGCATCACCATCGCTATGCTTGGCATCGTCGCGAAACAGCAGCACCTCGTGCAACGCGAACGGCATGTCCTTGAGCACGCTGCCAAGCGGCGCAGTTACCAGCACATGCCAGTCATAGGAATGATCCAACGGCTGAGGTACGGCAACCGCGGGTGGCGCGGCTGTCGGCGGTGCGGCCGCACACCCTACCAACATCAGCATCGCCGCGGCCGTGAACGCAGTCGCCTTCATCAGACACCCGACAGCCGGCCAACCAAGGACTCGAGCTCAGTCACGGCTTCAGCATCCTCCGGACGGTTGCGCTCCAGTACCCGTCGTAATGCCGATACAGCGGTGTCTTTCAGTTTTGCGCACGCCTTGGCGTAATGCACGCGCCAATCGGCAATCAATTCGTGTTCGAAAATATCGTAATCCCGGTCGTTGATCAGCGCGTCGAGCACCATGGCACACACCGCCAGTTGTTGGATTCGGGGCCACGTCAACGCCGGTGCCGCATAGCCCTCCGCGAAACAGCGACGCAGGTACGCCGGCGGATCTGCGCTTGCGATATCGTCCAGCTGATCGCGGACGTCATAGGATTTCACCAAATGCTCGAAGGCTGCCATCGGCTGCATTATCCTCGTCATATGAGAACATACCAATGATGAGTGGTTTATTTCGTCCGCTGCTGCTGCTTGCGGCTTCCTCGCTGCTGCTTGAACCCAGTTTCGCCGCATCGCGCGTCGAGCGCGGCACGCTGACCTTCGACAACATCCCGGAAGCCCCCGCAGACCTCGGGGATAAGCTCGATGGCTACATGAGTGCGCGCCAAGCCTGGCCGCTGGGTTTCTCGCCCAAGGGCCAGTTGCTGATCGTGACGCGCTTCGCTGACGTCAATCAGCTGCATGTCGTGGAACGCGCCGGCGGCGACCGTCGACAATTGACCTTTCAACGCGAGCCAATCAATCGCGGGGCATTTTCCCCCGATCCCGGCCGCGCCGCCTTTGCCTATCTTAAAGACGTCGGCGGCAACGAGAACTCGCAGCTGTATTACCAGCGTCTCGGCCAGCCTCCCAAATTGTTGACCGACGGCAAATCCCAGAACAGCGGTATGGTGTGGTCGAACACCGGGCGGGAAATTGCCTTCACCACCAACTCCCGTGACGGCGTCAACTTCGACATCGACATCGTGGATCCCGAATCCGGCACCTTGCCGAGGCTGGCGATGGCCGGCGATAACAGCGGCGCCGGTTGGACAGTGCTCGACTGGTCGCCCGATGACCGCAAACTGTTGGTGCTGAAATCAGTGTCGGTGGCCGAGAGCTATTTATACGTGGTCGACTTGAGCAACGGGCAAAAGCGCGAGGTCGAGCCATCGACCACCAAGGTCGGCATCAGCGGCGCAAAATTTTCGCGCGACGGCCAAGGCGTCTACCTGATTTCGGACCGGGAAGCGGAGTTCGCGCGGCTGCGTTACGTGAATCTGTTCACCAACGACAAGACGGTCATTTCCAATCACATCCTCTGGGACATCGAGGAACTGGCGATCTCGCGCGACGGCCATTACCTGGCTTTCGTCAGCAACGAAGGCGGC
>CAZZWE010000059.1:0-25233 GCA_964657675.1 uncultured Steroidobacteraceae bacterium
GAAAGTCGGGCAGGGGGCCGCGTCCTTGGGTAATCTTCGGGGCGATGAATAAAACTTTGCTGCGTTGTGCATTGTGGATGGGCTTGAGCGCTGTGGGCATCGCCGGCGCACAGGCCGACGATGTCATCGACCCGGCGCCGACCTTGAAGGATTGGCAGGCGCTCGCGAAACAGCCGGACTTCAGTGGCGTCTGGACGCCCAAGATCAGCGATCAAATGGCGCAGGAACACAGCAATCCGCCGCCGTGGAAGCCGGAAATCGCCAAACAGGTCAAGAAGATGTACGCGGAGGAGGAAGCCGGCCGCCCGTTCCCGGTGTTCGATCACTGCTTCCCGCATGGCATGCCGAGCTTCATGCTGGTCACGCACAACGCCTTCGAACTGCTGCAGACGCCGGGCCGGATCACCTTGTTAGGCGAAGTCGACGGCAACCGCTTGCGCCGCATTTATACCGATGGCCGGGCTCATTCAGCGGATCCTGATCCGAGCTTTCACGGCGAATCGATCGGCCACTTCGAGAAGGACACCTTGGTCATCGATACCATCGGCATATTGCCGCAGGCTTATTTGGCCATCAGCGAAGCGGTCGGTGTGCCGAACAATGGCGACATGCATATCGTCGAGCACCTGCATCTCACCGGGCCCGACACGCTCGCCGACGACTTGGAGATCACCGCCAACAAGCTGTTGACCAAGCCGTGGAAAACCACGCGAATCTATTTTCGGCAGCGCGCCCGCAAGTATGAAATCGTCGAGGGTGTGTGTCAGACCGGTCAGTACACCGATGCCGTTGACAAGGATGGCAATTCGATTTTTGCGCCGGTGAAATTCAAGAACGGCGTGCCGGTAGGATCAGACCCAAAATGACATCATCCGTGAGACTTGGCTTCATCTGCGCCTGCCTGTTGGGCGGCGCGATACTGACGTCTCAAGCGGCCATGGCGCATCACTCGTTTGCCATCTATGAGAAGAGCAAAGTGGTCACGCTCAAGGGCACCGTGAAGACCTTTCAATGGACCAATCCGCATGTGGTGGTGTGGTTGCTGGTGGTCCCAGAGGGTGGCGGTGAGCCGCAAGAGTGGGGCATCGAGACCACCAGTCCCGGTGTGTTGACGCGTTCCGGCTGGACCCGAAATTCCATCAAGGCGGGCGACCAGGTGTCGGTGGAATTCAGTCCGCTGCGCGATGGCACGCATGGCGGTGGTTTGAATTCGGTGACTTTGCTCGCCACGGGCGAGAAATTGACGGCGAGCTTTGCCGGCGGCGAGCAGCCGGGCCTGAAGTAGCGCCTACAGCAGATCGCGCAGGCGGTAGTAGAGCATCGCCAGTACCAGTGAGGGGCGGCGGAATAACGGTCCCCCCGGAAAGTCGCGGTGGGGAATACGCGTGAACACATCGAAACGTTCGGCGCTCCCCGCGATGGCATCGGCCACGAGTTTCCCCGCAAGTCCCGTGAGCGTGACGCCGTGTCCTGAAAAGCCTTGCAGGTAATACACGTTCGGTGCGAGCCGGCCAAAATCCGGCGCCCGGCTCATGGTGATGTCCAAATATCCGCCCCAGGCATAGGCCACCTTGGCGTCAGCCAGCGAGGGGAACACCTTGACCATGCGTTGGCGCATCGACTCCGCCAGGTGCAGCGGCTGCACCGAGCTGTAACTGACCCGCCCGCCAAACAGCAGCCGGTTATCCTCCGAGCAGCGAAAGTAATCCAAAATCCAGTTGATATCCGCCACCGCGGAATTGCTCGGCAGCAACGCCCGCACACGCTCTTGTCCGAGCGGCTCGGTGGCGATGATGTAGGTACCCACGCCTAAGATTCGCTTCGCCAAACGCGGTGCGACCCGACCGAGATAGGCATTGCCGCACAACACCAACTGCGAGGCGGTAATCACGCCTTGTGCGGTGTGCACACGCACCTGCGGCCCGTCCTCGTAGCGCAGCACTTCGGAGTTCTCGTAGATGACGGCGCCGGCCGCCTCCGCCGCGCGGGCAATCCCCAGCGTCAACTTGAGCGGGTTCAAATGCCCGCTGCGCGGATCGATCAGACCTGCCAGATAACGGTCACTCTTGATGTGCTCGGCGAGCGCGGTGCGATCCAACATTCGCGGCGAGTCGTAGCCGTAATCCCGCCGTAGCTCCTCCACCCATTGCTGCAGTTCATGCACGTGGCGTGGCTTGATGGCGGCATGGATGTGGTTGGGATGGTAATCGCAATCGATACCATGCTCGCGAATCAGCGCCTGGGTCAGGTCGAGTGCATCGATCGATAAATCAAACAAGCGCCGCGCATCGTCGCGACCCACCTGCTCGGCCAACAGCTGTTGGCCGGCCGCCAGCCCGAAGATGGTTTGTCCGCCGCTGCGGCCCGAGGCGCCGTACCCCACGAAGCGTGCCTCGAGCAAGGCCACGCGATAGCCGCGTTGCGCCAGATGCAGCGCGGTGGAGCAGCCGGCCAGACCGCCTCCCAGGATGACTACATCCACGGTCGCCGAACCTTGCAGTGGCACGCGAATGGGCTGAGGTGTGGTGGCCACCGAGGCGGCGTAATAAGACGGAGCAGGGGGATAAGAGAGTCGCACTTGACAATTCTATGGGGTTTGAGTGTTTAAAATTTAGTGGCTATTGACAGGATGGGGGCCGATGAGCGTGTCCGCATTTGTGTGCCTAGTGTATCGCTGTTGCGACGCACCAAACAGCGCTAAGTGCTGGAAATGCCTAAATCTTAGCCTTTTTTGCTCGTGCCCCCGGTCATAGCTTACGCGCCTGTGGTGTAATACCCCGGTCGATTGCCTTCGGTCGTCCCTTTGGACGTTTAGTATATTAAACATGTCTCGTGTGCCGCTCATAGGAATTCCGGCTGACCGCCGCCTGTATGGAAAGCATTGGTTCCATATGGCTGGCGAGAAGTACATCGAAGCAATCGCGTATGGCGCGGGGGCCATGCCGGTGCTCGTGCCGGCGCTCGGCGACATGAATCTGTCATCTTTGTTAGAGGCCTTTGACGGTTTGCTGCTGACGGGCAGCGCCTCGAATGTCGAACCACATCACTACGGAGGACCGGCAAGTGAGCCGGGAACGCTACATGACCCAAATCGGGATGCTACGACGCTTCCGCTGATTCCGCGTGCGGTCGCCGCCGGCTTGCCGGTGCTGGCGATCTGCCGCGGATTTCAAGAAATGAATGTCGCCTACGGCGGCACCCTACATCAACGCTTGCACGAGGTGCCTGGATACCTCGATCACCGCGATGACGAGTCTCAACCTCTGGATGCGCAATACGCCCCGGCTCACGAGGTGTTGCTGGAGCCTGGAGGGGAGTTGCAAAAGATCGCGGGGCACGAGCGTCTGCACGTGAATTCGCTGCACTGGCAAGGTGTGCAACAGCTCGGCTCCCGATTGGCGGTCGAGGCCCGCGCACCGGACGGAGTCATCGAGGCGTTCCGAGTCGCGGATGCGCCGAGCTTCGCACTAGGCCTGCAGTGGCATCCGGAATGGCGCTTCGCGCAGGACCAGTTTTCCTCCGCACTGTTTGCCGCCTTTGGCGCGGCCAGTCGCGAACATGCAAGAGCAGGGTGATTTATGGCGAGTACGATTCAGCAGTTTTTGAAAGAGCACGGTATTTCCGAGGTTGAGGCAATCATTCCGGACATGGCGGGTGTGGCGCGCGGCAAGTTGATGCCCGCGGAGAAGTTCGCGGAAGAAGAGGGCATGCGCCTGCCGGAAGCGATTTTTCTGCAGACCGTGACCGGCGACTATCCGGACGATCAGAGCGCGATGAATCCCTCCGATATCGACATCGTGCTCAAAGCCGATCCGAAAACGGTGCGGGTGGTTCCATGGGCCGCTGAACCGACGGCCCAAGTCATTCACGATTGTTTCTACGGTGATGGCCGGCCCGTCACCATGTCGCCGCGCTATGTGCTGCGCCGGGTGTGCGAGTTGTATGAGGCGCACGGCTGGGAGCCGGTGGTCGCTCCGGAACTCGAATTTTTCCTGGTCGAACCCAACATCGATTCCGACTATCCGTTGAAGCCGCCGGTGGGCCGCTCGGGCCGCCCAGAGATCGGGCGTCAGGCCTACAGCATCGCCGCGGTCAACGAATTCGACCCGCTGTTCGATGACATGTATTCGTTCTGCGAGGCGCAGGACATTGAGATCGACACGCTGATTCACGAATCGGGCGCGGCGCAGATGGAGATCAACCTGCTGCATGGGTACCCCATGTCGCTGGCCGATCAGGCTTTCCTGTTCAAGCGCACGGCGCGCGAAGCGGCCCTGCGTCACAAGATGTATGCCACCTTCATGGCCAAACCCATGGCCAAAGAGCCGGGCAGCGCCATGCATTTGCACCAGAGCATCATCGATACCAAAACCCGCAAGAATGTCTTCAGCAACCCGGATGGCTCACCGTCCTCGCTGTTCTTCAGTCACATTGCCGGTTTGCAGAAGTATCTACCGGGCGCCATGTCGTTGCTGTGCCCGAACGTCAACAGTTATCGGCGCATCAGTCGCTACTCCTCGGCGCCCATCAATGTGCATTGGGGTTACGACAACCGCACCGCTGGCCTTAGGGTACCGATGTCGGGCCCCGAAGCCCGGCGGGTCGAAAACCGCGTCGGCGGCGCGGACGCCAATCCCTATCTCGCCATTGCCGCCTCACTGGCCTGTGGCTACCTTGGCATGATCGAGTCGCTGAAGCCGTCGGAACCGATCGCGGGCAGCGCCTATGATCTGGCCATCGCCTTGCCGCGCACCCTGGCCGAATCGCTGCGCTTGCTGCGCGAGTCCAAGCCGCTGGTGGACCTGTTCGGCGATCGATTCGTGCTGGCGTTCACTGCCGTCAAAGAGGCGGAGTACGAGACTTTTGCGCAGGTGATCAGTTCCTGGGAACGGGAACACTTGCTGCTCAACGTCTGAACACCTAGCAGTCCGCTGACGCCTACGCTATAACTAGCGCATCACTACCAGGGGATGCGTTAGATGTTGAGCGTTCGTCGTACGGCGATTCTGGCGCTTGGAATCTTGTTGACATTAAGCGCCTGCGGCGGCAAGCCATCGGGCGGCGCCTCGGATGCGGGTTCATCCAAGGTTCTGAATCTATACATTTGGTCGGACTATCTGGCGCCGAACACGCTGTCGGATTTTGAAAAGCAAACCGGCATCAAGATCCACGTGGCGTACTACGACGCGAATGAGACGCTGGAAACCAAGTTGCTCGCCGGCAGCAGCGGCTATGACATCACGGTGCCGACGGCGTCCTACTTCGAACGGCTGATCAAGGCGGGCGCCTTTACGACCCTGGACAAGTCGCGCCTGCCGAATTTAAAAAACATGGATCCTGCGCTGATGCAGAAAGTGCAGCAAAACGATCCTGACAATGCCCATGGGGTGATCTACCTGTGGGGCACCAATGGCATCGGCTACAACGAAAAGATGGTCAAGGCGCTGCTGCCGGATGCGCCACTCGACAGCTGGCGCCTGGTGTTCGACCCGGCGATTGCTTCCAAAATTGCCAAGTGCGGCATCAGCGTCCTGGACTCGCCGGCGGAAATGCTGCGCGCCGTCTACAGTTATCTGGGCAAGGACCCGAATTCGCAGAGCGCCGATGACCTCACGCAGGCGGAGGCCGTGCTCACCAAGATTCGCCCGTACATCAGCAGCATTAATTCCTCGGGCTACATCGAAGCCCTGGCCAATGGCGACACCTGTGTGGCGGTGGCCTACAACGGCGACGTGCTGCAATCGCGCGACCGCGCGCGCGATGCCAACAAGGGCATCGAGATCGCCTACTCGCTGCCCAAAGAAGGCTCCATTGTGTGGTTCGACATGCTGGCCATTCCTAAAGATGCGCCCAACCCCGACAGCGCCTATGCCTTCATGAATTACATGATGACGCCGCAGGTCATCGCGGATGTGTCGAATTTCAAGCGCTTTGCCAATGCCAATGCCGCCGCCCAGCCGCTGGTGCTGCCGGCTGTCAAAGCGGATGCGGCCATCTATCCCACCGCGGCGCAATTCGAGCATTTGACGCTGCAGACCTCGGACTCGGCCGATCAAACCCGGGCCATCACCCGTATTTGGCAAAAATTCAAGACGGGGCAATAAGCGATGGCGACTCCCGTCGGGGCGACCCCATCCGGAGCCGTCGTCAAACCCCAGCCCTGGAACGATGCGAATGCCCGGCCCTATGTGCAGGTGGAGCGGGTCACCAAGAGTTTCGGCGATTTCAAGGCAGTCGACGATGTCTCGCTGAAAATTTACAAGGGCGAGATATTCTGTTTATTGGGGGCCTCCGGCTGCGGCAAGACCACGCTGCTGCGCATGCTCGGCGGCTTTGAAACCCCGACTTCGGGCAAGATCATCATCGATGGCGAGGACATGACGGGCGTACCGCCCTATGAACGCCCGGTGAACATGATGTTTCAGTCCTACGCCTTGTTTCCGCACATGACGGTGGAACAGAACGTGGCCTTCGGCTTGAAACAGGATCGGGTGCCGAAGGCCGAAATCCAGGAACGCGTGGCGACCATGCTGGGCCTGGTGAAGCTGCAGGATTTTGCCAAGCGCAAGCCGCAGCAGCTGTCCGGGGGTCAAAAACAGCGCGTCGCGCTGGCGCGGTCGCTGGTGAAGCGGCCGAAGCTGCTGCTGCTGGATGAGCCCTTGGGCGCGCTCGATAAGAAGCTGCGCGAACATACACAATTCGAGTTGATCAGTTTGCAGGACAAGCTCGGCGTGACTTTCGTCGTGGTCACCCACGATCAAGAAGAAGCCATGACGCTGGCGAGCCGCATTGGGGTGATGAACCACGGGGAAATTGTGCAATCCGGCACGCCCTCCGAGATCTATGAATTTCCCGGGTCGAAGTTCGTCGCCGATTTCGTCGGCTCGGTCAACATGTTCGAAGGCAAGCTGATCGAGGATGAGCCGCAGTATGTGCGCATCGGCTCCGAGGAATTGGGCGGCGTCATCTACGTAAGTCACGGCATCAGCGCGCCGCCCGGAGCCACCGTGTGGGCCGCGGTTAGACCTGAGAAGATTTTCATGTCGACTACGCCGCCGGCCAGCGCCGACAACGCAGCCCGCGGGGCGGTACAAGACATTGCCTACCTCGGCGATCTGTCGATCTATTTGGTGAAACTGCCCACCGGCAAGGTCGTGCGCGTGACGCAGCCGAATACCTCACGCCACGCCGAGAACATCACCTGGGATCAACAGGTGTACCTGTCGTGGGATGCGACCAGTCCGGTGGTGGTGACCCGTTAGTTCCTCGAGCACACGGCGTATCCGTTGGCAGCGGCTTGGCATCTCGGGCCGAGGTCTGGTGGTCGCGTTGCCATATCTGTGGCTGATGCTGTTCTTCGTCGTGCCCTTCGTCATCGTGCTGAAGATATCCTTTTCCGATGTCGATCTTGCCATCCCGCCCTATAAGCCCTTGCTCGAGTGGGTGGGCAAGAATTCGCTGGCGATCAAGGTCAATTTAAACAACTACGCCTTTTTGTTCACCGACTCGTTGTACCTGCGGGCGTTCGCAAACTCGGTCAAAGTGGCTTTCATCTCCACGCTGCTGTGCCTGGTCATCGGCTATCCGATGGCCTATGGCATCGCCCGCGCCAAGCCCGCGACGCGCAGCGTGCTGCTGCTGTTGGTGATTCTGCCGTTTTGGACATCGCTGCTGCTGCGCGTGTATGCCTGGATCGGTTTGCTCAAGGCCAATGGCGTGATCAACAACGTACTGATGTCCTTAGGCATCATTCACGAACCGTTGACCATGTTGTTCACGCCGTTCGCCATGTACATCGGCATCGTGTATTCGTACCTGCCGTTTCTGATTTTGCCGCTGTATGCCAACCTCGAAAAAATGGATTGGCAATTGTTGGAGGCGGCCGAGGATCTGGGGTCGCGCCCCTGGCAGGCGTTCTACAAAATTACGCTGCCGCTGTCGCGCAACGGCATCCTGGCCGGCTCCATGCTGGTGTTCATACCCGTGGTCGGCGAGTTCGTCATCCCGGTGCTGCTCGGCGGTCCCAATGTGTTGATGATCGGCCGCGTGCTGTGGGATGAGTTCTTCTCGAACCGCGCCTGGCCGGTGGCGAGCGCGGTGGCCATTCTGCTGCTGATTTTGTTGGTGCCCTTCATGATGTGGTATCAAAGCGTGCAGGCGCGCGAGTCGTCAGGCACGCGATGAATCACCGCATGTCCTATTTCGTGTTGGTGTGCCTGTCGCTGGGAATGGCGTTTCTGTACATCCCCATCTTGTCGATGGTGGTGTTTTCCTTCAACGCCTCAAAGCTGGTGACGGTCTGGGATGGTGCGCATTCGCCGACGCTCAAATGGTACGTCGCCCTGTTCAACAACGAGGAAATCCTCGATGCGGCTTGGATTTCGGTCAAGGTGGCCGTGGTCAATGCCTGCGGCTCGGTGATCCTCGGCACGTTGGCTGGATTTGGCTTGGCGCGATTCCGCCAGTTTCGCGGCCGTTTCACCTTGAGCGCCATGACCACCGCGCCACTGGTCATGCCCGAGGTGATCACCGGTCTGTCGCTGCTGCTGCTATTCGTCGCCATGGAGCAATTGATCGGGTGGCCGGCGGGGCGCGGCATGACGACGATGACCATCGCGCACATGACCTTTTCGATGGCTTATGTGACGGTGATCGTCAATTCACGCCTGGCCACCTTCGACACGGCGCTCGAAGAGGCGGCCATGGATTTGGGCGCGCGTCCTTTGAAGGTTTTTTTCGTGATCACGCTGCCCATCATTTTTCCCGCGATCCTGTCCGGCTGGCTGTTGGCCTTCACCTTGTCCTGGGATGATCTGGTGATCTCGAGTTTCACCTCGGGTCCCGGCAGCAGCACGCTGCCGATGGTGGTGTTCTCGAAGGTGCGTCTGGGTGTGAGTCCAGAAATCAATGTGCTGGCGACCATCACCATCACGGTGGTCACCAGCATGATTGTCGCCGTCAGTTTGTGGATGGCTCGCCGAGCCAAGCTTGAAGGAATCGCGATAAAATAAGCCGTCGTCATCAAACAGGGAGTACTGCATGCGAACGTCGAATGTTCTGGCCTTGATCGCGCTGACCGCCATGTCCGGCGCCGCTCTGGCGGCCGATGAGAAGCCCGCCGGTTTTCTTTGCTGCAACATGCGCACCGACGGGTCCTGGATCAGTGACATCAACTACGACGAAAACTCCAAGCGGATCATCCCGGTGGGTACACCCCTCAAGGTGACGGGCTACGGCCATTACCGCGTCAAGGTCGACAT
Organism: uncultured Steroidobacteraceae bacterium; assembly: GCA_964657675.1. Taxonomy (GTDB): domain Bacteria; phylum Pseudomonadota; class Gammaproteobacteria; order Steroidobacterales; family Steroidobacteraceae; genus Bog-1198. The sequence continues at coordinate 9,261 of CAZZWE010000059.1, forward strand.
CAATGGCAAGAGCCAGGCCATTGGCAACGACTACAGCCGCGACCTGGATTTGGTCACCTTTGCCAAGCGCTATGTGGTGGCGGACGATCCGGCGGCGAAAATCGCCACGTTTCCCAAAAGGATCCAAGACGCCATCGCCTCGGCGCGGCTGGTAAAGGGCATGACCCGCGAACAGGTGATGATGTCCGTGGGCTATCCGGTAAGCAGCGAAAATCACAATTTCGATGACAAGACCTGGCGCTTCTGGCTCAGCAGCTTCTCGGAGTTCCGCTGCCGGTTCGATGACCGCGGTCTGCTGGTCGATGTGGAGGGCGACGGGGACGCGCGCTCCAAAGTCCTCATGGACTGAAGGTCGTTTACAGCTTGTCGAGCGGTGTGGTGCCGCCGGTGAATTGCGCGCGCGCTTGGGCCAGCCGGTAGCGATGCTCGCTGCGCCAGCGGCGCCAATCGCGCAGCCCGCATAGCGCGTAGACCAGCTTGAACAGCTGCAGCCGCCACAGCACCTTCGGCGTATCGAACAAGTCGCCGGCGAGCATGGAGATGACGCCTTGTTCCAGCTGCCAGGTGTTGCGCGGCTCACGAAACATTTGCGCCATCACCGGACCGTTGAAGCGGTAGATGAAAAATGAGAAGCGCGCCATGCCGGCGCGCTGCCGCTTCTCCAGTTTGCGTTGTAAGGCCGCTTCCCGTTTAGGATCGCGCAACGCCTCATCCACCATCTTGACCGCCTGTTCCGCGCCGCTCATGGCCAGATATACGCCGGAGGAGAACACCGGATCCAAAAATGCAAAGGCATCCCCCACCATCACCCAGCCGGGACCGCCCATGCGGCTCGAATCATAGGAATAATTGCCGGTGACGCGCACTTCATTGCCGATCAACGTGGCCGATTCGATGCGCGCCGCCAGCGCCGCGTTTTGCCGCAGCGTCTCCAGCAGAAATTCGACCGTGCGGCCTTTGCGTTGCTTCAAATATTCCGGCCGGCACACCGCGCCCACGCTCATCACGCCACCCGGCAGCGGGATCATCCACATCCAGCCGAAGGCAAACCGATAGATGCTGATGTTGCCGGCATCCTCACCGGGACGCGGCAGGGCGCCGGAGAAATGCCCGAAGATGGCCGCGCTTTGGTGCTCGCTGTTCTTGCGGCGAAGCCTTTTCTTGGACGACAAAAACGTGTCGCGCCCGCTGGCATCCACCACATAGCGCGCTTGAATTGAATATTCCTGGCCATCCTCGCGGCGTATGAACAAGTGCGATTCACGCGCACTGATCTGCTCTAGCCCAAGGACCTCTTCGCCTTCGCGCGCATCGGCGCCGCGGTCGCGTGCGTGGTCGTAGAGCATTTTGTCGAAGTCCTGTCGCCACACCTGATAGGCATGCGGCGGACTTGAGCCGATGGCGCGGGCAAAGGCGTAGGTGTTGTAGCCTCGGTCGTTGTCGGCTTCGAAGTCGGCGCCTGGCTTGTAAACGCCCAGTGCGCGCACTTTGTCGAGCACGCCCAAACGCTCGAATATCGGCAGGTTCATCGGCAGCAACGACTCGCCGATGTGAAAGCGCGGATGGCGGGCCTTCTCGAGCGCAATCACCTTATAGCCACGGGCGGCAAGCAGCGCCGCCGCCGTGCTGCCGGCCGGGCCGCCGCCGATGACGGCGACATCGCAACTCTCCCGGGTCAGACCAGCACCCGTTCGATGCCGCCGGCGTTGGCACGCTGCACGTACTGCGGCAGCCAATCCGGCCCCAGCAGATTCTTGGCGATTTCAACCACGATGTAATCCGCGTCCATTTCGACATCGTCATTGTAGCGTTTCAAGCCCTGCAAGCAGGAGGGGCAGGAAGTGAGCATTTTCACTTCGCCCTGATGGCCCGCCGCGCGGATCTGATCGACGCCGATGCGCACTTCGGCTTCCTTGCGAAACCGTACCTGTGTGGAAATATCCGGCCGGGTGATGGCCAGGGTGCCCGACTCGCCGCAGCACCGGTCGTTTTTCTCGATGACACCGTTCTGCGCGCTGTTCATCAGCGTGTTGACCACCGTCAAGGGATCATGCTTTTTCATCGGCGAGTGACAGGGGTCGTGATACATGTAGCGCACGCCGGTGGCATTCTCGAGTTTCACGCCTTTTTCCATCAAGTATTCATGGATGTCCATGATTTTGCAGCCGGGAAAGATTTCGCTGAATTCGTAGCCCTGCAGTTGATCGAAGCAGGTGCCGCAGCTCACCACCACGGTTTTGATGTCGAGGTAGTTGAGCGTGGTCGCCACGCGGTGAAACAACACGCGATTATCGGTGACGATTTTATCGGCCTTATCGAATTCCCCGGCGCCGCGCTGCGGATAGCCGCAGCACAGGTATCCGGGCGGCAGCACCGTTTGTACGCCGACATGCCACAACATGGCCTGCGTGGCGAGGCCGACCTGCGAAAACAGCCGCTCCGATCCGCAGCCGGGAAAATAAAACACGGCTTCGGAATCGGCGGTGACGCGCGCGGCATCGCGGATGATGGGCACGTAGTTGCGATCCTCGATGTCGAGCAAGGCGCGCGCGGTTCGTTTCGGCAATCCCCCCGGCATGCGTTTGTTGACGAAGTGGATGACTTGTTCGCGCATCGGCGTGGCACCGGTGGTGGCCGGCGGCCTTGCGGTCTGCGCCTTGGCGAAAGTCAGCAGGGCGCGATTCGCCAGGCGCTGTCCCTTGTAGCCCCAGTCGATCATCAGCTTGCGCGCCAGTTTGATGGTCTTAGGCCCGGTCGCGTTCAAGAAAAACATGGCGGCCGAAGTGCCCAGATTCATGCGCTTCTTGCCCATACGGCGCAGCAGATCGCGCATCGCCATGGAGACATCGCCAAAATCGATGTCGACCGGGCAGGGCGTGACGCATTTGTGGCAGATGGTGCAATGATCCGCGACGTCGGACAGTTCGTCCCAGTGTTGAATCGACACGCCGCGCCGCGTTTGCTCTTCGTATAGAAAGGCCTCGATCAGCAGGGACGTGGCCAAAATCTTGTCGCGCGGCGAGTACAGGAGATTGGCGCGCGGGACGTGCGTGGCACAGACCGGCTTGCACTTGCCGCAACGTAGACAATCCTTGATGGCATCCGAAATGGAGCTGATGTCCGACTGCTGCATGATCAGCGATTCGTGGCCAAGCAATCCGAAGCTCGGGGTGTAGGCGCGGCGCAGGTCGCTGCCCGGCATCAGCTTGTGCTGATTGAACCGGCCTGCGGGGTCGATGCGCTGCTTGTAGGCGCGAAAACCGGCGAGTTCATCGTCGCTCAAGTATTCAAGTTTGGTGATGCCAATTCCATGTTCGCCGGAGATCACCCCGTTCAATGAGCGGGCGATGCCCATGATGCGCGCCACCGTGAGATTCGCGGTGCGCAGCATGGCGTAATTATCGGAGTTCACCGGGATGTTGGTATGTACATTGCCGTCGCCGGCATGCATGTGCAAGGCTACGAACACCCGGCCCTGCAGTACGTGTTTGTGGCGCGCATCGCACTCCGCCAGTACCGCCGCAGAGCTCGCGCCCAAGAAAATATGCGCCAGCGGCCCGCGCACTTCGGTTTTCCAGCTGACCCGCGTACTGCGGTCTTGGAGATGATCGAAGCCGGTTCCGCCGCGCGCATGCGGCGCATCCAGGGAATCCAACAGCTGCTGCCAGCGGGTGCGCACCGCGCTTAAAACTTCTCGCGCTTGGGCAAGGCGGCCCAACTCCAATTCCTCGAGCGCGGCTGATTCATTCTCCGGCGCGAAATACTCGTCCAACGAGCTCAACAGGTCGAGCTTGTTGGCAATCGACAGCTCGATATTGATGCGCTCGATGGCATCGGTGTATTCACCCAACCGCTCCAAGGGGATGACGACGTCTTCGTTGATCTTGAAGGCGTTGGTGTGTTTGGCAATGGCGGCGGTCTTGGCGCGGTCGAGCCAGAATTTGCGGCGTGCATCGGCGTTCACCGCGATGAACCCCTCACCCGAGCGTGCATTGGCAATCCGTACCACCTGCGAAGTGGCCGCCGCCACCACGGCCTCGTCGCTGCCGACGATGTCGCCCAGCAACACCATCTTGGGCAGCGCGCCGCGCTTTGACTTGGTGCTATAGCCCACGGCGCGCAGATAGCGCTCATCCAGATGTTCCAAGCCCGCCAGTGAAGCGCCCTGGGTCTTGGCGCTGTCATCGAGGAAACGCTTGATCTCCACGATCCCGGGAATGGCATCGCGTGCCTGGCCGAAAAACTCCAAGCACACGGTGCGCGTGAATTTCGGCGCACGGTGCAGCACCCAGCGGGCCGCCGTGATCAGCCCGTCGCAGCCCTCCTTTTGCACGCCGGGCAGGCCGCCCAGAAATTTATCCGTGACATCCTTTCCCAAGCCCACTTTGCGAAATGCGCGGCCGTCGATCTGCAGTTGCTCGCTGCGCAAGATCGTGGCGGTATCCGCAGGCTGACGCCCGTCCTTCCAGTTAAGCTCAAAGCTCGCGGTGGCGACATCGTGGATCTTGCCGAGGTTGTGATTCAGCCGTGTGACCTCCAGCCAGTCGCCGTTCGGATCGACCATGCGCCACCACGCCAGGTTGTCCACCGCCGTGCCCCACAGGACGGCTTTCTTGCCGCCGGCATTCATCGCGATGTTGCCGCCGATGCAGGAGGCATCCGCCGAGGTCGGATCCACCGCGAACACGTAGCCGGCTTTTTCCGCCGCCTCGGTCACTCGTCGCGTCACCACGCCCGCCGCCGAGAAGATGATGCCGGCCTCGTGGGGTCCACCGGAGAAGGGTTTCACCGCCCCCAAGGTCTCGAGTTTTTCGGTGTTGATGACGGCCGCCCAGGGCGTGAGCGGCACCGTACCGCCGGTGTAGCCGGTGCCGCCGCCGCGAGGAATGATGGTCAGCCCGAGATCAACACAGGCCCGCACCAGTGCAGGAATTTCCGCTTCGCTGTCCGGCATCAGCACCAAGAAGGGCAGCTCGACGCGCCAGTCGGTGGCGTCGGTCACATGCGCGATGCGGGAGAATGCATCCAACCGGATGTTGTCGGCGCGGGTGACTTTGAGCAGCCGCCGGCGCGCCCGCTTGCGCAGCGCCGCGACGTCGACGAATTGTTGTTCGAAACGTCGCACCGCCGCCGCGCCCGACGCCAGCAGCTCAGCCACCTTGGCATCGCGTAGCGCATCGCCGGGATCGCGGCGAATGTCGATTTCGTGCAGCCGGTGGTGCAGGGCGGCGATGAGCTGACGCCGGCGCTTCGGGTTGTCCAGCAAGTCGTCCTGCAGATAGGGGTTGCGCTGCACGACCCAGATATCGCCCAGCACCTCATACAACATGCGAGCGGAACGGCCGGTGCGGCGCTCATCGCGCATGCCATGCAGCAATTCCCAGGACGCCTCACCCAGCAGGCGGATGACGATCTCGCGGTCGGCCAGGGAGGTGTAGTTGTAGGGAATCTCGCGCAGCCGGACGGCGTCGGATATATCAGCAGCCACATTCATGTAGGGCTGATTTTACGCATGATCAGGATGAGATGTGCATCTCATGCCGCACAGCCAGTGGCTCAAGTCGCTGTTTTCGCGGCCGCTAGACTGGTGGTCATGCCGCAATCCATTCCCGCTTCCGCCGAACAGCTTGACCGCCTCGCCCTGCTGCGCGATTCCGTCTCGCGCTATCTGTCCAACGACGAGTTGGCCATTCCCATGTTGCCGGATGTGGCTGTGAAAGTGGTCCGCACGGGATCGAAGTCCTCAGGCAATGCGCAATCACTGGCCGAGATCATCAATGCTGATCAGTCACTGACCATGTACGTGCTGAGGATTGCCGCGTCCGCGGCGAAGCGGCCGGTCTCGCCCATTGTCTCGTTGCAGCACGCGGTGGCCTGGTTGGGTTTGGATGAGGTCGCCAACATCGCGTTCACGGTGGCGCTGCAGGGCAAGATGCTCGACGTCAAGGGTCAACAGAGCAAGGCGCGCCGCTTGTGGCGTCATTCCTTGGCCAGTGCCCTGTGGTCACGGCAGCTGGCGCATATGCTGGCGCGCGAAACCGGTCTCCCGTATCTGTGCGGCTTGCTGCACACCATTGGCAAGGTGGTGACCTTGGGCGCGGTACATGAGGTGGCGCAGCGGAGCGGACAGGAGTTAACGGGCGAGGACTATGACTTGCTGATCGAGCTGTTTCATCGCGAGATCGGCAAGAGCGTCATTGCCGCGTGGCGTTTGCCGCAGCCCATCCCGCAAGTCGTGGCGCATTGGGAAGATTACCGCAGCGCCGGCGCCGTGCAGTGGGAGAGCAATGTGGTTAACGTGGCGCATCGTCTGGCGGACTTCACCCTGCACGAACCGAAGATGTTGACCCGCGATCTCATTGTGCAGGATCCGGCGTATCGCGACGTGGGCTTGTCGGTCGAGGACGGCGAACCGCTGTTCGACTCGGCGCGCTCCATCAGCGCCGAGTTGGATCGCTACCTGTCGCCGTGACCGTCAGCGCAGACCGGTTTCCTGGCGCGCGATCACCAACCGCTGAATCTCACTGGTGCCTTCGTAGATTTCCGTGATCTTGGCGTCGCGGAAAAAGCGTTCCAGAGGCATCTCCTTCGAGTACCCCATGCCGCCGTGGATTTGCAGCGCCGCGTGGGCGTTGAACATGGCCGTTTCCGAGGCAAACAGTTTGGCCATGCTGCCCTCGGTCGTAGTCCTGATGCCGGTTTGCTTGGCCTCTTGCTTGGCCCAGGCGGCCTGCAGCATCAACAGCCGCGAAGCCGACAGCCGCGTCTTCATGTCCGCGATCTTGGACTGAATCATCTGAAACGTGCCGATGGGCGCACCGAATGCCTTACGCTCGCGCACGTACACCAAGGCGGCATCGTACGCGGCACGCGCGATGCCATTCGCCTGAGCGGCGATGCCGACACGGCCCTGGTCGAGAATGGTCATGGCGATGGCAAAACCCTGGCCTTCATCGCCTAAGCGATTCGCCACCGGCACCTTGTAATCGGCGAATTCGATTTCACAGGTCGCCGAGGCACGGATACCGAGCTTGGGTTCGGTCTTGCCGCGGATGAAACCGGGCTGCGAGCAATCCAAAATGAACGCGGTGACGCCCTTGGCTTTGGCCGCCGGGTTGGTCATGGCGAACATCACCATGTAGTCGGCCACCGGACCTGAGGTGATCCAGGATTTTTTGCCGTTGATCACATAGTGCGAACCGTCGTCGGACAGCACGGCCTTGGTGCGCATGTTGGCCGCATCGGAGCCCGACTGCGGTTCGGTGAGTCCGTAGCAACCGATTTTCTCGCCGGACGCCACCGGCGTTACGAATTGCTGCTTCTGGGCTTCGGTGCCGAACTGCAGAATGCCGCTGTTGTACAACGTGTTGTTCACGGACACGATGGTCGCATGCGCCGCATCGGCGTAGGCGATCTCCTCCATCATCAACACATAGCAAATCGAGTCCAAGCCCGCGCCGCCATAGGCCTCTGGGACTTCAACGCCCATGAAGCCCAGTTCGCCGGCCTTGCGCACGTTGTCGCGCGGAAATTCGCCGGAGAGATCGAATTGCGCTGCCACCGGCGCGATTTCCTTGGCGGCAAAATCGCGTGCGGCGGATTGAATCATCAGCTGATTTTCGGTGAGCGTGAAATCCATGTTTAGATTATCGTTAGCCTATGAAAAGAAATACTTTCGTCAATCATCCGCCTGAAGCGCCGATCTCGCCGGACAATCGGCCCCTGGTCGCGCCAATATACCAGTCGGTGAAGTTTAGTTTCGATAGCACCGAAGAAACTTTGCGTTTTCAGCGCGGCCAGCGCGACGGATATTTCTATTCTCGCAACGGCAATCCGACCTTGCGGCAGTTGGAGATGACCTTGGCGGAGTTGCAAGGGCGCGACGGCTGTTTGTTGACGGGTTCAGGGGTGGCCACCATCGCGGCGAGCTTGTTGGCGCTGTGCAAGCAAGGCGATCATATTCTGGCCTTCGTCGAGTCCTACGGGCCGACGCGCTACATCATTCAGCACCTGATGGCCAAATTCGGCGTGACGCATACGCTGCTGTCGATCGAGGATCTTGCAGGCATCGAACGCGTGCTGAAGGAGACGCCGACACGCTTGATCATTTTCGAGAGCCCCACCAATCCCATCACCAAGATCGCAGACCTCGAGCACTTGACCGCGCAAGCGCGGCAGGCCGGAGCCTTGACTCTGATGGACAACACCTTCGCCGGCTTTCACAACCACGGTGACTACGATGTCGATATCTACCTGCACAGTCTGACCAAGTACGCCTCGGGCCACGGCGATGTGATGGGCGGCGCCATCATTGCGCGCCGTGCGCTGATTGATGAGATGCGCCGCGACATCGGGCCCATGGGTCCGGCGCTCGATCCGCATGCGGCGTTTCTCATGCAACGCGGTATGCGGACCTACTTCCTGCGTTACGAGCGGCAGTGCGCCAACGCGCTGGCGGCGAGCGAATTCCTGGCCGCACACCCGCGGGTCAAGAAAGTGCATTACCCGGGATTGGTCGGTCATCCGCAGCATGCCTTGGCGCGGCGCCAGATGAAGGACTTCGGTACGGTGGTGAGCATCGATTTGGACGGGGGCCTGAAGGAAGGCGAGCGTTTCGCCGATGCACTCGAGCTGTTTTCGATCACCCCCAGTGTAGGCTCAACCGAATCCTTGGTGATGCCGCCGCAATTGCTCGGCGGCCGCGAGTACACGCCGGCGCAACGCGCAGCCTCGGCCGTGGGACCTGGAACGGTGCGACTGTCGATTGGCCTGGAAGATGTGTCGGATCTGCAGGCGGATTTGCACCAGGCGCTCGAGCAAGCCTTCGCCTGAGATCCATTTGACATAAGTCCCGCGGCGTCGCGTGCTACGCCCCTCAAGCATCCGCCGAAATTGCCGATCTATAGGCGTCGGCAGGAATGTCGCGAGGGATAAAGAAGTGACTCTTCAGGCTGTGGTTTTGTCCGAGCTGCACTCGCAGGCAGCGCGGCAGTATTTGAATGGCTCCTTGGGCTCGCCCCAGGAGATCGCACCGTATCCGCGGGTCTGCGCGCAATTGGCGGAGCTGACCGCGCAGCAGGCCACGGATGCCGCGCAGTTATCGCGCTTGATCCAGTCCGACCCGGCGTTGGCCGGTGAAGTCATGCGGGTCGCCAACTCGCCGGCCCTGAGGCCGCGTTCCCCCATCGTATCGCTGCAGCAAGCCGTGTCATGGCTGGGCGTGGCGGAGGTGCGCAACATCGCAATGGCGGTGATGCTGCGCGGCGAAGTGTTCGTCGCTCCCGGGCATGAGCCGGAGACCGAAGAATTGTGGCGCGAGGCCTGGCTCGGCGGTCTCTGGGCCAAAGAAATTGCCCGCGAGCGGCGCAAGCATGTGGAGAGCGCCTTTTTGGCCGCGCTCATGCATCGCAGCGGCGCCGCGCTGGCGCTGAAAATCCTGTCCGGCTTCGAGGTGCAGCAGCGCACCGTGATGGATGCGCAAACCTTCGCCGGACTGGTGGTGGAATTTGAGCCCGCCTTCGGCCGCATGCTCATGGACAATTGGCGACTGCCCGGCGATGTCCAAGACGCCGCCTGCCAATGGCGCGACTACCGCAGCGCCACGCACAGCGATCTGGCCTGCACCGTACACGCGGCCCATGTGCTCGCCACCCACACCATGCATCCGCAACTGCTCACCGAAGAGTTGGTGATGGAAAGTCCGGTGTTTGAAAAATTGGGCATGTTTCCCGACGACCGCAAAGCGATGTTGGGCAAGCGCGATCATGTGCGCAGCCTGGCTGGCCTTTAAGATGCAGCCAACACACTTCGATCTGATTTGCTTAGGCTCAGGTCCCGCCGGTCAGAAAGCCGCGATTCAGGCTGCCAAGGCCGGTTTTAGCGCGGCCGTAGTTGAGCGCGAACCGCAGGTGGGCGGCTCGTGTCTGCTCTCGGGCACCATTCCGAGCAAGGCTTTGCGCGAGCAGGCGCTGCGCTATCGGCGCATGAAGAACAGCGCCTCCTCATTGGCGGTGGAATTGCGCGGCGACGCGCCGCTGTCTGCGTTGCTGCAAGGCGTGGACGGGGTGATCGCGGGACAGGACAAATATCTGCAAGCGCAGTTGAAGCGCAATCAGGTCGAATTGATTCGCGGCCGGGGCGTGTTCTTGGATGCGAATCGCATCGAGGTGCAGCACCTGGATGGCTCGCGCCGCATCTTGCAAGCGCCCAAGATTTTATTGGCCACGGGTTCCCGGCCGCGCCACGTCAGTGCCATCGAAGTGGATCATGAGCACATTCTCGACAGCGATTCGATCTTGAGTCTGTCCTACATTCCACGCTCCATGATTGTATTGGGCAGCGGTGTGATTGCCTGCGAGTACGCGTCGATATTTGCCGCCTTGGGCTGCCACGTCATCCTGCTGGACAAGGCCGCCGAGCCCTTGGGTTTTCTGGACCCGCCGCTGCGCCGCGGCTATTTGAGCGGTTTTGAATCCATGGGAGGCGAATACCGGGCCGGCTGCGAGGTGAGCGGCGCGCGTTTTGACGGTTTCTCGCAAGTCGAAGTGCAGCTGGCCAGCGGTGCCACGCTGTCCACCGACATCGTGTTCGCTGCCTTTGGACGCGTTGCCAACCTCGACGGCATTGGCCTGGAGCGGGTGCAACTGGCCATCAGCTCGCGCGGACACGTGCAGGTCAATGAGCGCTTCGAAACCAATATTGCGGGCATTTTTGCGGCCGGCGATGCCATCGGTCCGCCGGCGCTGGCGTGCGCCGCCGCCGATCAAGGCCGGCGCGCCGCGCTTGCGGCGTTGGGGCTGCCGCCACCGCCGGCGACCAGCCTGGTGCCCACCGGTGTGTACACCATTCCCGAAATCGCTTGCGTGGGACTGTCGCAAACCGAGGCGGCTGCCAAGAAAATCGATGTGCTGGTCGGACGTGCCGATTTCGCCGAAGTCGCGCGGGCGCATATCGCCGGCGAGGCGCACGGCTTCTTGACGTTGATCTGCGAGCGCAACGGTGCGCGCGTACTTGGGTGTCAGGTGCTTGGCGAGGGGGCGACCGAGTTGGTGCACTTGGGCCAGGCAGCCATCGCCACCGGCGCGAGCGCGGATTTCTTCATCGAGCAGATTTTCAACTTCCCGACCATGACCGAGGCGTACCGCATCGCCGCCTTCGACATTCTCAAGCAACGCGTGGTCGCGCAGCCCGCGCATCTGAAACTGGCCGGCGCCGCCCGCTGATCGGGCGCGCCGGCATTCGCCTTACAAATTCTTGATCAGAATATCGCCGAACTCGCTGCACTTGACCTCGGTGGCACCAGGCATGAGGCGCGCAAAGTCGTAGGTGACGGTCTTTTGGGCAATGCTCTTGTCCATGGCGTTGATGATGGCGTCGGCCGCTTCCAACCAACCCATGTACCGCAGCATCATTTCGCCCGACAAAATCACCGAGCCCGGATTGACCTTGTCGAGATCCGCGTACTTCGGGGCCGTGCCATGCGTGGCTTCGAATACGGCGTGGCCGCTTAAGTAGTTCACGTTGCCGCCCGGTGCAATGCCGATGCCGCCGACTTGAGCGGCCAACGCATCGGATAAATAGTCGCCATTTAAATTCATCGTCGCGACCACATCGAATTCATCCGGGCGGGTCAATACCTGCTGCAGCGTGATGTCGGCGATGGCGTCCTTGATGATGACCTTACCGGCTTTCTTGGCCGCATCCATTTGCGCGTTGGCTTCCTTCTCGCCGCTCGTCGATTTGATGCGCTCCCATTGCTCCCAGGTGAACACCTGCTCCGGAAATTCCCGCTCCGCCAATTGGTAGGACCAACCGCGGAATGCGCCTTCGGTGAACTTCATGATGTTGCCCTTGTGCACGATCGTCACGCTCTTGCGCTTGTTGTCGATCGCGTATTTCACCGCGGCACGGAACAGCCGCTCGGTGCCTTCCTTGGACGCGGGCTTCAGGCCAATGCCCGAGGTGTCGGGGAAGCGGATCTTGGCGAACTGTTTGGGGAAATTCTGCTTGAACAGGTCGAGGAATTTTTTGCACTCGGCGCTGCCTTCTTCGAATTCGATGCCGGCGTAGATGTCTTCGGTGTTTTCGCGGAAAATCACCATGTCGACTTTTTCCGGCGTTTTCACGGGCGAGGGCACGCCCTTGAACCAGCGCACCGGGCGCAGGCAGACGTACAAGTCGAGCAATTGGCGCAGCGCCACATTCAGCGAGCGAATTCCGCCGCCCACCGGCGTAGTCAGCGGTCCCTTGATCGAGATCAGGTAATCACGGCAGGCCTGCACGGTTTCATCCGGCAGCCAGGTGTTGTAATTCTTGTTGGCTTTCTCGCCGGCGAACACTTCCATCCAGTGGATCTTGCGTTTGCCGCCGTAGGCTTTTTCGACTGCGGCATCGAACACGCGCACGCTGGCGCGCCAGATATCACGTCCGGTGCCATCGCCTTCGATGAAGGGAATGATGGGATTGTTCGGCACGTTCAATTGGCCGTTTGAGATGGTGATTTTTTCGCCGCCCGCGGGGATACGCAGGCTGACCGGCTTGGCTTCTGACATGGGTTGGCTCCTGTAAACGCGGCCGCAATGCTAGCATGCGCACCCGGAGATCCGCATTGCGCACCCTGAAGTCCACACCTTTGAAAGACGGCTTTCGCATGCCCGCTGAATACGAGCGGCACGCGGGCTGCTGGATGCTGTGGCCCGAACGTTCGGATAATTGGCGTGAAGGGGCCAAGCCCGCGCAGGCCGTGTTTGCCGCCGTGGCTTCCGCCATCGCCTCGGGCGAGCCGGTCACCGTGGGCGTTTCTGCGGCGCAATTTCAAAATGCACGGGCGCGATTGCCGCCGGCGGTGCGCTTGGTCGAAGTCAGTTGTAACGATGCCTGGATCCGCGACAGCGGTCCGACTTTCGTCATCGATGCCAAGGGCCGCCGTCGTGGCGTCGATTGGACCTTCAACGCCTGGGGCGGCCTCAACGGGGGTTTGTATTTCCCGTGGGATCGCGACGATGAAGTGGCGCAGAAGGTGTTGGAGATCGAAGCCTCGGATCGATATCGCACGTCGTTCGTGCTGGAGGGCGGCGCCATCCATGTCGACGGCCAGGGCACCTGCCTGACCACGGAGGAGTGCCTGCTGAATCCGAATCGCAATCCGCAGATGTCGCGCGCAGACATCGAGGAGCAGCTGCGCCGCTACTTGGGCGTGAGCCGTGTCATTTGGTTGGGCCGCGGTGTGTACATGGATGAGACCGGCGGCCATATCGATGAGCTGGCCTGTTTCACCGCGCCCGGCCAAGTACTGCTCACCTGGACGGAGGATCGCAAGGATCCGCAGTACGAGATTTCTTTGGACGCCTATCAGCGTCTGCGCCATGCCAAAGATGCGCGCGGCCGGCCGTTGACCATTCACAAGATCCATCAACCGGGTCCCCTGTACATGACGGCTGCCGAGGCTGCGAGCATTGACCTGCGTGCGGGCACACATCCGCGCCGCGGCGGCGATCGCTTGCCCGCCTCGTATGTCAATTTCTATATCGCCAATAAATGCGTGGTGATGCCCTTGTATGACAAGCGGCGCGATGCGGCGGCGATGCGCACGCTGAAGAAGCTGTTCCCGACCCGCGAGGTGCTCGGGATCGAGACTCGGGAGGTGCTGCTGGGAGGCGGCAACATCCATTGCATCACCCAGCAAGTGCCGTTGGCGCGGAACTTTACTGCGCGCCCAGCCTCGAAAGCCTTTATTCTACGCAGCCTTATTTCCTCAACTCGACCATAAATCGGAAGCCGTAGTGCACTCAACGTTCAGATTACATGCCCAGAAAACGCTGGGCGGGCTGCTGATGGCAGCCGCATTCATCCTGGCCGGTTGCCACAACAACAATCAAGACGCCGGCTACGGCATTGGTTGGACCACGCTGTCTGCCGACCCGGACCCCCGTTTCGCGAGTTACCTGGTCGTGGTCGATTCAGTGGTCTTGAACGGCAAGGCTGACGGCGCCGTGACCGCCATTGCAACGCCCGAGCTGGTCGATCTGACCAAATTGAAAAACATCTCCGAACTGTGGGCCGGCGCCAGCATCCCGATCGACACCTACACCGGTGCCACCATCACGCTGGATTACACCTCGGCGCAGATCGCGGTCATGGTCAACGGCGTGCCGCAGAAAGTGACGGTGCAGGACAGCACTGGCGCGGCTCCAACCCAGGTCGTGGTCGGCGTGCTGCTCGATCCGGCCGAACAACTGACGCTGACCAACACCTTGTCCGCGACCGATGCGCATCGCCTGGCATTCACCTTCGACATGTTGGCGTCGAACACCCTGGACTTCACGAAATCGCCCGTCGTGCTGACGATCAATCCGTACATGACGATGTCCATCGCGGCGATGGACAAAAAGCTGATCCGCGTGCGCGGTCCCCTGATCAATTCCAGCTTGGTTGAAAATACCTATACCGTCACGACGCGGCCATTTTTCGATGAGGTGGATAGCCTCGGAATTCTGACGCTGTTCAATACCCCCTCAACGATCTATTCCATTGCGGGCAGCACGGTGGTCGGCGCGCCGGGATTGACGACGTTATCTACCAGTTCCGCGGGCTCGACCATGACCGCCGCGTATACGACCTTTCAACCGACCACGGTGCCGCAGCCGGGCGTCATCGCCGGCATTTTCACCCCCCAGTACGTCATTGCGGGCGGGACGCTGGAGGATTTCTTTACCGATGGCTTGGAAGGCGATGTCATCGCTCGCAGCGGTAACACCATTACCTTGCGGGGTGCGGTGTTGTCCCAGACGAGCGCGCAAACCGTCAATTTGATCATTCCCGATTCCGTCGTGACTCTGGGTCCCGGTACGCTGGTCACCTCCGACGGTATCGCGGGTCTTTCGCTTAACTCAGGTTCGGTCTCGGTCGGCCAACACGTGATCGTGCGCGGGCTCCTGACTTCGGTAGATGCCACCACCGGCGCAGTCACCTTCGATGCCAGCGGCACCAGTAACACGGACACCGGATCGGTGCGCATTCTTTCGCAGAACACGTTGGTTTCAGGCCCGGTTGTGGCGGTGGGCAGCGGCAGCGTCACGCTGGATGTGCCGACCATCAACGGCTACCCGGTGAGTGCGTTCGACTTCACGGGCACCAATTCCAATCCGGCCGCCTACGCGGTCAACACCGGTGCCCTGACACTGCCGACGGATCCCGCCGGGAACCCGCTGGCCGTGGGTGATTTCCTGGCAGTGAACGGATTCAGCAGCGCATTTGGGACGGCGCCGCCCGACTTCATCGCGAGCGCCGTGAATGCCGAAGGAACGGTTCCGGCGGTCATGCATGTGATCTGGACCGCGGGCAATGCAGCCCCATTCGCGACGGCAACCGCTGCAGGATTGACCGTCAATCTGGCCAATGCGGCGGTAACTTCCGCCACTATTCAGGTGGCGAGCGAAATCATCGATATGACCACAATGCCGACTGTGCCGACCGTGGTGCCGGCCGTGGCTACCACGGATCCGACCTCGGCGCTGACCGTGTTCATGCCGGTGTTCTCGGTCGGAAGCTTCACGGCCGGGATCAGTGGGTTCAACACGCTGGCGCCATTCGAGACGTCAGTGAGCACGTTGATTGCGGCCACACCGACAACCCCAGCCACTCAGTTTATGGCCTACGGGTTCTACGACTCGGTCGCCAACACGTTTACCGCTTCCAGAATCAATTTGGTCCTCTAAACTAGTTCCCCACCATGGGGAAACGTCTACTGGGTTTGGGATTGGCCGGGGCGCTGCTCATGCAAGGCGCTTGGGGCGCGAAAGTAGCCACAGCGGAAGCCGCCGTAGCGGAAGCGCCGCCGCCGCTGATGCGCCCGCGCATTTGTTTGGTGCTGTCGGGCGGCGGTGCGCGCGGCATGGCACATATCGGCGTTTTAAAAATCCTCGAAGAGTTGAAAGTGCCGATCGACTGCATCGCCGGTACCAGCATGGGCGCC
>CAZZWE010000060.1:0-2193 GCA_964657675.1 uncultured Steroidobacteraceae bacterium
CCAAGCCATCACCGCCAAGGCCGCCAAGGTTGCAAACACCATGACCACCAGACGTTGGCGCACGTGATGCAATTTGAAATGGCCTAATTCATGGGCCAACACCGCTTCGATCTCCGAGGGTTCGATGCGCGCCAGCAGCGTGTCGAAGAATACGATGCGCTTGTTGCGGCCTATGCCGGTGAAGTAGGCGTTGCCATGGGCGGAGCGCGATGAGCCATCCATGACAAACACACCGCCGCTGGCGGTAAAGCCGCAGCGCTGCAGCAGTGTTTCCACGCGCGCCTTGAGCGATGCATCCGTCAATGGGGAAAATCGGTTGAACAAGGGAGCGATGAAGCGCGGCGCGGCCCAGGTCAGCACCAGTGTCCAGGCCAGCCACAACGCCCAGGCCCATAGCCACCAACTCGTACCCGCGCGCTGCATCAGCAGCAGCGCGGCCAAGACCAAAGGGCCGCCGAGCGCCACGCCCAGCACCAGGCTCTTGCCCAGGTCGGCGGCGAAAACGCGACCGGTGGTGCGGTTGAAGCCAAAGCGTGCTTCCAGCTTGAAGGTGCGCCATAAGGCGAAGGGAAGCTCCAGCAGCTGCAGCGCCACGATCACCGAGCCGATGATCAGAACACCGCGCCAGGGCTCGCCGATGCCGCTGCGCGTCCAAGCGGCATCAATCAGGGCGATGCCGCCACCCACAGTCAAGGCGATCTTCAATAATGCGTCGAATAGCGTCGACCAGCGTCCGAAACGCACCCGGGCGATGGTGTAATCGGCGGCCTTCATCTGGTCCTGCGGCGTGATTTGTGCGCGAAATTGTTCGGGCACGGTGCTGCGGTGCGCGCGCACCGCGGCGAGCTGCCTGGACGCCAGCCACAGGCGAGTCGCTGTCTCAAGGACGACGGCGAGTAGAAAAATCCACGTCAAAGCAGAAACATCGAGCGGCATGGTGTTTTTAAGATCGGTGAAGCTTGGCGAAGAGCGTAGACGAATTGCCATCGGTGCGAAACACCAAGGGTTTCTCTTCGACCTTGGAGACCGTGGCCGGTTCCCGGCCCGCTTTGGCGACCGCTTCCGTGACCAAATAATGATTCGGCGAGAGATCGCATACCGGATCGGTATTGGCCGCATCCCCGGTCAATAGAAAGGCCTGACAGCGGCAACCGCCAAAATCCTTGGTCTTCTCTGGGCAGCTGCGGCAAGGCTCCTTCATCCAGTCGAAACCCCTGAAATGGGTGAAGCCGGTGGATTTGAACCAGATGTCGCTGACGCTGGACTGCTTCACGTTCGGAAAATCCAAGCCGGGCAGCATGCGGGCGGCGTGACAGGGCAGGGCGGTGCCATCGGGCGTGATGGTGAGAAATATCGAGCCCAAGCCGTTCATGCAAGGCTTGGGTCGGTTTTCAAAGTAGTCGGGGACTACAAAATAGATGCGCATGGCTGCTCCCACGCGTTCGCGGAAATTTTGCATGACCTTTTCGGCGCGTTCTACCTGGTCGCGGCTGGGCAGCAGCTGATCGCGATTGTGAAATGCCCAGCCGTAATATTGGGAGTTGGCCAGTTCCACATATTCGGCGCCCATTTTGAGCGCCATTTCCAAAATCTCTTCGACATGGTCGATGTTCAGGCGATGCAGCACCACGTTCAGCACCATGGGGAATTCGTGTTGCTTGACCAAGGCCGCCACCTTGGACTTCAAATCGAAGGTGCGCGTGCTGCTTAAGAAATCGTTCATCTGCTTGGTGCTGTCTTGGAAGGACAGTTGAATGTGATCGAGGCCGGCGGCCTTCAAGGCGCGTATGCGCGTCTCGGTGAGACCGACGCCGGAGGTGATGAGATTGGTGTAGAACCCGAGTTGCCGGGCCTCGGCGACAATTTCCTCGAGATCGGGGCGCGTCAGTGGCTCGCCGCCGGACAGTCCCAACTGCACGGCGCCCATGGCGCGCGCTTCACGCAACACGCGGATCCAATCGGCGGTTTCCAGTTCAGGGCCGCTGCCCGCGACGTAGTTGGTCGGGTTGTAACAAAAGGCGCAATGCAGCGGGCAGGTATAGGTGAGTTCCAGCAGCAGCCACAGCGGCGGGCCGGGCGTGGCGACGCCCGGCCAGGGCTTGTGTCTATGCGGCTCGTGCGGCGGCGTTCGCCTTGGCGCGAGCGAAGTCGCCGTCGCTGTCGGCCGTGAGGATGGTCGGCTGATAGCGGATC
>CAZZWE010000060.1:2203-25110 GCA_964657675.1 uncultured Steroidobacteraceae bacterium
TGCATTGACCCTGCCCGGCGTGGCGACGCCCGAAGTGGCGGCGCCGGGAGTGGCAGTGTCTACGGTTGCAACGTCAGCCATCGTTTCTCAACCGCCATGCGAACGAATGCAATGACATCTGCGCTCAAGCCTGTAGCGCTAAAGGCGCGTTCCAAGTCGGCTGTGATGGAGGCCAGGTTCACTTGCCCGTCACAGCGCTTCATGATTTCGCCGGCGCTGCCGTTCAGTTTGATCATGCCTTCCGGATAGAGCAGTACATGCGCTTTCTGCGCCTCCTCCCACTGCAGACGGAAGCCGCGGCCGACGGTGGGGATGGAAGTTTCATCGATCACGGGCGGCTTCACAGCGCGACTCCGTGGCGTATGGACATGGCATCGCTCATTTGCCACAGCACATCCAGCTTGAACTTCAAGATCTCGAGGGCGCGCAATTGCAATGCGCGGGTGTTGAAATGCTGCAGCGTGAATTCCAATCCAAATTCCACATCACGCCGCGCCAGGCTGATGCGGCTCTGAAAGTAATGCAGTCCGGTGGCATCGACCCATGGATAGTGCTGCGGCCAATTCGCCAGGCGTTGTTTGTGAATTTCGGGTGCGAACAGTTCGGTGAGTGAGGAGCAGACCGCTTCCTGCCACGGCGCACGCCGGGCAAAGTTGACATAGGCGTCGACGGCGAAGCGCACGCCCGGCAATACATGTTGCAGACTTTCGGTTTCTTCGCGAGACAAGCCGACGGCCTCCGCCAAGCGCAGCCACGAGTCGATTCCGCCGGCATCCTCGCCATAGCCGTCGTGATCCAAAATGCGCTGCACCCAGGCGCGCCGCACGGCGCGATCGCTGCAATTGGACAGTATCGCCGCGTCTTTGATGGGGATGTTGATCTGGTAGTAAAAACGATTGGCCACCCAGGCCTGAATTTGTTGTTTGGACGCGCCGCCAGAATTCAACATCCGATTGAACGGATGATGGATGTGATAGGCGCGTCCCTGGTCGCGCAGTTGCGCTTCGAATTCTTCCCGGCTTAAAGCCTCGCTCACAGTTCGATCTCCATGCCGTCCCAAGCGACTTCCACACCGCGCCGTTTCAGTTCCGCGGCCGGTGCGGAGGCTTCATCGAGAATCGGATTGGTGTTGTTGATATGAATTAGAATTTTTCGAGTGGTGCTCGGCAAACGGTCGAGCGATTCGAGCATGCCGCCCGCGCCGCTCTGCGCCAAATGTCCGATATCACGCGCGCGCTTTTTGGAGACGTCCAGCGACAACATTTCATCGTCGGTCCAGAAGGTACCGTCCACCAGCACGCAGGCGGCGCTTTGCATGGCAGCCCAAATGGCGGCATCGATGGCACCCAGGCCGGGCGCATAGAGCGCGGACTTGCCGCTGCGCTCATCCTCGATCAGCAGCGCGATGTTGTCGCCCAGGATGGGCGCATCGCGATTGGGTGAATACGGCGCGGGCTTGCTGGCGACGGGTAAGGCGCGCCACCGAATGCCCGGCACCGGACCGATGGCAAACGGCGCGCCGTCCATCTCGATGCGGTGATGCTCGACGCCGCAGAAGTGCGATAGCACGTTGAGAATGGGATTGCCGCGCGTGAGATCCGCATAGGTACTGTCGGTGCACCACACCGGCCAAGGCTTCGTGGCCTCACGCAGCATGTACAAGCCGGTGGTGTGATCGACCTGGCCATCGACCAACAGCACCGCAGCCAGTGCGGTGTCGCGGATCCCGCGGCCGGGTTGTAACTGCGGATTGGCCGCCAGTTGCGCCAAGATGTCGGGGGAGGCGTTAACCAGTACCCAGGCGGTGCCGTCGCCTACCGCTATTGAGGACTGTGTGCGGGCACGGCCCACGAACGTACCGCCGCGAAAGGCAGCGCAGTTGGGGCAATTACAATTCCATTGGGGGAAGCCGCCGCCGGCGGCCGATCCAAGAACTCGGATCCGCATGAGAGAACGGGAACGGGCGCTCTCGCCGGTGCGAGCAGCGCCCTCGCGTGTCTAGCGGTTCGACACGTACATGGTGATTTCCATACCGAAGCGAATTTCCACTGCGTTTGGGGTTTCCCAGGTCATAACAATCTCCTTTGGATAGATAGCGGTCCTATCCTCGCCCCGGCAGCGGGAACCCGAATCGGCGGCATCATGAATCTACGGTCATGATTATCATGAGGCTGGCGGGAAGAGCTTCGGGAAGCGGTCGGCCTGATACCATCCGGCCATGCGGCTGCGGACTCGTTTGAACCTTGTGGTGACCGGCTTGAGCGCCGCCTTCGTGGTGGTGCTGATAGCGGCTGAAATCCAAGGCATGCGCGCCTCGGTGCGTGAGGAGACCGAGGCCGCCAACCGCATTGCCTCGCAGTTCTTGGGGCGAATGACCTCGCTGTACTCCACGGTGGCCGGACCTGAGGCGGTTCTGCAGTACCTGCAGCAGTTAGGACGGGTGCGCGCCAACGAGGTGATCCTGCAAGCGCCCAGCGGCGAGGTGCTGTACCGCTCGCCGCCGGCAACCTACAAGGCCGGGCGTGAGGCGCCGGCGTGGTTCGTGCGCTTATTGGCGCCGCCCGACTCGCGCTATACCTTTGAGCTGCGCGGGGGGCTGTTGCTCATCGTCGAGTCGCAGGCCTCGCGTGCCACCTTGGATGCCTGGGATGAAATCAGCCGCTTGGCGCTGATCGCCGTGGTCATGCTGTTGATCGTCAATGGCCTGGCATTTTGGCTGGTTGCCCGCATGCTCAAGCCCTTTCCCATCATTGTCGGCGGCTTGGAAAAAGTGCAGCAGGGCGACCTGGGATTTCGCTTGCCGCCGTTGGCAGGCGCCGAAGCGAATGCGATTGGTGCGGCGTTCAATCGCATGGCGCAAGGCGTGCAGGACAAGGTTTTCGCGGAGCAAAAAGTCCTGGAAGCGGAGGCGCGCGTCGAGGAGCGGCGTGAATTGGCTTCGCTCGCGGATCAGCGCGTGGAGGAAGAACGGCGCCTGATCGCGCACGAATTGCACGACGAATTCGGTCAGTCGGTGACCGCCATCCGCAGCCTGGCATTGGCCATCGCCAACCGCGTCGGCGAGAAAGATGTCGAAACCGGCAACGTGGCGCGTCTGATTTCCGAGGAGGCGGCGCGTTTGTATGATGCCATGCATGGACTCATTCCGCGGCTCACGCCCTTGTCGCTGGATAGCTTGGGGTTGGCGGATACATTGGAAAACCTGGTGCGAGATTGGCAGCGGCGGCATCCTGCCACTGCGCTGGATCTTAAGCTCGCGTTGAATCAGGCGCTCAATCCCACCGTGGCGCTGACGGTCTACCGGGTGGTGCAGGAAGGCCTCATCAACTCGCTGCGCCATGCCCAGGCCTCGCGGATCGACATTCAAGTGGTGAGCGATGAGCGCTCGATACGCGCGGTGGTGTCGGATGATGGCGTTGGGCTGCCGGCCGACTGGCTGCAGCCCGGCCATTACGGTCTGCGCGGCCTCAAAGATCGAGTCGATCAGCTCAAAGGGTCCTTCAGCGTGGAGGCCGCGGCGGGTGGTGGGGTTCGTCTCGTCGCCGACATTCCGTTAGCATCGCCGGCATGATACGAGTCGTCCTGGTTGATGATCATGCGGTGGTGCGAATGGGGTTTCGACTGCTGCTGCAAGCCGTGGGAGATGTAAAGGTGCTGGCGGAGGGGGATTCGGGCGAGGCAGCCTGTCAGTTGTATGCCGAACTCGAACCCGACGTGATGGTGATGGATTTGGCGATGCCCGGCATGGGTGGCATGGCGGCACTGCGCAGGATTCGTGCGCGCCATCCTCAAGCTCGGATCTTGGCGCTGTCCGCGCACGATGATCCGATGCACGCACGGCGTGCCTTGCAAGAAGGGGCGCTCGGCTATTTGTCCAAGCGCAGCGCGCCTGAAGTGTTGGTCGAAGCCGTCAACGCCGTGGCGTCCGGGCGCCGCTATTTAGATCCGGAGCTGGCGCAAAAACTCGCGCTGTCGGAGTTTGATGGCGCGAGTAAATCTCCGGTCGAGCGCTTGTCGGAAAGGGAATTCGAGGTGTTTGTCCGATTGGCCGGTGGCGCCAGCGTTGCCCGCATCGCACAAGATTTGAGCCTGTCGGCCTCGACCGTAGGGACGCATTTGTACAACATCAAGCAGAAACTCGGGGTCGCGAACCAGTCGGAACTCACCCTGATCGCCATCCGTCACGGTTTGATCGAAGCCTGAGACGGCTTCCGTGGCGCATCATTAACGGCGCAAATTGAGGGATCACTGTAACGGGACTGACACAGTGGCATGTGATCCACGTCTCAAAATTATGACCTGATAAAATTCAACTATCTGATTTGGCTGGAAATAAAACATTGGGTCATTTTTCTTTCCGGAATTAGTCCCGATGGCATAAGCATTGCTATTTCTTATCGCGGCCCGCGGGTGCGTCGAAGACAGCACGCGATCAGTTTGGGCCAGAAGAATATAAGTATTGAAAATTATGCAAAGGAGGGAGTTTTGCCACTAGTGACTTGCCTTGATCTAAGCACGCAGACCCACGCAGTAGGAGAATTGAGATGACATGGCTCACAGCTAATCGTCGCGTTAAATTAATTTGCGCCGCAGCAGCGCTCGTAACGACCTGTGGTGCCGCAACGGCCGCCACGGATTCTGAGCAGATGACGCGGTTTAAAGATGGAAACCAGTGGGGAGCTCCCGCCGGTAACTTGAATCTGACCCGTTACAGCACTTTGAAAGATATCAATACCACCAACGTCAAAGACCTCAGCATGGTCTGGTCGCAGTCGAGCGGCACCCTGCGCGGGCACGAAGGTCAACCTCTGGTCATTGAAAACGTTGGCGGCAAGCCGATGATGTTCATGGAAAGCGGCTGGCCCAACATCGTCCAGGCATTGGATCTGTCCGATCCGGATCATCCTGTGGCTCTTTGGAAGTACGTCAAGACCAGCGGTCGCGACGAATCCGCAGTGCCCCGCGCCTGTTGCGACACCGTGAATCGTGGTTTGTCGTATGCCGAAGGCAAGTTGGTATTTGGAACCTTGGACGGTTATGTCATCGCGCTGGACGCAGTGACTGGTAAGGAAGCCTGGGTCGTCAAGCATGCATACCCGGATAAGGGCGAGACCATTACGCCTGCTCCGATCATTGCGAATGACAAGGTGATCATCGGTTTCGGCGGCGACGAGTTCGCAGCCCGCGGTCGTGTCACTGCGTACAACTTGGCGGATGGCAAGAAGGTTTGGGAATGTCACTCGACCGGCACCGATGCCGACGTTTGCATGACCAAAAACACCAACAAGAAGCATCCTGAGTACGGCCAGTTCGGTAAGGACTTGGGCGTTCACACCTACCCCGGCGACGAATGGAAGCGGGGCGGCGGTGCGGCTTGGGGCTGGTATGCCTACGATCCGGCTCTGCACTTGGTGTACTACGGCACGGGCAACCCGGGCTTGTGGTCTCCGCAGTATCGTTGTGCTGAACCGCTGACGCAGGAAAATTGCAACAGCGGCAAGTTTGACAATAAGTGGTCGATGAGCATTTTCGCGCGCAACGTTGATACCGGCGAAGCCGAATGGATCTATCAAATGACTCCGTTCGACCAGTGGGACTATGACGGTGTGAACGAAGTGATTCTGGTCGACATGCCGATTGACGGCCAGACCAAGAAGACCTTGGTGCACTTTGATCGCAACGGCTTTGCGTATGTTCTGGATCGTACCGACGGCACGCTGCTGCGCGCCAACAAGTACGTGACTGCGAACTGGGCCGAGAAGATCGACATGAAGACCGGTCGTCCGGTCAAAGTGGCTGAGCACTCACCCCTCAAGGCGGGTGTGAATACTCAGGCTTGCCCGTCCGCGATGGGTGGCAAGGACCAACAGCCGGCGGCGGTTGATCCCACCGATCCGACGTTCTTCTACGTGCCGACCAACAACTGGTGCATGGAAGATGAACCTCAGGAACGCTCACACACGCAGCAGGGCACGGTATACGTCTTCGCGAACGTGTACATGTATCCGGAAAAGCCGGGCGTGACGGGCAAGTTCAAGAAGTTCAACGTGGTCACCGGCAAGACCGAGTGGGAAATTCCTGACCAATATCCTAACTGGAGCGGCGCTCTGGTGACGGCCGGCGGTCTGGCGTTCTACGGCAGCTTGGGCGGCGACTTCCGCGCTGTCGATCGTGCATCCGGTAAGGTGGTTTGGTCGAAGAAGCTAGGGTCGGGCATCATCGGGAATCCCATTGCTTACTCTGTGAAGGGTAAGGAATACATCTCGGTGTGGTCTGGCATCGGCGGTTGGATCGGTCTGCCGGTGACGGCAGGATTGGATCTGAGCGACAAGTTCGGCGCCATCGGCGCGACGGCAATGACCAAAGCAGCAAACCTCAGCACCATCCCGCAGGGGGGTACGCTGTACACGTTTAAAGTGGGTAACTAAATCCGACTTAAGCTTTGTAATTAAGACAAACCCGGTGGCGCAAGCCATCGGGTTTTTCTTTGGCGAATATTAAAGCGGCGCCATGTGAAAATCCTTAGATGAAACCTTTTCAGCACGAAATCCTCCAATACTTCAGACCAGGCAGCAGCTCTGTGAGAGCATGGCTTTGGGAGCACTCTCCAATGATCAACAAATCTTCAAACTTTTTTCGGTGCGGTGCGGTGCTGGCGTTGTGCCTCGGCGCAAGCGGCGTGGCACTCGCAGCAGACAAGCTCAAATCGCTCACGGTCTGCGCCGACCCCGGCAACATGCCGCTCACCAACATGAAGGGCGAGGGGTTCGAGAACAAAATCGCGCAGCTCATCGGCCAGACGCTGGGCACCGGCGTGCAGTACTACTGGCGGCCGTCCATTGAACGCGGCCTGATGCGCACCACCTTGAGCGAAGGCAATTGTGATGTCTGGATGGACATGGCCTCCGACACCGAAGGCGCAACCGTCCTGTCGCCGCTGTATCGCTCCACCTTTGTGCTGGCGTATCGCAACGACAAGAACATTCATATCAAGACACTGAACGATCCGCCGCTCAAAGTGCTGCGGGTCGGCGTATTTCAAGTCTCCGCCATGCGCACCGTGCTGGCCGAGCATCACGTGATCGACAACACGGTGATCCAATACTTAAGTCACAACGGCGATTTGATCGAAACTAACCAGCCCTCCTACCAGGTACAGCAAGTCATTGATGGCTCGCTCGACATCGCCGCCGTGTGGGGCCCGATGGCTGGCTATTACAAGGAAGTGATGCACGCGCCGTTGGTGATCCAGCCGGTCAACATGCTTGAAGATGAGACGCCGCTGGAATTCAACATGACCTTGGCGGTGCCGCGCGGCAGGCCGGACATCAAGGCGGCCGTTGAAGATGCCATTGCGCAGAATGCCGATGCCATCAAGAAAATCCTGATGGAGTACGGCGTGCCGCTGGTGAAGTGCGACGAATGTACGGTCTCAGGCGATTTGCCTTCGCACGGCCCTTACAAGCCGCCGAAAGTGGAAGTCGAGTCGGCAGCGGTGATTGCCAAGCACAAAGCGCAGCGGATGGCTGAGCTGAAGAAATGGCTGGCGGATGGCGCGAACCCGGATGAAGAATTGAATAACGCCATCGTCGCCAATGATGTGGATCGCGTGAACTATTTGTTGACGCACGCGGCACACTCGAACTCAACGGACGGCGAGGGCTTCACGCCGCTGATTTCGGCCGTTCGATTTGGATTCGTGCCGGTCGCAGCGGCGATTTTGGACCACAAGGCTGATGTGAATCTGGCGGATCGCAATGGCTGGACGCCGTTGATGTGGGCATCCTGGGGCGACAACCCGGCCGCAATTAATTTGCTGGTCAAGCACGGCGCCAAGCTCGAAGCCACCGATCCGGAAGGGTTGACGGCGTTGGCCGTGGCCGCGCAGAACGCCAAGCTCAAGAGCGCCAACGCACTGGTGGCGGCGGGTGCGGATGTCAATGCGCCGGTTGCCAAGGGCGGCTACACGCCTTTGATGCTGGCAGCGATCGCAGGCTCGAGTGAACTGGGCGGTGCCTTGATCGCGCACGGCGCGAAGGTGAACGCCACCAACCCAGGCGGTGTGACCGCGTTGATGATTGCGGCCGCCGGAAATAAATCGACGGTGGTGACGCTGTTACTGAAGTCCGGTGCGGATGTAAACGCCAAGAGCGAAGATGGCCGTACGGCCTTGAGCATCGCTCAGTCGAATAACAGCGATGCAGTGGTGAAGGTATTGCAGGACGCTGCCGGTAGCAGCTCCAAATCAGGCTGAGTTTGAAAAGTATAGGAGAAGGTTTGTGAGTAGAGGCGTATTGGTTGTTGGGGCGGTGATGGTGTTGGGTGCCACGTTGAGTGTGTTTGCGTTGCCTAAAGTTTGGGCGGGTGCGCCCGCGGCTGCCCCTGCGGCCGCTGCGCCTGCGGCGGGCGCTGCTGC
The DNA here is from genome assembly GCA_964657675.1 of uncultured Steroidobacteraceae bacterium. Lineage (GTDB taxonomy): Bacteria > Pseudomonadota > Gammaproteobacteria > Steroidobacterales > Steroidobacteraceae > Bog-1198. The sequence goes on from CAZZWE010000060.1 coordinate 10,620, forward strand.
CGGCGCTACGGTTGATTATACGAAGATCTCGCCGGTCGATCTGGTGGCGAAGTCGCCCAAGGGTTCATTGCATAATCCGTACAAGGATTCACAGACCGACATCGCGGCGGAAGGCGGCAAATTTCTGTTGCAGTATTCCTGCAGTGGTTGCCACGGCGGTAACGGCGGCGGCGGCATGTGCCCGGCCTTGACCAACGACGTCTGGGTCTATGGCGGCGATGACGACACCTTGTTCCGTCTCGTGACTTTGGGCAGCGATGAGCTGCAGAAAGCGGGCTACATGCGTAAAGGCCATGAGAACGTGGTTGGACCCATGCCCCCTTTTGGTGCCATTCTCAAAAGCTCAGATGATTTGTGGAAAATTTTGACGTTTGTGCGCTCTAAATACAGCGGCGATCCGGCCTACAAGTTTGGCGACCCGGTTGCGCCTCCGGAGCCCGCGAATCCCTAGTTCCGCGAATTAGTGTATCGAAAACGCTACAGGGGTTATGCTGCTGCGTGGAATGCAGCATAATGTCCTACAGGATGGCTCTGTAGCGGATTTGGCACGACAGGCACGCACACCGTCGCGACCCCTAGCGTCGCGGTGGGTAGCGCTGCCAGGCCAAGGATTGGCACCAACGCGAGGGGGGAGTTCATGGCAAATATGAATCTCGCAACGAGGCATGCTTCGCGCGTGCTTCACGTGGTTCAAAACGGGCTACAACCGGCCGGCATCGAGCCGCACGTAACCCGTTCCTGGTATCGCTGTCTTCAGGAATATCACATTGAGCCCGCCGCGCCGCGGCAGGCTTCCGTCCTAAGCTCACACGCGTTGAAGGAATTGCAGCAACGCATGGGTGAACTGCTGCCCGTGGCGCGCGCGGAGATGGAAAGCCTGTACGAGCAGATCGCGGGTTCCGGTTTCGCGGTGATTTTGTCCGATACGCAAGGCGTCGTATTGACCACTATCAGTGATCCGACGTTGCAGCGTGAATTCCGCCACGCCGGCTTGTCATTGGGTTCGCTCTGGGACGAACGGCACGAGGGCACTAACGGCATTGGTACCTGTATCGCGGAAGCCGGTCCCGTCACGGTGCATCGCGAAGAACACTACCGCGGCTATAACGTGTCGTTATCCTGCTCGGGTGCGCCGATCTGGGATTCTCACGGCAATATTCTCGCCGTGCTCGACGCCTCGACCGCCAACTCGAATGACAGCCGGCTGATTCAGCGCCACACCATGGCGTTGGTGCTGATGTCGACTCACCTGATTTCCCGATGGAATTTCTTAAACGAGTATAGCCAGTCCTGGATTCTGCGTTTTCACAGCCGACCCGAGTTCGTCGGACTGTTGCATGAAGCGCTGGTGGCGATGGACGGCGAGGGCAAAGTGCTTGCCGTCAATGAAAGCGCGTTGTTGCAACTGGGTGTTTCTAACCGCAAGTCCTTGGTCGGTGAATCCATCGAGAAGGTGTTCCAGTTCGACTTTGGCACCCTGGAGCGCCGCGCACAGTTTGAATCGAGCACCATCTGGCCGGTTCGTGATCTGACGCATGGCCGGCGCTTCTTCGCGCTGGCCCGCGGACCGCTGCAGGGCTCTCCCCGGACTTTCAAGTTGGGTGCACCGGAGCAGCCCAGCGTGGCGCCGGTCGCCGACCCTAAGCACACGGCGCGCGGTCAACACCATGTGGGTGAAGATCCGCAAATGCGCAAGAATTTGGTCGTCGGCCGTCAGTTGTTCGCCAAGCAAGTGCCCATCCTGCTGAAGGGCGCCACCGGAACCGGCAAGGAGGCCTTTGCCAAGGCATTGCACTTCAGCGGCTTGTGGTTCGACAAGCCCATGGTGACGGTGAACTGCGCCGCGATCCCGGAGAGTTTGATCGAGAGTGAGTTGTTCGGCTATACACGCGGTGCCTTCACCGGTGCGGTGAAAGAAGGGCGGGTGGGTAAAATCCTGCAGTCCAATGGCGGCACGCTGTTCCTCGATGAAATCGGCGATATGCCTTTGATGCTGCAGACCCGGCTGCTGCGGGTGATCGAGGAGCGGGAAATCGTACCGCTCGGCAGCGATCAACCCATCCCGGTGAATTTGCATGTCATCAGCGCGACTCACCGCGACATCACCAAAATGATCGAGAGCGGCGACTTTCGCGAAGATCTGTATTACCGCCTCAACGGCATCACGCTGCAGCTACCGCTATTGCGCGATCGGGCCGATAAGGCCGATCTGATCCGCACGTTGCTCAACGAAGAAAATTCCGGCGGCGAGACGGTGGAGATCGCCGAGGACGCGTTTCAGAAACTGCTTGATTACAGTTGGCCCGGAAACATCCGGCAACTGCGCAACGCGCTGCGAACTTCCTCGGCACTGTGCCGCGAAGGTGTGATTCGGTTGTCGAATCTGCCGCAGGAGATCTTGCATACCGAAGCTCGCGTCGCGCCGCAGGCGACGGTGGCGCCGGCTCAATCAGAAACCGCGTCGATCGTCACGCCTGCGCTGCCCTCAGCGGCTTTGCGTGATGCGGAGTGTGCGGCCTTGTTGCGGGAGCTGGAGCGCATGCACTGGAACATCAGCCGCACCGCGCAGGCGCTTGGCATCAGCCGCAACACGCTGTACCGCAAGATTCATAAACACAACATCGTGCTCGAGCAGTAAAACCCGCCCAAAAAAACGCCGGCCTTTTAACGGGCCGGCGTTCTTATTCATCAGGACGAACTTCAGGCTTTCAAAGCGCCCGACTGTTTAGCCGCATGCGTTGCGAGCGCATCCATCAACGGCGGGTTCAAGCAATCATAAGGCTCCAGACCCAGCTCCTTCAGGCGGCTGCGCACGGCGCCCATGCCGGCAGGATCGTAGCCGGCTTCGATGATCGAAGAAACGAACGCCGCAAATCCCGGCGCCGACCAGCCCTGCTCATTCGACAATTCGGAATGCACGAAATCAAGTCCGTAGAACGCGTGCTTGGTGTTTTCAATACGGCCATACATATGCACACCGCACACCTTGCAGGCATGACGTTGAATGGTGGCCGACGGATCGACGATGGCGAGCTTGTCGCCGTTCTGCAATACCTTCACCTTGTCCTTGGAGACAACGGCGATGACTGCAAACGTCGCGCCCTTCGGCTTCCAGCACTTGGTGCAACCGCAAGCGTGGTTGTGAGCGGTATTCGCGCTGATTTCGACCTTGACGGGCTTATCCGTGCACTTGCAGGACAATGTCCCGCCCGCGAAATCCTTCGATCCTTGTTTGACACCGTTGTCGACCGACGGATGAATTGAAACTGCCATGACTCTTCCTCCCAATGGTTTTCTACAGCCGCTAACACGGCATCTCGAACAATCAAACTAATATTGAATTACCGACCGGATCACCTTGCCTTCGTGCATCAGCTCGAACGCTTCGTTGATCTTTTCCAGCGGCAACACTTCACTGATCATCTCGTCGATTTTGATTTCGCCGGCGAGAAATCGGTCCACATATCCTGGTAGTTGCGAGCGGCCTTTCACTCCACCAAAGGCCGAACCGCGCCAGACGCGTCCCGTGACGAGTTGGAACGGCCGGGTCGAAATCTCCTGACCCGCACCTGCGACACCAATGATAACTGATTCGCCCCAGCCCTTGTGACAACACTCTAGGGCGGAGCGCATGACATGCACATTGCCGATACATTCGAAGGAATAATCGACGCCGCCGTTGGTCAGATCGACAATGACTTGCTGCACCGGTTTGTCATAGTCCTTCGGGTTAACGTAATCCGTCGCGCCCAAGGCCTTGGCCATGGTCCATTTGCTGGGATTCAAGTCGACCGCGATGATTCGCGAGGCCTTGGCCATGACAGCGCCTTGCACCACAGACAGACCAATGCCGCCCAAGCCGAAGACCGCAACGGTGGAGCCCGGCGGTACTTTGGCTGTGTTCAATACCGCGCCTATGCCCGTGGTAATGCCACAGCCCAGCAGACAGACCTTTTCAAGCGGTGCCTTCGGATTGATCTTGGCCACCGAAATTTCCGGCAACACGGTGTAGTTCGAGAAGGTGCTGGTGCCCATGTAATGCAGAATCGGCTTGCCCTTATAGGAGAAGCGCGACGTGCCATCCGGCATCAACCCCTTGCCCTGGGTAACGCGAATGCGTTGGCACAGGTTGGTCTTGCCCGACAAGCAATATTCGCAGGTGCCGCATTCCGGGGTGTACAAGGGAATCACGTGGTCCCCCGGCTTGACGCTGGTCACACCGGGTCCGATTTCCTCGACGATGCCGCCCCCTTCGTGGCCCATGATGACGGGAAACAGTCCTTCAGGATCAGCGCCCGACAGCGTGAAGGCATCGGTGTGACAGACCCCGGTGGCCACGATTCGAACCAGCACTTCGCCAGCCTTGGGGCCTTCCAGATCCACTTCTTCGATGGTTAGGGGCTTGTTCGCTTCCCACGCAACGGCGGCTTTCGTCTTCATCAATGCTCCTCGTGTCGGTACGTAATCGAATACCCAGATAAGCAGCTAGCGTGCCAGCAGCCATATAAATGTGGATTCCGCGCGCAATCAGTCACTTGCGCAGCGGCCGGTAGGCAGTCTCGCCAGTCACAGGTCTGGGTGTTACTGATCCGCCACAGTAAGTGCTTCAAAAATGAAGCACGTTGAAGATGAGGGCTCTACGCCACTGCGGCGATTTGCTCAATCCTGGGGTCAGTCGATATGGGGTGGGTTGTCTCTAAACCAATACAGAGTGCGACATATTTGCATCTTGGGTGTGACAGAGCCCCAGACCTATCAGCTGATAAACGGCCTTTTCCGCGGGGTTGCGTGATTGGTACGCCTCTTGCAATGGGAAATCTAGGGTTAAGCCGTCGCTATGGCGCGGCCGCAACTGCTAATAAAGCCCACGACAGAACTGGTAACGGAGGGAGTTTTTCATGATTAAGCGCACTAAGCTTGCAGTCGCCGTAGGCGCGGTTTGCATGGTTCCAATGACGCAGGCGATGGCCGGCATCGACGTCAACGCCGGCGATTGGAAAATTGATTTTTCGGGCAATGTGAATGCATTTTACGTGCAGACGCAGTGCGATCACTCGACGACGGATGCCGGCTCGACCACCGCGGTCACTGGTGGTCTGGCTTGCACCGGCGACAAATCCGCCGCCGTGCGCAACGGTTTGCTGCCCGCCGCATTGGTATTCAGTGCGACGACACGACAAGCGGATCTCGATATCGACGTGACCATCGGGTTTTATCCCGGCATCAACAGCTCGGCCGCCGCGGGCGTCAATGGCGCGGGCCAACCGACGGCGTTATCGACTCCCGGCATCGATGCTCGTCAGGCGTATTTCACCTTTGGCGATGTCAGCTGGGGCACGGTCAAGTTGGGCCGCGATATCGGTCTGTTCGGCAAGGACGCGATTCTCGATGACATGACCCTATTGGGTGTCGGCACGTCGAGCAGCACGGCCGCACCGGGCAACACCAGCCTGGGCCGCATCGGTGTGGGTTATATCTACACCGACTGGCAGCCGCAGATCACGTACACCTCGCCGGTGTTCGCGGGCTTCAGCGGTTCGCTCGGCATATTCCAGCCTTTGTCATCGGGTGTGTATACCTCGCATAACTCACCGCAGGTGCAATTGGGCGCCAACTACGTGTTCGGCGATCCGAAGAGCGATGGCTTGAGCGGCAAGGTGTTCATCGACGGCATCGGCCAGAAGCTGCGCCAGGATACGAGCGCCTATACCTTGAATCCCGGCACTACGGCATCGTTTAGCGGCTTCGGCGTCGATGGCGGCGTTAAGCTCGATTACGGTCCGTTTGAAGGCGTGGTTTACTTGTATACCGGCAACGGTATTGGCACCACTGGCTTCTTCATTCTGGCGACCTCAGATGACGGCTCGAAGCGTCGGTCGGATGGCGGCTATATTCAGGCGACTTACAAGTGGAACAAGCTGAAGTTCGGCTTGAGCTATGGCGAGTCGGATCTGCATCTGGCTGACGGTGAATTTGCCATTGGCAACAACCTGGTGAAGCGCAATGCGTCCGCGGTGGGCGGTCTCTACTACAGCTTGACCAAGAGCATCACGCTGGTCGGCGAGTTTATTGACACCAAATCGCAGGCTTGGGGCAGCCCGAACCCGGGTGTCAGCTCCAACTCCGCGACCGAGAAGGATTTAGCCATCGGCGGCATCCTGTTCTTCTAGTTTGATGGGCTGATCATAGGCGGCGATGTAAATTGTGCATCGCCGCCTTTTCTTTGCTTTGTGGCACACTGAGCATCTCGTAAGGAGACCTTCATGCGTCGCACGCCTGCTCACCTTCAGCTCTGTGCCAGTCTGCTTTTAGGCTGCGTTTTGTCCAGCGTCGCCAATGCCGCGGCGGACGCGCAGGAACCATCCAGCAGCGCGTGGGAAGCCTTAAAGGCGCGCTACTACGGCGACAAGCCCATGGGCATGGTCGACGAAAAATTCATGAGTGTCGAGGCGCCTGCCAACACCCCCGATCCTGCCGCGACACCGCTGACGTTACGGTTTGCGGACGATGCGCAACGCCGCATCAAAAGCGTTCGTGTATTCATCGACAACAATCCCTCTCCGTTGGTGGCAAGCTTCGATATGGGCGCGACGCCGTTGACTGAGATCGACATGCGCGTACGCATCGATCGATTTACCTCGGTGCGAGCCATTGCCGAGCTGGCCGACGGGTCATTGGAAATGCGCAGCACCTGGGTGAAGGCCAGCGGCGGTTGTTCCGCGCCGCCGGCGCCTTCGAGCGGCGGGAAATTAGGCGAGGTCCGGTTGCGGTCCACCGCCGATGCCAAGTCACTGCAAGCCAGCATCCGTCATCCGAATAATTCCGGATTTCAAATCGATCCGAAAACCGGCGATCCGATTCCGGCCCATTACATTTCGCATATCCGCATCAGTACGGCCGGTGGCACGCTGCTGGATGCGGATACGGGAATTTCCTTGAGTGAGAATCCATCGCTGCGACTCACCGCAGCGCAAGCGCTACCCGCGCCGGTGAGCGTGGATGCCGTGGATTCGGAAACCAAGGCGCACTTCACGGCCACTTGGGACGGCGGCTCGGTCACGGAGCACGCGTCGCTGCATTGATCGCGTGAAATTTCTTCTGCTGCTGTGTTGCGCCTTGAGTGTCGCGGCTCGCGCCGACGATGCATTCAAGGTGATGCAATTGGCTCCCGACATCTATGTTCATCAGGGCAAGCCAGTGGCGTTGGATGCCGCCGGGCATGATGACATCGCCAATATTGGTTTCATCATTGGCGATCGTTGTGTGGCGGTGATCGACACGGGCGGCTCCGTCGGCATCGGCCGCAAGTTGCGCGCGTCGATCAAGCAAACCACCCCGAAACCGATTTGTTTCGTAATCAACACGCACGTGCATGTGGATCATGTGCTCGGCAATGCGGCCTTCCGAGATGAACACCCAAAGTATGTGGGACATGCGGCACTCGCCGAGGCGATGACCAACAGCCAGGCATTTTTTGTCAAAGAATACTCAGCTGATTTGGATGCACCCGCGGGCGCGGACCAAATCATCGGCCCGCAAATCGTGGTGTCGGTAGGGCACGATCAGACACTGGACTTAGGGCACCGGGTATTGCGGCTGCGCGCCTGGCCGAAGGCTCACACCGACTGCGATTTGTCGATCTACGATGAACGCAGTGCCACGCTGTGGTCCGGTGACCTGCTGTTTCGCGAACGCATTCCGGCGCTCGATGGCAGCGTGCGGGGATGGCTTGCGGCCATCGATCAACTGGCTGCGATGAAAGTGACCTGGGTGATTCCCGGTCACGGTCCTCCGTCGCGCGATTTGCCGCAGGCACTGATGGCGGAGCGCCGGTATCTTCAGGCGCTGGTGGACGGGGTGAGCGCGGCGCTGTCGCAGGGAAAGTCCGTGCAAGAGGCCATCGGTCAGGTTGCGCTCGAGGAGCAGCCGCATTGGTTGCTCTGGGATACGGCGCACGCTCACAACGTCATCCGCGTCTACGAGGAATTGCAGTGGGAATAAACACGCGGCGCGCATTCTTACGCTTAAGCGCGGGCGTCGCGGGCGTCGCCGTGTGGCCGCGTTGGACGGGCGCGCGAGGGCAGGGTGCCGGCGCTCGGGTGCTGATCGTCGGCGGCGGTTTCGCGGGCAGCGCCTGTGCCCTGCAGCTGCGGCGCTTAAGTCCCGCACTCAAGATCACGTTGGTGGATCCGGATGGCACCTACACCTGTTGTCCCACCAGCAATGGTGTGCTGGCCGGCTATCGCGGGATGCAGTCGCTGCGCGTGTCGCGCGCCGGACTCAAGCGCAGCGGGGTTACTTATGTGCGCGACCGCGTCACGCAAATCGACACACGAGTACGGCGCGCGAGCTTGAGCCGGGGCGGTGTGCTCGCTTACGACCGTCTGGTCATGGCGAGCGGCATCCGCTTTCTATGGAACAAGCCTGACGGTTACACGCAGGCCGCGAGTGCAATCATGCCGCATGCCTGGCAGGCGGGCCCGCAGACTGAACTGCTGGCGGCGCAGCTCAAGTCGATTGCGGATGGTGGGGTGGTGGCCATCAGCGTGCCCGCCGGGCCCATGCGCTGTCCGCCGGGACCCTTCGAGCGCGCCAGCATCATCGCGGATTTTTTGCACACGGCCAAATCTCGCTGCAAGATTTTAATTTTCGATGCCAACAATCATTTTCCGCGCCAGCCGGAGTTCACGGAGGCTTGGCGCACTCGCTATCCTGGGATGATCGAGTGGATATCGGTGGTCGATGGGGGCGCGGTGGAGCGGGTCGATGCCAAGCAAATGCTGCTGATCGCCGGCGGGCGCGAACACCGCGTCGCGGTGGCCAACATCATCCCGCCGCAGGCGCCGACACTGCTGGCGGCCGAATGCGGCTTGGCCTCCGACCACGGGTGGTGCCCGGTCAAGCCCTTAAGTTTCGAATCGACGCTGGCCACCGACACCTATGTGATCGGCGATTCCTGCATTGCCGACCCCATGCCAAAGTCGGCCTCGGCGGCCTGTGCGCAGGCCCTGCAATGTGCGGCCGCGATCGTCGCGTCCCTGGCGGGGCAGGAACCGCCGGCGGCGGAGTTGAACAGCGTCTGCTACAGCTTGTTGAGCGCCGACTCGGCCTTGAGCATCCACGGGCGATTTCGTGCCAGCGCCTCAGGCATTGAGACATTGCCCATCGAACCAAACACGTTGAGTGCGGCGGCCGAGGTGACGCAGGCTGATGCCTGGTATCGTCGCACTTTGCAGCTGGCCTTTGCCAGCCAACCCGGCTGATCGCTTAGGGCGCGTTGGCGCTGAGTTTCAACCAGCCGGCGCGAGCTTGTTGGAGATGCGCCTGAGGGCTGTCGAGGAAAAACTCCAACGAGGTCCCGCTGACGAAGCAATAGAGTTTGCCGTCGTCGGGGTCGACCCAGTTCAACGAACAATCGGCGGGAATGCGCGCGCCCGCGGCCACGCCGAGCGGGTCGAAATTGTTGAATTCGCCTTTCATGGTCTTGGGCGGTACGACCGCTTTCCAAATGCCTTCCACGTGCTGTGGGCTGGAGCCGGATTCAGCGCTCAACACAGTGGTGGTGGAGGCAATCAGGCTGACCGCGACGGCCGCATACAAAGAGGGCGTGAAGCGCATGGCACAATCTTAGCAGATCTTTTGAGTGTGCCATTTCTGGCACGATTTCAAGTGTTTAGCGGCCCGCGTAAGATATCCGGGATAAATTCTCGGCATGGACCGGGAGGGTTCCTGGAGGGGTAGGTCGTTGGCTCGATGGCGCTGGTTATTTGCGGGTGTATTCGCGCTGTGCGGCTGCGCGCATTACGAGGCCGCGCCGCTGCCGCCCGCGGGCACCGCCGAACAATTCGCGGCGCGTGTGTTGCCTGATTCGGCCCATTGGGATCGTGCGGCGTTGCTGACTGTGGCGCTGAAGCAGAACCCGGAACTTCAGGTGGCGCAAGCCGATATCCAAGCCGCGCTGGCCCACGAAGTCACCGCCGCAGAATTGCCGAATCCCGACCTCACGCTGCAATCGGAGTACGCGCGGCACGATCCGCATCCCTGGCTTTATGGCATCAGTTTGAATTGGTTACTGCGATCCCCGGAACGGCGCCGTCTCGATGTCGAGGTTGCGCGCCTCGATACCAGTAATTCGCGCTTGCAGTTGATGGACCAAGCCTGGTCGGTGCGCCGCTCGTTGGCGGCGGCGCTGTCGGATTGGGAAGGCGCGCGGCGCCGTTTGGAGTTGCTGAATCGATTGGCCGCCGCCCAAGATCGGCTGGTCGAATTGGAGCAGCGGCGTATCAAGGCCGGTGAAGATGCGCCCAGTGAATTGATTTTGATCGAGCAGTCGCGCATTCAGATCGAACAAGAGACTGCCGATGTGCGCACGCAGACCAATGCGTCGCAGGCGCAAATTGCCAAGGCGTTGGGCGTGCCGGTGCGCGCGCTCGATGGCGTCAACTTTGAATGGAGCGACTGGGGTGAGCCGCCGCCGGTCGATGATGCCAAGTGGCGTCAACTGCGCGAGCAAGCGCTGTTGTCCCGCGCGGATTTGGGCGTGGCGATCGGCGAATATTCAGCGGCGGAAGCCAAGCTGCACCTGGCCATTGCCCATCAATATCCGCAGTTTACCTTATCGCCTGGGTATTACTGGGATCACGGTATCGCGAAGTTTCCCTTCGATGTGGGGTTCACCCTGCCGTTGAACGGCAATCGCGGCGAAATCGCCGAGGCACGCGCGGGTCGAGAATTGGCGGGGCAAAAATTGCTGGCGCTGCAGGCGGCAATCTACGGCGAGATCGAAGCGGCCGAGCGCGAAGAGCGCACGGCCCGTTTGAGCATCGAGGCCGCCCAACGTCGCTTGGCATCCGTGCAGGTCCAGGTGCGGCACGCGGATCTTGCGCTGCGGTTGGGCGCGGCCGATCTGCAAGAGCAGGTGGGTGCGCAAATTCTCGCGGCCCAGGCTGAACTGGAATTGCTGCAAATGCGCGCGCAGCTGCAGGCCTCCCGCAATAACCTCGAGGACGTGCTGCATGCGCCGCTGTCGGGTCCCGAACTCGAGCTGGCAGGATCATGAAACACGTCGTCAAAATTGGGTTGCCTGTGGTCTGTCTCGCCGCGCTGCTATTTTCGTTGCTGGCAGCCGGTGATGATGATGACGATAAGCCGGCTGCACCTGATGCCAATGGCGGCCAAGCATTGCTGACCGCGCAGCAGCAGCAGGCAGCCGGTCTCATCGTGGCTCATCCCGTTGCCGCCAAGGCGCCTGAACAGATCGCGGCGTTGGGCTTGGTATTGGATCCGACGGCGATGCTGTCCGATATCGGGGAGTCGACGACCACGGCGGCAGCCGCGCATTCCGCTGCGCTGGAAGCCGCGAGACTGCGCGGTTTGCTCGAAGGCGGCGCGGGTGCCTCGCAGAAAATGTTGGAAGCGGCCCAAGCTGATCAGGCTAAGACGCGCGCCGACGCTGAGGTCGCGGCGGCGCGTCTGTCATTGCATTGGGGACCGCTCGTCGATCAGATGACGCCGGCGCGCCAAAAGATCATCGACGCGGCCGTGAGCGGGCGCGGCGTATTGCTGCGGGCCGATCTGCCGGGTCGCCACAGTCTCGGCGCTACCCCCGCGAAGGCGTTGATTGACGTCGATGGCGTTCAAGTCACCGGCCGGATCTTGGGCGCGCTGCGCCAGAGTAATGAGTCGCAAAGTATCGGCCTGTTGATCAACATCGAAAATCCGCCGCCAGGGTTAGGGCCCGGCGCGCGCCTGCCGGTCACGCTGTTGACGGGTCAGAAGTCCGGCGTGCTGCTGCCGCGTGATGCGGTGTTGTACGACGAGAACGGTGCCTATGTGTACAAGCGCGCCGCGGCCGCCGTTGATGGCAAGCAGAACTATCTGCCGGTCAAAGTCACCTTGCTGATGCCCTACGGAGAGGGCTGGTTGGTGAGCGGGGTGGACGATGACGATGACATTGTCGTACGCGGATCCGGCGTGTTGTGGTCGCTCCAAGGCGTGGGAAGCCATGCCTTGGACGATGACGACGACTAAGGCAGCGCCGCATGCTGGCTGCCATCGTTCGCGCCTCGCTGCGCAGTCCGCGGATTATTACTGCGCTCGCCTGCCTGATCGCCGTATTTGGCATCGCTGCCGTGGTCGCGGCACGCTTCGATGTGTTTCCGGATTTTGCGCCGCCTCATGTGCTGGTGCAGACCGAGGCGCCGGGATTCGATGCCTCTCAAGTGGAAGCGTTGGTGACGCGGCCGTTGGAAGGACTGCTGGCCGGCACGGAGAACGTCAAGACCGTTCGCTCAACGTCCAGCCAAGGGTTGTCGGCCATCCAAGTGGTGTTCGACCGCGGCGGCGATCCGTACCGACAGCGCCAGGTCGTCACCGAACGGCTGTCGGAGTTTGCCGGCCAATTGCCGCAAGGGGTGGGAGCGCCGCTACTGTCGCCGCTCAGTTCGTCGATGGAGTATCTGGTGCATTTCGGTTACACCAGCGACCGCTTAAGCCCGGTGGAGCTGCGCGACATCGTGCAATGGATCGTCAAGCCGCAAATCCTCGCGGTGCCGGGCGTGGCGCAGGCGCAAATATTCGGCGGGGCGGTGCGCGAGCGGCAGATCGAGATCGATCCGGTCAAGCTCGCCGCCAGTGGCTTTACGCTGGACGATGTGATGGCCACGGCGAAACGCACCACCACGCTGATCGGCGGTGGTTATCTGGAAACGCCCATGCAGCGCATTGTGATCCAGGCACAGGCCTCCGGGGCCAGCGTGGATGCACTCGCTGCCGCGGTGATCGGCACTCGTGCCGGGGTGCCGGTACGCTTGGGCGACGTGGCGGCCGTGCGCGAGGGCTCCGAGCCGCGCTTTGGTGATGCGTTGATTGCCGGACGGCCGGGCATTCTGATCGAAACTTCCACGCAGTTCGGCGCCAACACCCTGGATGTCTCACGCGCCTTGGAACAACGCCTCGACGCCTTGGCGCCGGCCTTGGCCAAGCAGGGCGTGCAATACCATCCGGCGCTGTTGCGGCCGGCCAGCTTCATCGAGAGCGCCATCGAGAAGTTGCGCAATTCGCTGCTCATCGGCGCCGTGTTGGTGGTCGCTCTATTGCTGATCATGCTGCGCGATTGGCGCGGCGCGCTGGTGTCATTCAGCGCCATTCCATTGGCCTTGCTCACCACGGTGTGGATCTTGGAGGCGCTTGGCTTGAGCTTGAACACCATGACCTTGGGCGGCCTGGTGGTGGCGCTTGGCGTGGTGGTCGATGATGCCGTGATCGACGTCGAAAATATTCTGCGCCGCCGCCGCATGTCGGGGGCGGATGTCGATATCGGCGAATTGTTCATCGCCGCGTCGTTGGAAGTGCGACGCCCGGTGTTCTACGCCACCGCCGCCGTGGCAGTGGCCTTCCTGCCCATCTTGTTAATGTCAGGCCTGCAGGGCGCCTTCTTTCGTCCCCTGTCTATTTCGTTTTTGATTGCCGTCGGGCTATCCCTGCTGGTCGCCATGAGCGCAACGCCGGCTTTGTGCGTGCTGGTCATGGCGCGGCAGCAGCCGAAATCCGAAGCGCCGTTCTTGCAGCATTTGAAGCGCTGGCAATTGCGGGCCATCCAAGGCTTGAATAACCGGCCGCGCATCTTGGTCGCGATCCTGTTGATCAGCGGTGTCGCCGGCGTGGTTTGTTTACCCTTGTTGGGCGCGCGGTTGCTGCCGGATTTTCGCGAAAATTATTTGATTGCGCATGCCTCGCTGCGGCCGGGGATCTCCTTGCAAGAAACCAGCCGCTTGGGCGAGCGTATTTCCAAGAGCCTGTTGCAGATCCCTGGCGTGAAGAGTGTGGCGGAGCAAATCGGCCGCGCTGAGAATGGCCAGGATCCGGATGCGCCGAACAAGAGCGAGTTCGAAGTGCAGATCGACCCCAGTCAAGGGCATCAGGCCTCCGATATTGACGCCTCGATCCGCGCCGCCTTTGCCAACTACCCCAATCAATTGGTGGAAATTTATTCGGTGCTGGCCGAGCGCATCGGCGAGACCCTGGCAGGCGAGTCCGCGCCATTTTCCATCAGCGTCATCGGTTCGGATTTGGACGCCGATGATCTCGTGGGTGCGCAGATCGTGGAGACTTTGCAGCATCTGCCCGACACGGCGAGTGCGCGCCTGACCATCCCGCCCCGTGAAATCGAACTGCACCTGGAATTGATTCCCGAGCAGCTCGCCATCCACGGACTGCAGGCGGCCGATGTGTTGCAGACGGTGAACGCGGCATTTCACGGCAGCATCGCCGCTGAACTGAACGAGGCAGACCGCAGCGTGCCGGTGGCGGTGCGCATCGCCCACGACAGTTCGAATCCGCAGGCGGTGGGCGCGCTGTTGTTGCGCGGTCAGGACGGCGCGCTCACCCGGCTCTCTTCGGTCGCGCGGATTACCACGCCCTTGGCCCGCAGCTTGGTGGACCATCAAGACGGCCTGCGCCGTCAAGTGGTGGTGGCTTCATCCAAGGGCGC
>CAZZWE010000061.1:0-24737 GCA_964657675.1 uncultured Steroidobacteraceae bacterium
TTAAAATTGCGCAATGCGTACTCCGCCGAATTTTGATCCCCTGCGTTTTGCGCGGCCTAATCGGATATCGGACGATGTACGTCGCCTGTTGATCGCGGAGGCTGCTTACTTCCGGGCGCAAAGTCGCGGCCCGGGAACGGGTGATGCGGTGGATGATTGGCTCGCTGCCGAAGCGGAAGTCAATGCGCGGCTGCGCAATCAGCCGCTACGCAACGGGTAACTCGGTAATCAACTTCTCAGCGAGCTGCGCGATGCACTGACTGAGCGCAGACGCCAGCTGCGAATAATCCTGTGACACCATGGCCGCATCGAAGGTATCGCGACCTACGGTAGCGTTGCCGCTGGCGGAGTCCACGATCCGCCAACGCGCTTCAAGGCTAACCCGACCGGCGCGCTGCGCGTTGATGCGTACCACCTCCACGGTGATTCTAGAAAGCGGCAGATCTTTCTGCTCGAGGCTTCGATTGGTGATGACCAGGTCAGCACGGCGTGCCTCGATATCCTGGCCGAGTGTACTGACGAACTGATCGGGCAGGGGCGACGCCCAGCGCTCATGCTCGAGAATCGTCACTTGATCGTTCGAGTTCAACACCAATTCGCTGCGATCCACCAGTGAGGGTAGCGTCAAATGCACACTGGCTTGGCGCGCAAACCCAGTCCGCGGTGCACTAGGCCGAACACTCGGACTGGGTTGCACACTCAGCGTGTAGAAATGATCTGTCCGATGGATCACACATCCAGTGACACAGAGCAAGGTGGCGAGGCGACATAGTTTCCACATCAAGGCGAATCTCCCGGCTTACCGCGCAATAACGACTCGGGGTGACGCTCCAAGTAATCAACCAGCGCACTGATGGACTTGGCGGCCCGCGATACCTGCATCAGGGTTGAGCCCAAATCGCTCTGCAGGGGCGAATCCTGTCCCAAGACCTCTTTGGCGTTCTTCAATGCTTCCCGCGCCTCGGTGAGGGTCTGAGCCACTTGCGGGGCGAGGTTGGTGTCGACATTTTGCAGCAGATGATCTGCACTCTTCAGGGTCTGTTCCAACGATGCCATAGTGTTCATGAGGCGGTACGCCAACTGATCGAACGGCACCTTATTGAGTTTGCGGGCGATGCTGCCCACCGAGTCCTGCAAATCATCGAGTCCGCTGGAAATCGTGGGAAAGATCGCCGGCTGCGATGCCCAATGCACCTTCTCTTTGAGTGCATCGCCATGGATGTCCAGGGCCACGAATTTCTGACCCGTCAGCAGATTGCCGGTTTTTAATTCAGCGCGCAGACCGTGCGCCACCAAGTTGTCCACCAACGCCCGGCTGGCGGTTTCGCTGTCATCGATGACCTCGGTGGAGCCATCCGCATGATGGCGCCGGCCGCGAAGGCGTTGAGGATAGAGTTCGATTTCCACCGGAAAGCTCAATGTCCCATCCTTCGGATCGTATTCGACATCGAGGCTTTTGACTTCGCCCACCGTAATACCGCGCAGATCGACAGGCGCACCGGCCGACAGGCCGCGCAGCGAATTATGGAAATACAACACGAAAGGTCGTACTTCGACTTCGACCGGGCGCATGGCGCGATCCTGATCGCCATAGAGCGTAAAGGCGGTGTCGATCGCTGCAGGCGCCGTCGAACCGTTCGGCAGAGATTGAAACGCGATGCCGCCCTCCAGAATCGAGGTGAGCGACTCGGTGCGCAACCTCACGCCATCGGAATTCACCGACATATCAACGCCGCTGGCCTGCCAGAAGCGGGTGGCGCCGGTGACAAACGCATCGAAAGGCGCATTGATGAAAATCTTGATGGTCACCGCGGCGCCGCCCGGATCCAGCGTGTAGCCAACCACCTGACCCGCGGTGAGATGGCGGTAGAACACCGTCGAACCGATGCCGAGCGAGCCCAGGTCATCGGCCCGTAGAATGAATTCGCGACCTGGCAGGTCCGATGTCACGATGGGCGGCGCTTCCAATCCCGCGAAATGATCCCGCTTTACCTGCGAGTGACCCACATCCAGGCTGATGTATTCCCCGGAGACCAAGGTGGTGAGCCCGGAAATTCCGGCACTCGAGATCCGCGGCCGCACTACCCAAAAGCGCGTGTCCATCAACAGGTATTCGCGCGCATTGCGGTGAATGTCCGCTGTCACGATGACCGTCTTTCGATCCTGCGACACCCGCACATCAGACACTTCCCCGATCTCGACATCTTTGTAGCGGATCTTGGTCTTGTTGGCCTCGAGTCCCTCGGCATTCAGGAAGGTGATTTCGATCGAGGTGCCTTGGGCCAGTTTTTCATGAATGATCACCCCGGCGCCGACGATCACCACGATGGCGGGCAGAATCCACACCAAAGGAACTCGACCCCAGCGAGAGGTGGCCGGGATGGCCGTCGGCAGTTGATTCAAATCCTGTGGCGTTTCGGTCATTTAACCTCGTCCCAAAGCAAGCGCTCATCGAATGTACGTGCCGCCACCGTCGTGAGAATCACGACACCAGCAAAGGCGAGCGCACCCCAGCCTACTGAAATGAAAGCCAGCGAGCGGATCTGGACCAGCGCAACCAGTACCGAGACTGCGTACACATCTAACATAGACCAACGTCCTATGAACTCCACCAGTCGGTAGAGTTGGCTGCGCGGCAGGCGGTGCCGAGCCGATCGTTTCCACGAGGAATAGATCAATACCGTCAGCGCAAGAATCTTCAACAATGGCACTACGATGCTGGCGATGAAAACCAACACCGCAATGGGCCAGGCGCCGGACTGCAGCAACGAAATCACGCCGCTCATGATGGTATCGCGTTCATCATCGATCAGTGACTGCGTGTTCATCACAGGCAGCAGATTGGCGGGTATATATAAAACGGCGGCGCAGGCCACCAAAACTGCCGTCAGCACCAAACTATGGGGCTTACGTAGATGCAGGTGCGCATGGCAGCGCGGACACAGAGGATAGGCCACTTTGCCGGCGCGCACCGTGTAGTGACATTGGTGGCAGTAGAGCAAACCCAACTGCTGGCCGGTAATCGCTTCGCTCATGGCGGACGCCGCTCCATCCAACGCCAGAACTGTTCTGGTGAAGTGTATGAGGTCAGGGCAGCCAAGGTGATCATCAGCAGCACCAGCGACCACAAGGATACTCCGGGCACGACTTGCGCAAATTTAGCCAAACGCACCAATGCCACCACTACCCCCAGCATGAAAACCTCAACCAAGGTCCACGGCCGAATGTGCGATAGAAAACGGAACACGTACATGGCTGCCGGCGCCGCGCGTCCGCTGCGCAGCGGTACGAGAAGATAGAGCAGGGCCGCGATTTGGATCAAGGGCGCCAAGACCGTGGTCGTAAACACGATGAAGGCTAGGGTAGGGTGGCCTTGGTGGTATAGACCGTAAGCCGCATCCGTCAAGGTGGCCGCTCGCGTGGTGCCGTTGAAATTCATGGCCACGAGCGGATAGGCATTACTCAATAAGAACAGCATCAAGCCCGTGACGCTCAACGCGATGGCCGTATCCACCCGGCCGTCGGTCGCTCGCTGCAATACTGCCTTGCAGCGCACGCAGCGCATATTTTGGGGCTCTGCAGCGACTCGATGCGCTAAATCGCAGGCGGGACAAACGATCACCGACGTCGTGGCGCTCAATCAGCGTTCCGCGCATCCTGTCGTGCCGACGCCAGCGCATCCCTTAGTTGCTCAATTCGGTAGGGCTTTGGAATGATCTTGATGTGATGCGCGGCGGCACTTCGGCTGGCTGACTCCGCATACCCGCTGGTCAGCAAAATGGCTAGATTGGGCCGTCGGCGGCGTATTTCTTGGGCGAGTTCCACGCCGTTCATTCTGCCAGGCATCATGACGTCGGAGAATACTATATCGACCGCACGGCGATCTGCCAGAGCGCCCAAAGCGGCCTCGGCACTGGCGACGCGCGTCGTATCATAGCCAAGCTGCCTGATCATCTCTTCAGTCAGAGCCGCCACTTCATCATCATCTTCAACCAGCAATACTTGACCGGATGTCGTTGAGGTCGCCTGTTTGCCCCTGTCCTCATGGTCCGGGTCCGGCGGCGATTTGTGCGTCCGCGGCAGGAAAATCGAAATCGTCGTCCCTCGACCCTCCTCACTGTCAATCCGGATGAGGCCTCCCGATGCCCGTGCGAAACCATGTGCTTGGGCGAGTCCTAACCCCGATCCCATGCCGATCCCCTTGGTCGTGAAGAACGGTTCGAAGGCGTGCGCCAGCGTCTCCGCCGACATGCCGCTGCCGTGATCCGTGATGTCCAGGCGAACGCAGTCTCCCGAGAAGTCCTTCTCAGCGAGAGTCGCATTCGAGGTGCGCAGGTGGATGTCGCCACCTGTTGGCATTGCATCGCGCGCGTTGACCACCAAATTCAAGATGACCAATTCCAGTTCCCCGCTGTCGGCCTCCACGGGCCACAGCTGCTCGGCGAAGTAGGTCTGAATCTGTACGTTGCCGCCAAGGCTGCGGCTTAAAAGTTCAGCCATGCCATGGATGAGCCGGTTCAAATGTAGTGGTTCAGGTTTCAACGCTTGGCGCCGCGAGAAGGCCAGCAGTTGACGACAAAGGCCGGCGCCGCGTTCAACCGCCTGCTTCATTGAGCCAATAATTTTATCGCGACGCGCGGCATCCAGCGGACGCCCCAGAATTTGCAAACCGCTGGACATGACTTGAAGCAGATTATTGAAGTCGTGCGCGACGCCCCCAGTTAATTGGCCAAGCGCTTCGATTTTCTGGGCTGAACGCAGCCGGGATTCAACGGCACGTCGGTCGGTCACATCGGTTATCACGCCGGCGATACTCACGGCTGCGCCGGCGTCATAAAAGGTACGACCATTGAGATGTATCCAGCGAACCTCGCCATCAGTGCGCTGAATTTGCGCCTCAAGATCGATGCTGCCCGAGGCTTCAGCCTGCGCGAAGGCTTCCTCGACGAGCGGTCGATCTTCGGCTACGAAGCGCGCCAGCGTGTCCTCCAGCGTCCAGGTAGCCCGCAACTTCGGCTCGCCAAAGATGGCGTCATGGCGCGAGGATCGCTCTATGGTATTCGTACGCAGCGATAGTTCCCAACTGCCAAGTCCGGCCGCATCCAGCACCGTCTGCAGAGCGCGGAGCGGATCGTTAGCGTTGGGCGTCTCGGGTGATCTCAAAGAACTTCGCTTTGCTGGCGGTAAAACGACCGCACACTAATGTAGCCCGTAGCCGCCCGCGGAGTTGTGGTTCAAGCACGCTGACCAATGTCAGACGTTGCCTATGCTTAAATTCCTCAAAGTCGCGTGGGGCCGGGTCAGCGAATTCCGGCAGGCATTTGCGCTATGGGGGGCTGGCGGCCCGCCGCATAGTCGGTTTTTATAGGGTCATGAGCCGAATAGTCATCCAGTTGGTGTTATTTGCCGCTGCCCTAGGCTGCATGACGGCACCGATTCAGATCAGTCAAAAATCGACGGCAAAATTCCAGCCGCATTGCTCGGTGGCGCGGGCCGCAGAGCGACGCGATCGTGTCGAGATTCTGCCGATCAGTGGGACGGCGGAAGTGGCAGAGTCGCTTTGCGCTGCCTCAGCTCGAATGTCGGAACACGGATAACGCGACGGCTGCTCCCGCCAGGGCGGCCCATGCTTGCCTACTCCACCCTTCGCTGGGAAGCTCACTCGCCGGGTTCAGTGCGATTAATTGGGCGTCCGGTGCGGGCGCAGGGTGGGTTTGAACCGCGATCATCTCCTCTCGCAACTGGGCCCGCCTGCGCCGGATTTCCGGGTCGTCGGTATCAGCAATGCGCTTCAATAGCTCCTCGAGTGCAGAAAACAATTCTTTGAGATTGTCGGTACTACTGACTGCGGCGCTCATTGCGGGCCCCCTGTGACTTCGTCTATGAAGCTCGAGCCGACACTACCCGGGCTTCAGAGGTCGGAAAGTCGGCCTATCCCTACGGCCCCTGTCAGACTTTCGGCAACGTCGCAAATGCCATCCATACCTGGCTGTCCTACAATGTCTCGTTCGAAGGGATTTAGGGGGCGAGGGATCATGGCGGGGAACTTGGGGCGACGGGATGTTCTGAAAGGCGCGGCGGCGGCTGCATTAATAGCGGGTCTGCCGGGGTGCCAACTGCCCACCAAAAGGCGCTTGGAGCTGACCCCGGTTCGGGTCAGCCCCGATCGGATCACGCGTATCACCGTGTGCACTCGTCCTTTTCGCGCGACCGGTCCGCGGGTCGAGGCGGAGATGATTGGCTCGCAGCTCGTGGTTCATAATTATGGGCACGGCGGCAGTGGGTGGTCGTTGTCTTGGGGTTCCAGCACGATCGCCGTTCAATTGGCGATGGCGCACGGCGCGCGCGATGTGGCCGTTCTAGGTTGCGGGGCGATGGGCTTGACCTCGGCCTTGTTGTTGCAGCGAGCCGGCGCCACGGTGACTATCTACGCCAAAGATCTGCCTCCGAACGTACGTTCCTCGCTCGCCACCGGTCTTTACACGCCGGATTCGCGAATTTGCTTGGAACAACACGCAACACCAGCGTTCAAGCAGCAGTGGCAGCAAATGGCTCGCACCTCTTATCAGACCTATCAAAGTTTTCTCGGTTTGCCGGGCACTCCGATCGAGTACGTGGATAGTTATTTCGTCTCGGACACGGCCGACTTCACACGACGCGAATCGCCTGCGGATCCGCGTCCACCCTTTGCGGATCTGCAACGCGAACTGATCGGTGATCTCATTCCCACGAGCGCAGATTTTTCGCCGGGCACCCATTCGCTAGGCCACCACTACCTACGGCGCAATACCGAACTCATGTTCAATATCACCGCCTATAGTCGCGTGCTGCTCGATGACTTTCATGGCAATGGTGGACGCATCGAGATTCGCGAGTTTCATGGCATTCAAGACCTCGCAAGCCTGCCGCAGAAGACCTTAATCAATGCCACCGGCTATGGTGCAAAGGAGCTTTTCGGCGATTCGTCAATTACGCCGGTTCGGGGTCAGCTGACTCGTCTGATTCCGCAACCCGACCTCAATTACGGCCTATTTTATAAAGGGGTGTCATTGGTGCCGCGCCGGGATGGTTTGGTAATCCAAGCGGTGGGCGAGAACGACTATTACGGATTCGGCGATGCCACCACCGTTGCCGATCGAAACGAATCTGAGCACTCGGTAAATACCATCGCAAGCCTGTTCGCAGCTGCCTAGCAAGCTGGATGACATAACGCGGTGTGAGATGAAGACTCACTCACTCCAGCGTCGCCTATGTCTCTAGATAATGATCGGCGACACCCGGCAGCATGGAGGCGTTCGTCAGGGTGTCATTTCGCGAGAAGTCGCGCGCATGGATGCGCGCGCATCAGTTTTGCCGCGGGGTCTAAACGATTTGCCCGCCCGCTGCCTCTTATTCAATGAGCAGCGAGAAACCAGATGATTCAAAGTCAACTTCGGGGCGACGCGCCGGTGAGCGATGAGCCCACGGCAACCATTGCGGCTGCGGTGAACGGTCAGGTCGACGCCTTTGAACGGCTTTACCGTCAATACTCGCCGCGAATTTACGCCTTGTGCCTGCGCCTCACCGGTCAGCGGGAGGCGGCCGAGGACTGTACTCAGGAAGCTTTTATTGCGGCCTGGCGCGCAATCGGCAGCTTTGAACGCCGCAGCCTGTTTTCATCGTGGCTGCACCGCATCGCGGTCCATACCGTGCTGTCGAAGCGCCGCGGTTTGCGCAACGTGTACGAGGTGCGGGAGCCGGAGGATGGCTTGCCCGATCGAGCCGATCCTGAAAGCGATGGACCGCCGCTCGATTTGGAAAAGGCCATCGCGGCGCTGCCGGATGGCGCCAGGCACGTGCTGGTGTTGGTCGGCATCTATGGTCACAGCCATGCGGATGCGGCGGCCAGCCTCGGGATTGCGGAAGGAACGTGCAAGGCGCAGTTGCATCGCGCTCGGCAATTGTTGACGGCCTCACTGCAGTTGGAGAAAGCATGACAGAACATCGCCAAAAATCGCTGGATCGAATGCTCGACGAGTTGCCGCGCGCGATGACACCACGTCGCGATTTATGGCCCGGCATCGCCGCCTCGATTGGCAATAATTCACGGCGCAAGCGCTCCTGGCTGATGGCGGCGGCATCGGCCACGGCCGCCGCCTGTCTCGCGACGCTCGCAACCTGGGCGGTGATGCAGCGTAATTCCGTGCCGCCGCTGATCAAGCAGGCTTCCGTGCAAAGCGCCTTTGACGAGCCGCGTGATCCTAGATTCGTATTGGCAAGAAATGAGCTGGAGAAGACCTTCGCTGAGCGGCTGACCCAACTTAAGCCGGAAACCCGCGCGAAAATCGAAGCGAGTCTCGCCGTCATCCGCAAAGCTCATGAGGAAATCCGGAAAGCGCTGATTGCCGATCCGCAAAGCATTGCGCTTGAACAGATGCTGCAAAGCACCTGGCACGATGAATTCGACTTGTACGACAGCGTCGTGCAGGCCACTCAACCCGATCAGTCGAGGACTTGACCATGAATCGAAGATATTTACAGACCCTATCTTTAGGCGGCCTGATTTTACAAGGCACCCTGGCCTTTGCATCCACGCCGGTGAATGAAGTCCGGCCTGCCGATCTGCAAGGCTCGGTGGATGTGGATAACGTAGCCGGTTTCGTCCACATCGAAGGCTGGGACAAAGCTGAAGTCGAGGTGACCGGCAGTTTTGGCCAAGATGTGGAGCGCGTCGAAGTGACCGGGGATGGTGGGCATACTTCGGTTCGCGTCGTGCAGCGGAGTTCGCATGGCTGGAACTCCGACGCGGGGGCAAAAATTACCGTGCATGTGCCGTTGGGCAGCTCGCTGTCTTGCAGAACCGTCAGTGCCGATATGAAAGTCAGCGGGGTGCGCGGCGAATCGACGCTCAAGACGGTCAGCGGCGATATGGTTGCCGAGGTGGGCGGCGATGTGACCGCGCATGCGGTCAGCGGCAGTATTCACGTGAAGGCCGCCTCCGCCAAAACGATTGAAGTCGATACCGTGAGCGGCGAGGCTGAGGTGGTCGGCGGGGATGCCGAGCTGCAAGTCACCACGGTGAGCGGCGACGCCAAGGTCAAACTGGCGAGTACCCACAAGGCGCGCTTTCAGACGGTTTCGGGGACGCTGACGGCCTCCTTGAGTTTGGACGCCGATGCCCGTATCGAGGCCCAATCCGTGAGCGGCGACTTGGATTTCAAGTTTCCCGCAGCGCCCGCGGCCGCTTTCGATCTGCAGACTTTCAGTGGATCCATCGACAATTGCTTCGGCCCGAAACCGGTCGAGCCGCGCCATGGCCCCGGCTCCAGCCTGAGTTTCAAGAATGGAGAGGGCACCGCCCGGCTGCGCGCGAACACGCACAGCGGGAGTATCAAAATTTGCGGCGGTTAGTTCCTAGAAACCGGCATGAAATGGTGGTTGAGTTCGTCAGCGATTACCTACGCGGAAAGAAGCTGGCTGCCGGTGGAACCGCGATGACCTCGTCGTTAGGCTCAGTGCAGCCGGAATGCCTTTCCCAACAAATCCCAAGTCTCTCGACCCGACGCACGCCAACGCCAGTAACATAGGCGGGGCAGGTCCGGGTCGCCATCATTATCAAAGTCCACAGGAGGGTGTATGAACACCACAGCCGCATTAGCAACGCCGATCGAACTTCCCCCGCTACCGTACGCGCAGAATGCGCTGGATCCGGTGATCTCGGCGAATACTCTGAGCTTCCACTACGGTAAGCATCATAAAACCTACGTCGACACTCTGAACAAGCTGATCGTAGGCACTGAATTTGCGGATATGCCGCTCGAGAAGATTGTCAAAGCGACGGCAGGCAACTTCGACAAAGCACCGATTTTCAACAATGCCGCGCAGGTCTGGAACCACAATTTCTACTGGAAAAGCCTGAAGCCCAATGGCGGCGGTGAGCCTCCGAAGCAGCTCAAAGAGTTGATCGACGCTTCATTCGGTAGTGTCGATAAATGCAAAAAGGATTTGTCGGCGGCAGCGGTAGGCCAGTTTGGCAGCGGTTGGGCGTGGCTGGTTCAGGAAGGTGACAAACTCAAGATCGTAAAAACCGGAAATGCTGCCAATCCCTTGGGATCGGCTCAAACACCGCTGATCACCGTCGATGTTTGGGAGCACGCCTATTACCTCGATTACCAGAATAAACGCGTCGATCACGTGAATGCCGTGCTCGATAAGTTGATCAATTGGGATTTCGCGGAACAGAACCTCGCCAAGTAAGCACTCAATGATTTTATGAGAGGGGCCGGACTTCGATAGTCCGGCCCTATTTTTTTGTTTTAAATTCAAATAGATACCCGCTAACGTGCATGTCAATTATGCCCAGCTAGGGTTAAGAAAATGGGACGCGTCTTGGCCCTCGAAAGGCATAATGGGTTGATGGATATCCCCCGCCTCCAGATTCCGACGCTCGCGATCAGCGGTGTTGCGGAGCGGTTTCCGGTTCGCCGAATTTACTGTGTGGGCTTGAACTATGCGGATCATGCCCGTGAAATGGGCAACGACCCGCAACGTCATCCGCCGTTTTTCTTCGGCAAGCCTGCCGATGCCATTGTCGCGGACGGTAGTTCATTGCCTTTTCCGGTGATGACGCAGCAACTTCACCACGAAGTCGAGCTGGTGGTTGCCTTGGGGCGGGGCGGGGCGGACATCGGCGTGAAAGATTCCTCCGCGCTGATTTTCGGTTATGCGGTGGGTTTGGATTTGACCCGCCGTGACCTGCAGGCCGAGGCAAAAAAGCTGGGTAGACCATGGGATATGGGCAAGGGTTTTGATCGCTCCGCCCCGGTTGGCGCGTTGAGGTTGGGCGCACCGCCGGCAGCCGGCTCAATTTCCTTGACGATCGATGGCGACACCCGCCAATCTGGCGACCTTCGCGACATGATTTGGAGCGTTGATGAAATTATCTCGACGCTGTCATCCTACGTTGCGCTATCGCCAGGTGATCTCATTTTCACGGGGACCCCTTCGGGGGTCGGGCCTATTTTACCCGGCCAAACGGTGCGCGGGATGATCAACGGCGTGGAGCCTATCGAGGTTAAATTCAATGCTTAACGGGTTCGGATCGATCCACCTCGCAGTCGTGCTGGGCGCCTTGTTAGCGGCTCCCGTCGCAGGACACGCCGATGACTATCAGCAGCGCGTCGATCGTGTGTTGAAGCAAACTCCGCTGATCGATGGGCACAACGATCTGCCGTGGGAGATCCGTGAACGATTCAACGGCGACGTCGCGGCATTTGACCTTGCGGCCGACACGTCGCATCTACCGATCAAGCAGGACCAAACTGCGCTCATGACCGATATCCCGCGATTGCGAGCCGGTCGCGTCGGTGCGCAGTTTTGGTCTGTGTGGATTCCCGTGAACACGCCTAGCAATGAGGCTGTGCAGCTGACCCTGGAGCAAATCGATCTCGTCAAGCGTTTGGCGGCACGCTACCCGAAAGATTTAGAGATGGCCTACACCGCCGCTGATATTCGTCGCATTCACAAGTCCGGCAAGATCGCATCGCTGGTAGGTATCGAAGGCGGGCACCAGATAAACGATTCGTTGGCGATGCTTCGTCAGATGTACGATGCCGGCGCGCGCTACATGACGCTGACTCACTCGAACAATACCGCGTGGGCTGACTCAGCGACGGATAATCCGGTGCATCACGGACTCACGCCTTTTGGCGTTCAAGTGGTTCGCGAAATGAACCGCACAGGAATGTTGGTCGATTTAAGTCACGTGTCGGCGGAGACCATGCGCGCTGCACTGGCCGCGAGCGAAGCTCCAGTGATTTTTTCTCATTCGTCGGCACGTGCAATCGATGATCATCCGCGCAACGTTCCGGATGATGTGCTGACGGCGCTTTCCGCCAACGGCGGAGTGGTCATGGTCAACTTCGCGCCACCGTATGTATCGACCGCGCGCAATGTTTGGCAGGCGGATTTGGCTGCCGAGCAGGCGCGCGCCAACACGCCACCCTTCGGCGGTTTATATATCGGCCAGCCAGACCGTGCAAAAGCCGCGATCGACCGTTGGCAGTCTGAGCACCCGCGCCCAGACACGACGCTGGCGCAAGTTGCCGACCACATTGAGCACATTCGCAAAGTGGCAGGCATCGATCATGTTGGAATCGGCTCTGACTTCGACGGCATTCCTGACGCACCGGTGGGACTCGAAGGGGTCAATTGCTATCCCGCGTTGTTGGTCGAGTTGATGCGTCGTGGTTGGAGCGATACTGACATCGCAAAGCTGGCGGGAGAGAACGTGCTGCGAGTGATGGCGGGCGCGGAAGCGGTGAGTGCGAAATTGCGCCAGTCGCGCGCGGCCTCAGTTGCGACGCTCGCGCTCGATAAATCCATCGCGCACTGATATATCAAATCGGGTTGCGCTCTTTCCATATCGGGCACTCGATCCAACATAAAATCAGTCGCATAGCTTCCATGCATGCGGCTGAAATCATTTCGTCATCCCCGCTTGACATTACGACATCATTTATTCGAATAATGAACGCCGTTGAGTGTGACATTGAAAATACAGTGCGCACCGGAATGATGCAGCACTGCTGACGTTGTTCGAAGCGATGTGGCTCATCGCTGACCTCGGGTATCGCGAACTGGCGCGCGGTATCAGAGGTGGGAGTTATAAAAAAAAGGGAATGGCAGCGGCAACTGTCATTCGAGGGGGACCCGCATGACGATAAGAACAGGCTCGCTGTTTATCTGCATCACAGCGGCTGCAATTTCATCCAGCGTTTTAGCCGCCACTGCGGCCCCGGCCTCGGGAAGCACGGATGCGGGAGGCGCCGATGAAGGCCTCCAAGAAATTGTCGTAACGGCTGAGAAGCGAACCGAAAATCTGGAGCGAGTCCCAGACGCCGTTTCCGCCTATACGTCGAAAGAGCGCGACTTGATTGGCATCGAGACCATTCAGGACATGACCGATTTCACGCCGGGTCTGGCGTACTCCACCTCTCTCGATCGCGCGTATATCCGCGGCGTCGGTCGACAAACCAACAATCTGGCGACTCAACCCGGCGTTGCGACCTACGCAGACGGCGTTTACAACTCGAGCGTGGTCGCGGCAGCGGGGGATTCGTTGTTCGAAGATCGCATCGAGGTGTTGCGCGGCCCGCAAGGGACTCTCTACGGCCGCAACGCCATCGCCGGAACCATCGACTCGGTGTCGAAACGTCCTTCGCCTGATTGGACTGCGGAAGTACGCGCCGACGTTGGCAACTACGGTGTGCACAACTTCGAGGGGGCATTTTCAGGACCCATTTCCGACACCCTTCGCATCAAGTTCGGTGGCTACAAGGACATGCAAACCATCGGTTACTACACCAACCTTTTCAACGGCAAAACGGAGGGGGGTAGCCAAAATAGATTCTATTGGGAAGGGCAGGTCGAGTGGGATATCACACCGAACGTGGAATTCTGGCTCAAGTTTTATCAGCTGGGATACAACGACAGCTATCGCACGCCTACCCAAATTATAGGTTCATATGACTATGCGCCATACCCGGCCTATTTTCCGCTGTTTCCTGGACCGGGTTTCGGTGTGACGACACCGGGCGGAGTGGGCCCTGCCAAGGCTTCAACGACCAACCCGGCGAACACCAACATCTACAACTACAGTCAGGACGACGTCAACAACGCCACGCTGAGCCGAACCTATCAGGTCACGCCCCAGTTGACCTGGCATCTGGCCGGTGTGGATTTGAAGTACTTGGGTGCGTACACCACCTACTACTACGACCTGTTCAATGACTACGACAACACCAGTATCGGGTCATACACTTTTCCAGTGATTCCCGGATCCGGCGCCTGCGGCGGAGCCGACTGTCCGCCGCTGCAAGTGTTCCCCGAAATATTTTCCAATTACATTGAAAACAAGAAGTACTACAGCAATGAAATCAATGTGACTTCACACAGCGACTCACCGCTGCAGTGGATTCTCGGGCTGTATCAGTATCACGAGAAGTATTATCAAACGCCCGGCAACTTATACGCCCCGTTGCAACCGCAACTGGCAACGCCGCTGAACCTCACGGCGACGGCACTTGCCGCGCCCAATCCAAACAATGCGGTCTACATCCAACAAATGGAAATGCACTCCAATTCGTATGCCGCTTTCGCGCAGACCGACTGGAGCTTTCTGCCGACCTGGAAACTAACGACGGGCCTGCGGTTCACTTATGATGAAACCGCGGGCGCGGAGCAGTTCCGCGAGCTGTGTTTCGGATTGGGCTCATGTCTTGGCCTGGGGGCGCTACCCGGACCTGCGGTGTTAGGGGCTTTGACTCCGGTCACGGATATCACCTCGACCATTCCCGCGATAGCAAACTGCACGGTGGCGGGTGTGGGCTGTTCCTATCCCGGTGTGAAAGGCCCGCCGACGTTGAACGCTGCCACCGGCTTGTGGAATCGGGAACTGGGCGCCAACTGGCATGCGCCCACCGGCACTGCGGGCCTTGAGTGGTCGCCGACCGGGGACATCTTGGGCTATCTCAAATACAGCCGCGGCTATAAGTCGGGCGGCTTCAATGCCAGTACCATCGTGCCGAATCCTGAATCGCAGGCGGAGCACATGGATGCGCTGGAACTCGGCAGCAAGTTGGTATTCAACCGTAAGTTGCAAATCAACTCGTCGATTTTCTATTACAACTACAAAGGCCTGCAGATTCCGTTGCCGGAACCGGCGCCGCCTGGACCGTTGGTGACCGAAATCATCAACCTGCCGAAGGTCGTCACCTATGGCGCTGAATTTGAGACGCTTTGGGCGCCCATCGCGAATCTGCAATTGGCACTCGATTATTCCTATTTGCATGCGCGCATCAAGGAGAGCCCGGAGCAGAACAATGCGGTCAGCGGACAGTTCGAAAACGTCGTCGGCAACACCGTACCGGAGTCGCCGACCAACAAAGTGGCCGCGAATGCCAATTACACCTGGCATTTCGTACCCGGCGCATTGAACTATTCCGTGAGCTACATCTGGAAGGACAAGACCAACGACAGTATTTTCAGCGAGAGCTATTACGTCGCGCCCTCCTACAGCCAGATCGACATGCGCCTGTCGTGGAACGATGCGGCGGATAAATTCACTATTTTCGGTTACGTGAAAAATCTGCAGAACAAGCTCGGTTATGATGCCGTTGGCGCGTACGGCGTGACTCAGCCGGCGCCCGGAACCGCAGCCTGCGGCGTGGCCGCCGGTGCGAATTATTACTGCGATCAGGAACTGCGTCTGACGCCGCCCCGTACCTACGGTGTCCAGGTTCAGTATCGATTGAAATAAAACGAGGGGCTCGTTGATCGATGCCCCATTTGACTCAAGGGCCCGACCGCGGGCCCTCATTTTTTTCCATCGCTAGTCGCGGTACGAAGAATCAATCCGATCGAGCCGCCGCAACAATCCCGGCCACACCAATTGGTGCGGGCCTTGGCCATTGGAGACCATACGCGCCTGTTCCATGGCGGTATCGATGATGCCTTGCTGAATCGGGATCAGCTCGCCGCCGCCGGATTGCGCTCGGACCTGAATCGCGCAGGTGGCTTCAAAGGTGTACATCGCCTGGAATGCCTCGGCAACGGTGCGGCCCACGGTGAGCAATCCGTGATTGCGCAACATCAAATAATTTTTCGTTCCCATATCGGCAACCAGCCGCGGCTTCTCATCATCGCGCAGGGCGACCCCTTCATAGTTATGGTAGGCCAAGTTCTGCAGTACAAAAATGGATTGTTGGGAGAGGGGAAGGACGCCGTTCTTTTGGGCCGACACGGCGACGCCATTCAAGGTATGGGTGTGCAACACACATTCCACGTCGGGGCGAGCCGCGTGAATGGCACTGTGAATCGTGAAACCTGCCGGATTGATCGGCCACGGACTGTCGCCGACTTTTTTACCCTGCATGTCGATCTTCACCAGACTCGACGCAGTGATTTCCTCGAACATCATGCCGTAAGGATTGATTAAAAAATGATGCTCCGGCCCCGGCACTCGCGCGGTGATGTGCGTGAAAACCAAATCGTCCCAATGGAAATGCGCGACGAGGCGATAGGCGGCGGCCAAATCGACACGCACGGCCCATTCTTCGGGCGAGAATCGCGAGGCAGATTCGCCGCTGCTTGGTACGGATTTCAGCATGCCAGTCTCCCAAAAAATAGATGCCATGATTCTAGCGCCATGGCGGCAGCTTAGGTGCGTGAAGCGTGCATAATGGGCCTATGGTGGTAGCCGACCGGCCAGCGTTCGTCGCGGACGACTGGATTCAACGCATGATTGATTTGCCTGGACGTTCCGCCTATCGGAATATCGATGGGCATCGGTGTCATTCCCTGGAATGGGGTGACCCGTCCAACCCTAAAGTCTTGCTGCTGCTGCACGGCTTTCTCGGTAATGCGCATTGGTGGGATTTTGTGGCGCCGTGCTTTGCGGCCGACTACCGGGTCATCGCCATCGATTTTTGGGGCATGGGCGACAGCGATCGTCGCGACCGTTATCGTGATCGGTTGTTTGTCGATCAAGTGGGCGAAGTGCTGCGCAGCTTCAGCGTACCGGTCACAGTGATGGGCCACAGCTTCGGCGGCCGGATAACGGTGTTCGCCGCTCATGGTTTCTCGCAGCATATTTCGCGCGCCATCGTGGTTGACACAAAATTTGGGTTTCCGGACCGACCGATTCGCCCGCGCTTCGTGGCCCGGCCCAAGAGGCTGTATCCGGATTTAGAAACCGTGCGTAGCCGCTTTCGCTTCGTGCCCGAAGAGCCACCTGCCTTACCTGCGGTGATGCGGCATCTGGCCGAACACGCGGCGAAGCGTGAAAACAATGGTTACGTGTGGAAGTTCGATGAAGCCTTGATGGGCGGATTGGACTGGCAGACTGTCACTGAAGGCGAATTGTTGCAGCAGATCGCGTTGCCGATCGACTACATCGCCGGCGAACTGAGCGAGGTCGTGCCGGCTGATCTGGCGCAGCGTATCGGTCGGGCACTGCGCAACGGTCGCGGTCCCATCATCATTCCCTCTGCGCATCATCATGTGCCGGTCAATCAGCCGCTGGCCTTGGTAGCCGCACTTCGAGCGCTGTTAACCTAGTTTTTATGCAACACAGGGTGCGTCCATGAAGACATTCGTGCTGGTTTTATCATTGCTGACCGCCACTCTGTCGCACGGATTAGCGCAGGCTGCGGGATCATTGAGCGCCCAAGACTGGGCGGATATTCAGCAGCTTTACGCACGTTACAACATTGCCATCGACACCGGCGATGCGGAAGGGTGGGCTGCGACGTTCGTTCCGCAGGGCATCTTCAACACCTATAGCGGGCACGACGCATTGGTCGGGTTTGTAAAGATGTGGCGTGAGAAGCTCAATGGGGCCTCTCGCAAACACTGGAATAATAATTTGCAGCTGTCGGGAGATGGCAAGCAGGCGAGCGGCAGCGTCTATTTGATGTTGTTGGATACCAGCACCAAGCCGGCCAGCATCATCTTCACGGGCGCCTACACCGACACTCTGGTGAAAACCCGGGAGGGCTGGCGATTCACCAAGCGGGTCACCACGGCCGACACGCCGAGTTCTTGAAACGCCTACTCGCCTGCTGGCTCTTGCTGGCGTTGCCTGCGTGCGCGAACACCTCAGTGCGGGTGACGGGAATCGCCCGGGCACCCATCAACGCGGATGAGGTGAGGATCTATACCTTCGCTCCAGCGAACTTCAATGAGGTGGCGCAATTGCGCGTGTCACGCAACAGTCTCAGGGGCGGTGAACGGGCCATTCAAAAAGTGATCGATGAGATGAAATCCGAAGCCGCAAAATTGGGTGCCAACGGCTTGTTATTGGAGGATTTCGCGGATGGCCGCTCGTTGAGTGTCGGTACCGGAGTGGGCTCCGACACCTATACGCATAACGGGTCGATCAGTCTGGGCGTGGGCAGCGAGATTGGCATTGTCAAGAAAATCGGCATTGGCAGGGCCATCTTCATCGCGCCGGTTCCTCCATAGGACAACGGTTGGCGAGATCCGCCTGGCTGAGGCCTAGTCCGCGCGCATTAATTGCGGATGGTGCAGGGCGGTGGCGTGCCGTCGTGGCACAGATCCGGACCCGCGTCGTGCGGGACTGAGCCCTCACCGTCATCGTGTGCAATGGTGCTGCCGTTGCCCGCGCATCCGACCAACAGGCATGCGGTGATCAAAAATCCTGAAATCAGTTTCATGGTTCCATCCTTAAGAGACGATGCGGACAGTGCGCCGTAACGATGACTACAGGATATAGTGAAACTGCGTAAGCGCGTGTCCCAA
Organism: uncultured Steroidobacteraceae bacterium; assembly: GCA_964657675.1. Taxonomy (GTDB): domain Bacteria; phylum Pseudomonadota; class Gammaproteobacteria; order Steroidobacterales; family Steroidobacteraceae; genus Bog-1198. The sequence goes on from CAZZWE010000061.1 coordinate 18,301, forward strand.
AATGTCCTACACCTATGTTTAGTAACTCTGGCTGGCGTGATTTCGCGGCGGTAACGTCAAGCGTGGCGGTGTTGGGGTTGGGACTTGGCAGCACCGTGCCGCTCACCGCGCTGGCATTAAGCCAGCAAGCCCAGAGCGAAGCAACCATCGGCTGGATGATGGCAGCCAGCGCCCTTGGCGGCATCGCCGGAACTCTTCTAGCGCCGCGCCTGACACGGTGGCTCGGTCGCCGCAATGGGATGCTCGGCTGTGTGTTACTGGCGGCGGCGAGCGTCGTGCCTTTGCAGTTCGTGACATCAATTCCCGCCTGGGCCTTGTTGAGGTTCATATTTGGCTTGAGCATGGCGCCCCTATTCGTGCTGGGCGAGGCGTGGATCAACGCGTTGCCAGGTGATGCAGTGAGAGGCCGGGTCGTGGCCATGTACACCACCAGCTTTACGGTCTGCCAGATGTTGGGTCCGCTGTTGACTCAAGTCTTGATGCACGTTCCGGCGCGCATGTTCATCGTGAGCGGCGCCATCTTTCTGCTCGGCATCCCCGGCATCGCGCTCGCTAGAGACCGCTCCAGCGCGGTCCATCCATCGCAAGACGCGGTTGTCGTGAAAGAGGCTGATGCAACCTGGCTGAGTATTGTGCGAAGAGCGCCGGCCATCATCGTCGGCGCGGCCTTGTTTGCCGCGTTCGATAGTCTCATGTTGAGCTTCCTGCCGTTAACGGCGATCCAGTACGGTTTTGGTCAGTCGAAGGCGCTCCTCGCGGTGTCGGTCACCTTTGCCGGTGACGCGGGTTTGCAGATCCTCGCCGGCGCCTTGGCCGACCGATATGGGCGCTGGCGAGTTCAAATGCTATGCGCGGTTGGACTGTGCGTGCTGCTGCCCTTGATGCCGCTGTTTCTACGGATTCCGATCGTGTGGACCGTCTATTTGTTCCTGTTGGGCGGCCTGGCGGGAGCGGTCTATACCTTGTCGCTGGTCGCCAGCGGTGAGCGCTTCAGCGGCTTGGCACTGATTCGCTCATCGGGATTAATTGCACTGACCTGGAACGTGGCGGCCACCGGCGCGCCGTTGGCCACTGGCTTAGGCTCGCGCTGGTTCGGAAGCCGCTCCATGGTGCTTGTGCTGTGGCTGATCGCCGCCGCATTCTTGGTGACGCTTGTTAAGACCGAATCAAATACGCGGGCGGCGCGCGTTTCCTGGCCAACACTCCGTCGCCTTCGCGCTTTGCTTCGAAGCCCGCCTCAACCAGGCGGCGAATGACTTCACCCGCCATATCACGGCCTTTCGAAACCTTGTTGGGAGAGCCGGTGTAGTGAAACAGCCGGCCGCGATGTTTCAGCACCCGGCTCAACTGATCATAGAATGCCTGCGAATACAACTCGCCGGCGACGCCGAAGCGCGGCGGATCATGCAGCACCGCGTCGATGGAATTGTCTGCGATCTGCCGCACAGCATCGCCGATGTCTGCATGTGTCAACGACAGGATGGAATCCGCAGCCGGCGACCAGGGATTCAAACTCCGCAACCACAATACGTCCCGATTCTTTTCAAAAGAAAGTATCTTTGCAGCGCCGCCTTTGAGGCACCACGCGGCAAAATATCCCAAGCCCGCACAGCAATCCAAAATAATTTTTCCGCGCGGTTGTATCAAGGACACCTTGCGTTGCGCGTCTGCAAAGGGGGAGACCGTCTCGCTCGGCAACATCTTGATGCCATCGATCTCGAACGTGGGCGGTCCCCACTCGGTTGGAACTAATTTGATCAATGCCGTGCCATAGCGCGACACCGCCTCAAAGCGATCCTGGTTCCAAACATAAACCGTACGGTCCTTAAGACCTTGCGGGTAGGGAAACTGGGCGTTGTGCCAGATCCAATGGTCTGCGTGCAGTTCAACCTCGGTGCTCGAGCGTTGCAAGTCGAGCGAGCACTGTAAGCAAGCCACACCCGCACGCTGCGCAATCATCATGGATTCCAATACTTGCGAGGTCAGCAGTGGAGCGTGCACCGAGGTAGTATAGCCAGCTTAAGCTCGGGAGATATGCGATGAAAGTGAGAATCGGGGCGGCACTGGTTGCGGTGCTTTTCAGCGTCAGCGCGATTGCCGCCGATCAACGGCCATTTGGCATCGACGAATTCGGCGCCTTGCGCAGCGCCCGTGCGGTGGCCGTCTCGCCTGACGGCAAGAGCGTCCTCTATGATGTCGGCAGTTGGGGCGAGAAAGGACCGCAAAAGCATGAATGGCGGCTCATCGACTCCGACGGCAGCGGCGATCGCAAACTGGATTTGTCCGAGAGTTTTCAGCCCACGGGATTCGCGCCGGACGGTGCATTGTTTGGCACCTACAAAGTCGAGGGCAAGGATCAGTTTGCCATCGTGCCGATCAGCGCTGGCAAATCCAGCGTGATCTTTGCATTGTCCCGCGGCGTGCACGGCATCGCCTTATCGCCCGATGGGACTCGATATGCATTGCTGACGGATGCAAGACCGAAGGATTCCCTGGGCAGCGTGCACGGCGTGGTGGAGAACGATGAATCGTCGCTGTACATCATCAACGCCATGGGACACACAGAAGAGTGGTGGTGTCCCGAACTTAAGACAGTCGTCGATATTGCTTGGTCGTTGGACTCCAAGGAGCTGGCGGTCGTCACGCAGACCCCGAAAGTCGGCAACCACCAATTACGGTCGGTCGTCGGCGTCTGTAATCCGAAAGGGTTTCGTGAACTGGGGAAGGTCGCCAACGCCACCAGTGGACTGGCTTGGTCGAAGGATGGCAAGGAGATCGTGTTCGCCTCCACCCAAGCGGGCACCATCACGCCGGAGCACATCTGGAGCGTCGCGGCGTCCGGCGGCGTAGCCCTCGACCGTACGCCGCGATTCGATTGGACGGCCACCACCGTGAAGGGTGGACCGCACGGGGAAGTGTGGGCGGAAGTCCACAAAGGCGTCAGCATTGAGACATTCGAGTTTTCTGACGGACGGTTAGCGCCGGCCTTCCTTTGGCCGGGTGGCACATTGACCGGACCGCCGGTGCAAAGCCCCCTGGCAGCATCGCCCGCCCTACTGGCGTTTTCAGTCGAAGACCCGGCACACACCACCAACGTGGCGGTCGCTCATTCCGGATCGCTGCAAAAGATCACTCACGAAGGCGATGACGCGCTTGCGACGGTGCAGTTGGGGACTGTCAAAGTCGTGCACTGGACCTCGAAGGAGGGCGTCAAACTGGAAGGGATCGCGACCTTTCCGCCGAACTATGACAGCTCCAAGAAGTATCCTTTCCTGGTACTGCCCCACGGAGGGCCGGAGGCGAACGATGTTCTGCAACTCGACCCGTTCTCGCAGGTGATCGCGGGCAAGGGTTACGTGGTGCTGCAGCCGCAATATCGCGGCTCAACGGGTTACGGCGCTGAGTTCCTGGCGGCCATCTATCAGCATTTCGGTGATCGTGCCTATCGCGATGTGGACAGTGCCACGGACTTCGCCGTCGCGCAGGGTTGGGCGGACCCGAATCGATTGGCCATTTTCGGCTGGAGTGCGGGCGGATTCATGACGTCGTGGACGGTCACGCAAACTCATCGTTATAGAGCGGCGATTGAAGGTGCGGGCATCACCGATTGGCTCAGCTTCATCCCCACCAGTGATACCTGGCAGACCGACTACGATGCGCGACTGCAGGAAAAAGACCCGGCGCCGATGCTCAAATTCTCAGCCGTGATGCACGCCGATCAAGTCACCACGCCGCTGTTGATACTGCACGGCGATGCCGATATACGGGTTCCGACTTTTCAGGGCCATGAGTTCTACGCGCTGCTCAAAGAACGAGGTAAAACCGTGCGCATGGTGACTTATCCCGGCTCGCCGCATTTCCCGCAGCTCGCCGAGCAGCGCCGCGATGTGTTCAAGGAGGTCACGGATTGGCTGGCCCAATACAATCCGTGACTGTTCCTTCACTAACCTGCGGCAAGCGAGGCCATGTCGATTGAAAAGCGATACTTCACGTCGCTTTTCAACATGCGTTCGTAGGCCTCGTTGATCTTTTGAATCGGGATGATTTCCACATCCGCGACAATGTTCTTTTGCGCGCAGAAATCCAGCATTTCCTGGGTTTCCGGCAGTCCCCCGATGGCGGAACCCGCGAAATTCCGGCGCCCCATCAATAGCGGAAACACGGCAATCGGCAAGGGATGCTCCGGTGCACCCACTTGTACCATCGTGGCATCACGCTTCAACAGATTAAAGTAGGGTGCAAGGTCATGGGTGGTTGCCACGGTATCGATGATTAGATCGAACGAAGCCGTGTGACGCGACATCTGCTCCGGGTCTTTCGACATCACCACTTCGTCGGCGCCGAGGCGCTTGCCATCCGCCACCTTCGAGGCTGAGGTGGTAAATAAGACGGTCTTGGCACCCAGGGCATGGGAAAGCTTAACTCCCATATGACCCAAGCCTCCCAGACCAATGATTCCCACTTTTTTGCCGGGGCCAGCCTTCCAGTGACGCAGGGGCGAATACATCGTGATGCCGGCACAGAGAAGCGGCGCGGTGGCAGCCAAATTCATGCCCGTCGGTACCCTCAGCACGAAGCCGCGATCCACGATGATGCTGTCCGAGTAGCCGCCGAATGTCGGCCCGCCGATGACTTTCTCGGTGCCGGCGTAGGTTTGCGTGTGCCCGACCTCGCAATACTGTTCCAAGCCCTCTTGGCAGGAAGGACAGGTACGGCACGAATCGACCAAACATCCGACACCCACCTTATCGCCGATCTTAAAATCCTTGACGCCCGAGCCAAGCTCGATGACTTCACCGACAATCTCGTGCCCCGGCACCGCCGGATACACCGTGAAGTGCCATTCGTTGCGCGCGAAATGCAAATCCGAGTGGCACACACCGCAGAACAAGATCTTTATTTTGACATCGTCCTTGCCAACGTCGCGCCGTTTGAAGGAGAGTTTTGCCAACGGTTTATCGGCGGCGGTAGTTCCAAATCCAGTGCAGTCAATCATTCTTAAACCTCCTCAAACATTGATGTATCGTAACGCGCCATGAGCGAGATAACTTGGGGCGCCGTCGATTCGTACTTCGAAAGCGCCTTGCTAACCGCCGATCCCGTGTTGCAGCAGGTCCTCGACGCCAGTACCGCGGCGCGGCTGCCTGCCATTCAAGTGTCAGCCTGTCAGGGAAAAATGCTCAATCTTCTGGCGCAAATGCAAGCGCCGCAAAGAATTCTCGAGATTGGAACCCTCGGCGGTTATAGCGCAATCTGCCTCGCCAGAGCATTACGGGACGATGGCAAATTAGTGACCATCGAGCGCGATACCTACCATGCCGAAGTGGCGCGGAGAAACTTTGCGCTGGCCGGCCTCTCCGATCGAATCGATTTGCGCGTTGAAACGGCGGCGGAGGGATTGGTCAAGCTAAAAGCAGAAGGCGGCACGCCGTTTGATTTTATCTTCATCGACGCAGACAAGCAAAACAACTTGCGCTACGTGCAACTGGCGCTTGAAATTTCCCGACCCGGGACCGTGATTTTGGTGGACAACGTGGTGCGCGGCGGCCGTATCGTCGCCGCCGAACGTGATGCGGCCGCCGAAGGAGTGCGTCGCATGTCTGAATGGATTGGCAAGGAGCCGCGGCTGAGTGCGACGGCGATTCAAACCGTCGGCGACAAAGGCTACGACGGATTTTTGATGATGATTTTGCAGAGCTCCTAGGCAAACATGTCGAGCAGCGTGCCTAGCATTTGATTCGAGGTGCTGATCACGTCAGCGCCGGCTTGTGCGAGCTGCAGTGATTGAGTGGTGCCCACCAATGCGCCCGTGACGTCAGACTGGTCGGGGTTGGCGATTTGCTGCGCCTCGTCATTCAATTGCTGACTGCCGGCGGCAATGGCAGCCAGACCGCTGCCGGATATACTGCTAATAGCGTTCATGCTCGGGCTATCGGCCGCCCGACTCGAAACTTTAGTTGTCGATTTTACAGATTAACCTACGGGGTGGTGCCGGAGGCGGGCGCACTCTTGCGGTGATTCAAGGCCCAGACATAAGCCGATACGGCCATCACCTGATCGCTGCTGAGTTGTGCACCGCCCATCGCGGGCATCGGCGATCTGTATTGTTTCGGCTGTGCGACTCCCTGTGCAATGGTTGCGGCGATTCCCGCGTAGCTGCCGTCGCTCCATAGCCAGTGCGTGGTGATCAAATTCGGCCCCAGCGTGGAGCCGGTGGCGCTCGCGCCATGGCATCCCGTGCAGGTGGCGCCGCCATCGATTCCGTGAAAAACTTTGTCGCCGCGAGCCACCATGGCCGGCGTGGCTCCCGGCGGTGCCGTGAGCGCCGCCGTGTCAGCACCCGCATCGGGATGGGTGCCTTCGGGCGGTTGTGCGTTGGCGGCCGCAATCGGCCCCGCGGGCGATGTGGGGCTGGGGCAGGGCGTGGTTTTTGCCGC
>CAZZWE010000062.1:0-24679 GCA_964657675.1 uncultured Steroidobacteraceae bacterium
CGTCGACGTTTTTGAGGTTGTGCTCGCGCGCGCCATGGATTTCGATGGCCTGGGGAATCAGCGCGCGCGCCGCCGGCAGATAGGCCGGAGAGACGGCCGAATCTGCGATCGAATGGCCGGCCGCACCGCTGATTTCGGCCTGCAGGTCCAGCAATGCCTGGCCGGTGTGCGAGGCGGCGCAGCGCATGATGTCGGCAGGCACGCCTGCACAGACGATGCTGCCGCCGGCATCGCCGCCCTCGGGACCTAAATCGATGATCCAATCGGCGGCGCCGATTACATCCATGTTGTGCTCGATCACCAGCAGCGAATGACCGGCTTCGATCAGCCGGCGAAACGCCCTCAGCAACTTCGCGACATCATCGAAATGCAGCCCGGTGGTCGGTTCATCGAATAAAAATAGCGAACCTTTGCGAGCAGCGGCCTTGTCCAAGCGCACGGCGCTGTCGGCCAGATGGCCGGCGAGCTTCAAGCGTTGAGCTTCACCGCCCGACAGCGTGGGCACCGGCTGACCCAGGCGCAAATAATCTAATCCCACTTCGGCCAGCGGCGCGAGGCGCAAACACACCTCAGCGTCGGTGGCGAAGAACGACAGGGCTTCGGAGACGGTGAGATCCAACACGTCCGCAATGCTCTTGGGCGCGAATCCCGCGCGCTGCAAATGCACTTCCAATACTTCGCCGCGGAAACGGCGGCCGTTGCAGTCGGGGCAGCGTAGATACACGTCGGAAAGAAATTGCATCTCGACATGTTCGAAGCCGTTGCCGCCGCAGGTAGGGCAACGGCCATTGCCGGCATTGAAACTAAAGGTGCCGGCGGTGTAGTTACGCTCGCGCGCCAGCGGCAGACGAAAGAACAGATTACGGATGGCATCGAAGGCGCCGACGTAGCTGGCGGGATTCGAGCGCGTGGTGCGGCCGATGCGGCTTTGGTCCACCATGACCACATCGTCAATCAAGTCCGCGCCCTTCAACAGCCGGTGCGCGCCCGGGTTCTCCGTGGGCTTGCCTTTGGCACGCAGCAGCGCGGGATACAGCACGTCATGCACCAGCGTGGATTTGCCGGAGCCGCTGACACCGGTCACGCACACCAAGCGCTTCAGCGGGAAGCTGGCATCGATGTTCTTGAGGTTGTGTTCGGTAACACCCGTCAGTCGCACGGCTTCTTGCGTCAGCTGCGTCCGCGACGGCGCATCGGGTGCGCGCGGGGCCTGCGGCTGCTTGCGATGATACAAATAGTCGGCCGTCAGAGAGCCCTGGGCCGCCGCCAGTTCCCGCATGGGCCCGAAAAATACGATCTCACCGCCGTGCTCGCCGGGACCCGGTCCGATGTCGAGCACCCGATCCGCGGCCTGCATCACCTTGGGGTCATGTTCAACCACCACCAAGGTATTGCCGGCATCGCGCAACCGATGCATGACGCCCACAATCCGGCCGACGTCGCGGGCATGCAGCCCGATCGACGGTTCGTCCAATACGAACAGGGTGTTAACCAGCGAGGTGCCCAGTGCCGTGGTGAGATTGATGCGCTGAACTTCGCCGCCGGACAAGGTGCGCGACTGACGGTCCAAATTCAAATAGCCCAGGCCCACCTCGGTGAGGTACTTCAGGCGCGCACGAATTTCCCGCAGTAGCAGATCCGTGGCTTCATCGAGCAGCGTAGGCAATTTCAGCTGCTCGAAAAAAGCCACGCAATCATCGATCGACAGCAGCATCAACTCGCGGATGTTTCGGCCCGGGTTGCCGACTCGCCACAACAGCGCCTCGGGCTTCAAGCGCGCGCCGTGGCAGGTGCCGCACTCGGTGTAGGAGCGGTAGCGCGACAGCAGCACGCGAATGTGCATCTTGTAGGCTTTGGTCTCCAGCCACGCGAAGAAGCGCCGCACGCCATACCAGACTTTTTTAGTCCACTCGCCTTCGCCCTCGATCACCCACGTGCGCTGGGCGGCGGTGAGGTCGCGCCACGCGGTGTCCAGAGGGATGTCGCGCTTGCGCGCGAACTTCACCAAGTCGTCCTGACACTCTTTATAGGACTCGGTCTGGAACGGCTTGATCGCCCCTTGCCGCAGACTCAAGGACTCGTCCGGAATCACCAGGTTGTAATCAACCCCGATGCTGCGTCCGAAACCGCGGCAGGTCTCGCAGGCGCCGATGGGCGAGTTGAAGCTGAAGGTGCTCGGACTGGGATCCTTGTAGGTGATCTCGCAGTCCGGGCAGTGCAAACCGGTGGAAAATCGCCACGGCGCCAGCTTGGCGTCGCTGACGGGGTAAACATCGAGGCGTCCCTGACCTATTTTAAGGGCGCCTTCCACCGCGTCGCCGACGCGCGCGGGGTCCACCGACGACCAGCGGAAGCGGTCCTGAATGACTTGCAGGGTCGCGCCGCGCTTCTCATGAATGCGCGTATAGCCTTGCGCGGCCAACAGCTGCGTGATTTCCGCTTCCTTGAAGTTGTCCGGAATCGGCACCGGAAAAGTCAGCAGCAGCGGAGGATCGCCATGCTCGGCCGATAGCGACTTCAGCTGCTCCTGGATGCTGGCCGCCGAATCGCGGCGCACCGGGCGGCCGCAGCCGCGGCAATGCAACACCGCGGCGCGCGCGAACAGCAACTTCAAATGATCGTTGAGTTCGGTCATCGTGCCGACGGTGGAGCGAGAGGTGCGCACTGGATTGGTCTGGTCGATGGCGATCGCCGGCGGGATGCCCTCGATGCGATCGACCTGCGGCTTGTCCATGCGATCCAGGAACTGGCGCGCATACGGTGAGAAGGTTTCGACGTAGCGACGCTGGCCTTCGGCGTACAGCGTGTCGAACACCAACGAGGATTTTCCCGAGCCGCTCACGCCGGTGACGACGATGAGTTCGTTCAGCGGCAGATCTAGATCGAGATTTTTGAGATTGTTCTGTCGAGCGCCGCGGATGCGGATTGCATCCGAGCGGGGAGGATCAAAGGGTGGCATCCGTAAGAGTTTACAGGATGTGTCAAGTCTCAGCGGCCGGCGAACTGCTCCATCATCAAGCCAGTCCCACCGCGCGTCACATGCGCCACGATGGCGGTGCGCCGATGAATCTTGGTGACTAAACCTAGGTTAATCGCGAACGCCAACTGCACTTGTTGACCTTTGCGTAATCCAAGATTTTCGGTTTCGACGAATACGCCGTTGGCGCTTAAATTCTTCGCCTTGCAGATTCGACTTTTTCGTCCCGACATCACCACGTACACGGTCGTACGTGCACGGTGTCGGGTGTGCAAGCGGCGCTCCATCGAACCATTGCCTTCGTGTTGATTGTTTTTGATGGCGCCATTATGCACATCGAAAGGTCGATAGCGAAGCTTACGAAAAAAGGTTTTCTTAGTATGTAAGAACCGCGTCTGATATGTAAAATCAAAGACTTAGGAAGCTTGTGGCGGGGTGGGAATCGTCCCGCGCGGAAGGCGCTGGCGCGATGGCGCGCCCCGCGATCAAGCAGTTAGGCGACGTCCTTAACGTCTTTTCGGCGGATCGCCAACTGCTCCGGCGCTTCGATGCCCATTTTGACCCGCCGGCCCGTGCCGCCGAGCAGGGTGATCTGAATCGGGCCGTTGGCGAACAGTTGCGCCACGGTCATGTTGGCATCCGCGCCGTCGGCAGGCTGGATGACAATCGATTCATCGGCACGTCGGCTGAGGACTAGCATTGGTCACGCTCGCGCCAGGGCGCGCAGGGCCTTGGCAAAGGTTTTACCGTGGGGATCGTAGGTCACTGCGGGTCCGCCGCGAACGATGTCGATCAGCTGGCGAACTTGATTCTGACGCACATGGATGATGTGGCCATTGATGTCATTGGCGCTGCGGCATCCGGCCATCAACTCCATCAAGGCGCGCCATCGCTCTAGGACGGTGGCGGCGATTCCGGGCGCATTGGGAACGGCGCACAGGGCGCGGCGTTCTTCTTCAAGCGTTTCGATGCTGGCGAGGACGCGGAGTTTTTCAGCCACCGTGCTCTCGAGCTGCAGCGGCGAGGTGCCGGTCAAAGCGGTCTTCTCGTCCGCCAGGGTGGCGGCAAGACCGCGCGCAAGCTCAATCTCGCGATCCAACAAATCTTCGAGACGGCGCCGCGCTTCTAAATTCATGGGTTACTTCTTCAGACCGCTTTCGAACTGCAACAGCTTGCTGGCGATCCGACCCGAATCGATCTGGTAGGTGCCGGCGCTGATGGATTGCTTTACGGCAGCGACCTTTTGCGTGTCGACCACCGGCGCCTTGGCGACGGCTTCCTCGATCTTCTGCAGCGAACGCGCGGAGTCGGTGAGGGTCAGCTGATCGCTGGTTTTGGCCGTCGATGCCGCCGTGCCAGAACCTTCGCTCTGCGATTTGTCAGCTACAACGGCGTTGCTGTTCGAACCCTTGACGGGTGCGACCGGTTCCGCGGTTGAAAATCCACTGATTTTGTCAGTCACCGAAATCTCTCCTGGGGCAAGCAACGCCCATGCCATGTTATCGACGGGAACCGCGTGAACTTTAGCCAGTTCGTTACTCGCCTCCCGCTTGATTCCTTATCGGCTGTGACGTAAGTCACTGAAGGGCTATTGCAAAATAATTTCAACTACCTGCTCTGAGCGCGCAATTCCCTCGACCACCTTGCCGGACGAGAGATTTTGGACCTTAACCCTCTGATTTATCATGCCGTCGGCCATGGCACGCCCGGCCATGCGGATGCTCATGCCGCCGGCGTCCGCGATCAGTGTCACCGATTGACCGCGCTGCACCACCTTGGAGGCCAGCAACAGTTGGTTTGTCATATAGGCGCCGCCTGCGATCGGGCGGCTGGCGGTCAGGCCGACGGCGATGTTGGGATCATCCAGATAGCCCAATGGCAGTTCGGAAATATCCCGCTCCTCGACGGTCAGGTCGCTCGATTTGATGACGGTGCCCTGCACAATGGCATGCGCGGCCATCGCGACGGGCGAAGTGCCCACTACGCGTACCGGCACATAGATGTGCCACAGCTTTGCGTCCGGACAGCGCAACTCAATGGTGACGCGGTCCTTCATGTGATGTGCGGAGGCGACGATGGGCCGGATCGGCTGACTGCATTTCGGAACCTCCAGATCGCGCTCGATCGGGCCGATGACGAAACGTTGACGCTCGGTGAGCGGCGGCATTTCTTGCGAAGCGGCGACGCGAACCAAGGCCTCCATGCGGGCCGCATCGGTCAACGCGGGGGTCTCACCCTGGGCCCGCAACGGGCCAAAGGCCACGCCGAGCGCGACAACGCAGGCCCACGGCCCGAGGTAGCGACAGAATTTTGGCGCTGAGTGCATACCTATAGAAGTAAGCAAGCCGCGTGCCAGCCACGGATGTCGGGGGTCAGTTCTTCCTGGTCGGCTGCTTACGGGGCTTCGCGGACGGTTCGTCCGCAATCGCAAGCCCCGAGGGGATGACGACTTCGGCATGGTCGTCGGCGCGGCTTCTGCGCCAGACCGCGTTGCCGCGCGCATCGTGTTCGACGCGGCCACCCGCGTTCTTCTTGCGAGGAAATTTTGGACGGGCAATTTTGACGGTATCGTTCATGGCGAAACTCTAAGAAGTTTCTCGGCCGCGCGCCGTGATGATGCTCACGTGCTGCACTTTCGTTAATTCGAGTGACGACCCCAAACAGCGAGATGCCCGCGCCGATGAGTACGGGCACACGGTTGATGATGAGCCGTGCGGTTCGCCTTGCGGCAAACCTTTGCCGCGTGGCCGGCAAGCGGCTGGGCCACCGGCATGACAAGCGGCAGCGCCGCTCATCGAGACGGGCGCCTACCGTCTGAGCTGCGACGGATTCAGCGTTTCAGGCCGCCGCTGCGCTGAATTGAGGTTCGGTCCCGCGTTGGCACACCTCTTGCTAATCCTCCCTTCAACAGGAGCACCGCATGTTTGAGAACGTTTTTGGAATCCATGAACAAGCACTGATGTTGCACGGGCAACGGCTCGGTGTGTTGGCGACCAACATGGCCAATTCGGACACGCCCAACTACAAGGCGCGTGACATCGATTTCGGTGCGGTGTTGGCTCATACCGACGAAGCCCCCTTGGCATTGTCGGCCACCCAAGCTGCGCACATTACTTTCAACGACGGCGGTGCGCCGGCCGCTGACTTGAAATACCGCAATCCGTATCAGGCATCGCTCGACGGCAATACGGTTGAAATGCCGGTGGAGCAGGCGGCCTTCTCGGAAAACAACGTGCGTTATCAGGCGAGCCTGAACTTCATCAACCTGCGCATCGCTGAGCTCACGCTCGCGCTCAACGGACAGTAAGGAGCAAACATGTCTCTGTTCAATGTCTTCAACACCGCCGGCAGTGCACTGAATGCTCAAACCATTCGGCTCAACACCACGGCCAGCAACTTGGCCAACGCGGAAAGCGTCGATGGCGATCCCACCAAGGTGTATCGCGCGCGGCATCCGGTGTTTCAAACCATGATGGATACCTCGGGTGCCAGCTTCGACCAGGAAGATGCGGGAGTGGGTGTGCGCGTGCTGGGCGTCGTGGAGAGCAAGACCGCGCCGGTGATGCGCTATCAGCCCGACAACCCGTCCGCCAACACGGACGGCTATGTGTATTCCTCGAACGTCAATTCGATCGAGGAAATGACCAACATGATTTCTGCCAATCGTTCTTTCGCAACCAACGTCGAGTGCATAAACACCGCGCGCGACCTGCTCTTAAAAACCATCTCGATGGGCCACTAGGCCACTTAGGACAACCATGCTAATTCAAGGCGTACACACAGCGACCACGGGCACCGGGACAGGCACCGGGACCGGAACGACGGGCACCACGGGCACAACGGGTACCGGGACCACCGGCGCCACCGGGTCTTCGAGCTCGACCACCGGCATTAACAGCGCGGCCACATTGGGCGGCACTGACTTCCTGACATTGATGCTCGCGCAGCTGAAGAACCAGGATCCAACCAGCCCGGTGGACAGCAACACCTTCTTGAGCCAGCTGGCAGAGCTCAGCGAAGTCCAGGGCATTACTTCTCTCAATACCTCGTTCAGCACGCTCTCGAGTTCATTGACCTCGAGTCAAGCCCTGCAAGCCTCCTCGCTGCTGGGCCATCAGGCCTTGGTCGCGAGCACCACCGCGACCACAGCGGCGGGCGCCACAGTGACCGGTGCGGTGAGCGTGCCCCAAACCTCGTCGGATGTGGTTTTGAGTGTCACCAACAGTGCCGGCGTGTTGGTGCGGCAGATTGATCTGGGTGCGCAATCGGCCGGCATGGCCAGCTTTACCTGGGACGGCAAGGACAGCACGGGAGCGGCGGCGCCGGCAGATACCTACACATTGACCGCGCAGTACGCGGGTCAGATCAGCGGCAGTACGGCGGCAACGACCTATGTCAACGGAACGGTGCAAAGCGTGAGCATGGGCGCGGGCACCACGGGAATGACTGTGAACGTAGCGGGAGTCGGCAGTGTGCCGTTCAGCAGCGTGCAGCAGATCTCGAACTAATTCATTCAGGAGAAACTCAATGTCTTCCTTCAGTATTGCTTTATCAGGTCTTACGGCGGCGAGCTCTGACTTGGATGTCACTGCAAACAACGTCGCCAACGCGGACACGGTCGGTTTCAAAGGCTCGCGCGCGGAATTCGCAGACGTCTTTGCGGCCGGCGCCGTGAACTTGAATACCTCCGCGGTCGGTGAAGGGGTGCGGCTCGCCTCGACGGCACAGCAGTTCACCCAGGGCAACATCAGCACCACGTCATCGAACCTGGATCTTGCCATCAGCGGCGACGGCTTCTTCACCTTGAAGGATCCCACCAACGGTACGGTCTACACCCGCAACGGTGAGTTCTCGGAAGACAAGAACGGCAACGTGGTCACCGCCACGGGTCAGGCGCTGCAGGTGTATCCGCCGACGACCACCGGCAGCTTCAACACCGGCGCGTTGGAAGATCTCAACCTGCAAACAGCGCAGAGTGCGCCGGCAGTCACCACCGGCGGCACGGCGATTTTGAATCTACCGGCCGATTCGGCGGTTCCGCCGAACGCAGCCACCTTGGGCTTCGTGCCGACCGATACGACCACGTTCAACCAGTCGACCTCGACAACGGTTTATGACTCATTGGGCAACGCCTTCCCGGCGACCTTCTATTTCACGCAGACCGCCACCCCCGGCACTTGGAGCGTGAACATGACGGTCAATGGTCAGTCAGCGGGTCCTGCGCAGACAATCTCTTACAGCGCGACCGGCGCGGTGAATTCGGCCAACGGCGGCATCCTGTCATGGCCCGACTTCGCACCGGGCACGGGCGCCACGTCTCCCCAGCCCATGACCTTCAACTTCGCGCAAAGCACGCAATACGGCAGCGGCTTCGGGGTGACCTCGATCACTCAGGACGGTTTCACCACGGGCCAGCTCAGCACCGTATCCATCGATCCGACCGGTGTCGTCTCGGCGGTGTACACCAACGGACGCTCGACGCAGTTAGGACAGCTTGCGATGGCGAACTTTCCCAATCCGCAGGGATTGAAACAGCTGGGCGACACCAACTGGGCGCAGACCTTCACGTCAGGTGACGTCGTTTCCGGCACCGCGGGATCCTCGGGATTCGGCGACATTCAGTCAGGTGCGCTCGAAGCCTCGAACGTCGACCTGACCACCGAGTTGGTGAACATGATCACGGCACAGCGCGCCTTCCAGGCCAATGCGCAGGTGATCACCACGGCCAACCAGCTTTCCGAAACCGTCATCAACATCACTCATTAATGAATCACCATGGATAGAGGACTTTACGTAGCGATGACCGGCGCGAAGCAAATCATGCAAGCGCAGGCGGTGAACAACCACAACATCGCGAACATCAGCACCATCGGCTTTCGCGCCGACTCGGTGTCCTTCGACAGCCAGCCGATCTATGGGCCGGGATATGCGACGCGCGTCAATGCCGTCGCCGGCGATGCCGGTACGGATTTTTCCGCCGGCACCATGGAGAACACCGGCCGAGATATGGACATCGCGGTGAACGGCAAAGGCTTCATCGCGGTGCGAGGCACCGACGGCCAGGAAGCGTATACGCGCGCCGGCGACCTTCGGGTGACGCCCACCGGCGCGGTGACGACGGCCAGCGGCCTTGCGGTGCTGAGCGAGTCCGGCCCCCTGGTCATTCCGCCGTCAACCACGGTGTCCATCGGCGGCGATGGAACGATTTCGGTGGTTCCGCAAGGATCCGCGCCGTTTGCGGTGACTCAAGTCGACCGCATCAAGCTGGTCAATCCGCCCACCTCCACTTTGCAAAAAGGCGAGGATGGCTTGCTGCGCTTGAAGACCGGCGGCAAGGCGAAAACCGACGATACCGTCAGCGTCACCTCCGGCATGCTCGAGTCGAGCAATGTCAACTCCGCCCAAGCACTGATCAGCATGATCGAATTGCAGCGGCTGTACGAATTCCAAATCAAGAGCATCAACTCCACCGATACGGACGAACAAAGCGCCGAACGGATGATGTTGACGTCGTAACGCTTAAAGGAACCACCCAATGAATCTCGCACTATGGGCCGCTAAAACAGGCCTCGACGCACAAAACACCCGCATGGCGGTGATTGCCAATAACCTGGCGAACACCAACACCACGGGCTTCAAGGCCGGACGCGCCGCGTTCCAGGATTTGATGTATCAAAACATCCGCCAGGTCGGTGCGCAGAGCACGCAGAACACCCAGTACTCGACCGGTCTGACCCTCGGCACCGGCGTGCGCATTGTCGCCACTGAGAAAGACTACACCCAAGGCAGCGTCAATCAGACCAACGCGCCGTTGGATCTCTCGGTAAGTGGCCGCGGTTTTTTGCAGATCACATTGCCGGACGGCACCATCGCCTACACCCGCGACGGTACCTTCTCGCTCGATAATCAGGGCAATGTGGTGACCGCCACCGGTTACCCCTTGCAGCCGGCCATCAACATTCCGGCAGGCACACAAACCGTGACCATCGGCAGCGACGGCACGGTGACGGCGACTTCGCAAACCAATCCAGCCGGCACCAAGATTGGCCAGGTGCAGTTGGCGGATTTCATCAACGAAGAAGGCTTGCAACCCACCGGCAACAACCTGCTGGTGGAATCTGCGGCCAGCGGCGCGCCACAGGTTGGCACGGCGGGTACCAACGGGCTTGGCACCATTCAACAAGGCACGTTGGAAACTTCGAACGTCAACTCGGTCACGGAGCTGGTGAACATGATCGAGTGTCAGCGTTCCTACGAAATGAATTCCAAGGCCATCAGCACCACCGACCAGATGCTGCAGTACCTGACGACCAATTTGTCATGATGCGCTTCACACTGATCGCGCTGTGCGGCCTGGTGTCGGCGTGCGGCTTCATGCCGCACAAAGAACCCAAGCCCGATCCCATGGTGGTGCGCCCGCTGCCGCCGCCGGTGCCGCGCACCGAAGGTGCCATCTATCAAACCGGTCAGCAGATGGAATTGTTTGCCGACTTGAAGGCGCGGCGCGTCGGTGATGTGCTCACCATCCGGCTGACGGAAACCACCAGTGCGAGCAAGAGCGCAGAGACCAAGACCGCCAAGACCACCACGGTCAACAACACCGGTCCTACACTGTTCGGCAAGACTTTCACCACCGGCGGCGTGCCCATCGGCACCACCACGCTGGCAGGCGCGGATGCCTTTGATGGTTCCGGATCGAGCACGCAGGGCAACAGCTTGGCGGGTAGCCTGACCGTGACCGTCACCGAAGTGCAGTCGAACGGCAACTTGATCGTGCAGGGCGACAAGACGTTGAAACTCAACCAAGGTGACGAGTACGTACATGTTTCCGGCGTCGTGCGCCGCGCCGACATTGCCACGGACAACACCGTGACCTCCGACAAGGTGGCCGACGCGCACATCAGCTACTCGGGCAAGGGCGTGATCAACAGCGCCAACAGCATGGGCTGGCTGGCACGCTTCTTTAACTCTGTATTTTCACCGTACTAATCATGGGCATCCAACAACTCACGGCATTTTCCCTGGCGGCGTTGTGCGCGGTGGTGGCTTTCACCGAGCCCGCGCACGCCGAACGCATCAAGGACATGGCGCAGATTCAGGGCGTTCGTACCAACCAGCTGGTCGGCTATGGATTGGTGGTCGGTCTCGACAGCACGGGCGATCAAACCAGCCAGGCGCCCTTCACGGTGCAATCGCTGAACAATATGTTGGCGCAGCTCGGCGTGACCGTACCCGCCAATGTAACCCCGCAGTTGAAAAACGTGGCCGCGGTGGCGGTGCACGCGGTGTTGCCGGCGTTCGTCAAGCCGGGCCAGACCATCGACATCACCGTGAACTCAATCGCCAATGCCAAGAGCTTGCGCGGCGGATCTTTGCTGGTGACGCCGCTGCATGGACTCGATGGTCAGATCTATGCCATCGCGCAGGGCAATCTCATCGTCAGCGGCTTCGGCGTCGAAGGCACGGACGGCTCGAAACTGACCGTCAACGTACCAAGTTCCGGCCGGATCCCGAATGGCGCCACCGTTGAAAAAGCCGTGTTGTCGCAAATCGCGCAGGGCGATTCCGTCACGCTCAATCTGAACGATCCCGACTTCACCACGGCCACCCGGCTGGCGGCCTCCATCAACAAGAGTATGGGCGAGGACCTTGCGACCATTTTGGACGGCGCATCGGTGAAGGTGCGCGCGCCCATCGATGTCTCGCAGCGAGTGGCCTTCCTGTCGACGATGGAGAATCTCCAGGTGGAGCCCGGTGCCGCGTCCGCCAAGGTCATCATCAATTCGCGCACCGGCACGGTGGTCATCAGCAGCAACGTGATCGTGACCCCGGCGGCGGTCTCGCATGGTTCGCTGTCGGTCACCATCAAAGAAGAGCAGAGCGTCAGTCAGCCGCAACCGTTCTCCAAAGGCCAGACCGTGGTGCTGAGCAAGTCGACCATCAACGTCGATCAGGGATCGAACCGCATGTTCCTGTTCAAGCCGGGGGTTGAGTTGGAACAGATCGTGCATGCAGTCAATGAAGTGGGAGCGGCACCGGGCGACCTGGTGGCGATTCTCGAAGCCCTTAGAGAGGCCGGGGCACTTCAGGCCGAGCTGATTGTGATCTAAATGACTGTTTCGATGCCAACGACGGGTTCCATGCCGATGCGCGACGCCACAGGCGTCGCCGCAGCCGGCGCATTGTTGCCGGGGGCGGCAACGCCAGACACCTCAGGTGCCGCTACTTACACGGATTTGAACGCTTTGGAGGCCTTGAAGCGCGATCCTGATTCGCCGCAGGCCATCAGTGCCGTGGCGCAACAAGTGGAAGCGATGTTCCTGCAGATGATGCTGAAGAGCATGCGCGACGCCAGCGCCTCTGACGATCCCGACGGCAACGAAATGGGCATGTACCAGGACATGTTCGACAAGCAGGTGGCATTGACCATCAGCCAACACGAGGATCTCGGCATTGGCCGGCTGCTGAAGCGCCAAATTTCCGGCAAGTCCGCGCCGGTTGCGCCAAAGACTGCGGATTCTGGCGCGATCGCGCCGACAGCGGCCGAATTCGTTGATCGTATGCTGCCGTCGATCAAAACGGCGGCCGCCAGTCTCGGCGTCAACCCCATGGGCCTGATGGCGCAGGCGGCATTGGAGACTGGCTGGGGCCAGCGCATGCCGCGCAATGCCGACGGCACACCGAGCTACAACATGTTCGGCATCAAGGCGGGCGAGGGCTGGTCGGGGCCGAAGGCCACCGCCGACTCGATGGAAGTGACCAATGGGGTGGCTGCGCCCAAGCGCACTGCCTTCCGCTCGTATGGCTCCATTGAAGAAAGCGTCAAGGATTTCGCGACACTGCTGAAGAATTCGCCGCGTTACAAGGACGCACTTGCCGCGGGTGCGGACGCGCAGGCGTACGTGGCACGGATCGGCAGCTCCGGCTATGCCACCGACCCGGAGTACGGCAATAAGTTAAATGAGATCCTCCAGGCCAATGCATTGCAGCCGGGACTCAATCCCAAGATCGCCAAGCTATAGAAACTCGCTTTGGTGCCGATATTGCGGGAGTCGAGTGAGAAAGCGGCGGAAGTTGCGGAGAAAACCTAGTGTCAGATGTCTTTGGAATCAGCGTATCGGCGCTTCAGGCCTTTCAACAGGCCATCAACGTCACGAGCAACAACGTGGCGAATGCCAGTACGCCCGGCTATGACCGCGAGTCTGTCAACCTAACCGAGGCCGCACCTCAAGCCGACGGCCAGGCCACGGTGGGCGCCGGCGTGGTGGTTTCGGGAATTACTCGCGCCTACAACCAGGCCGCTGCCACCCAGCTCAATACCTCGCAGAGCACCTTGGGCCAGCTCACCGCGATACAGAACTACAGCACGCAGATCGACAACCTGTTTGGCACGACGGTGGGGGGCTTGAGCACCACGTTGCAAGCTTTCTATAGCTCGTTCTCCAACGTCGCCAATGATCCGACGTCCACAGCATCGCGTCAGGCGCTGCTCGGGTCCGCGCAGCAGGTCGCCAGCAGCTTCCAAAACGCCAGCGGCGAACTGACCGCTCTGAATACCGACGTCAACAATCGCATCACCGGCGATGTCAGCCAAATTAATTCTCTGGCGCAGTCGATCTCCACACTCAATCAACAGATCGTCGTCGGCACAGCGCAGGGCGGGAACTCGCCGCCCAATGAACTGCTCGATCAACGCGACCAATTGGTCTCAAGTCTGTCGCAACTGGTGGGCGTTACCACGACCACAGAATCCGACGGTTCCTTGAACGTGTTCGTCGGCACGGGCCAACCCTTGGTATTGCAGGGCCAAGTCACCAAACTCGTCACCTTGCCGAATCAATTCAACGCCTCGCAGCTCGAAGTGGGTAGTGCCGGCAGCGCCGTGCCGTTGAGTTCCAGCATCACTACCGGTGATCTCGGCGGCTTATTGGCAGCCCGTACCCAGGTGATCAACCCCGCGCTGAATCAGTTGGGCCAGGTGGCCACTGCGTTGAGCCAAACGGTGAATGCGCAGCAGGGCGATGGTCTGGACTTGAGCGGCAATCTTGGCGCCAATATTTTCTCGGTCGGAACACCGCAAGCCACTCCGTCATCGAAAAATACCGGAACCGGCACAGTCGCCGTGACGGTCGCCAACAATGGCCTGGGTGCGCTGACCTCCGACAATTACGTTTTGTCTTTTGCAGGCGGCACGCCGCTGCTGACCGATCAGACCACCGGCGCCACGATCACACCGACCGCCACCGGTGCCAACACCTACACGGCGGTGGGATTGAATTTCACGGTGACCGGCACGCCGGCCGCTGCCGATCAGTTTTTGGTACAACCGACGGCCGCAGCCGCCACCAATCTGAAAGTGGTGTTGACCGATCCCTCGAAAATAGCCGCCGCCGGTGCCATTAAAACCGCCGCCGCATCGACCAACACGGGCGCAGCCACCATCAGTGCCGGTACGGTGCTCGACGGCACCAACCCGGCGCTGCAAACCACCGAAAATATCGTGTTCGGCACTCCGCCCACCAGCTATTCCATCAATGGCGGCGCCGCACAGGCCTACACCAACGGCGGCAATATCGACCTGAATGGCTGGCAAGTGCAGATCAGCGGCACCCCGGCGGCCGGCGATACCTTTACGGTCTCCAGTAATTCCGGCGGCACGGGCGATAATCGCAACGCCCTCGCGGCTTCCAACGCGCAGAGCGTCGGCGTGCTGCAAAACGGCACTACCAGCATCACCAGCGCGGTGAGTTCGCTGATCACCGGCATTGGCAGCCAGGCGCAGCAGATCAACACGGCACAGGCCGCGCAATCGGCCGTCAACAGTCAGGCGCTCACCCAGGTGCAATCGGACACCGGGGTCAATCTCGACGAGGAGGCGGCTGCCTTGTTGCAATGGCAGCAGGCCTATCAAGCCGCGGCCCAAGCTCTGACCATCGGCAATAGCCTGTTCACGACGTTGATCGATTCAGTGAACGGAACGTTCTCCTAAGGAATTGACATGACCATTCGAGTCACGCAGACCATCGCCCAGACCCAGTTCCTGACGTCCATTCAGGGCTTGGAAAACAGCATCAACGACACCCAGAACGAAATCAGTTCGAACAAGTCGTTTACCACGGCGTCGCAAAATCCGACGGCCGCGGGCAGCGTCAACAACTACACACAGGCTCTGGCGCAAAGCGAACAGTTCGGCACCAATGCCAGCAGCGCGCAAACCAATCTGCAGACCGAAGACAATGCGTTGTCCCAAGTGCAGAATCAGCTGAACAGCCTGAGGACGCTTACATTGGAGGCCGGTAATGGCACGTTGACCAGCAGCGATCGAACTGCGATCGCGACCCAGGCCGTGCAGATCCAAAACAGTTTGCTGGCGTTGGCGAACACCACCAATGGCAACGGCGAATACATTTTTGGCGGCTATACGGCGACGACTCAGCCGTTCACTCTGACCTCGACCGGCGCAACTTATAATGGTGATCAGGGGCAACGCCAGGTGCAGATTGCGGCGGGGCAAACCGTGGCCGATGGCGACAATGGCGACACGGTCTTCAATCAGATCAACACCGGCAATGGCACGTTTCAAGTAACCGCTGAGACCGGCAACACCGGTTCGGCATTGATTGGCGCAACCACAGTGACGAGCCCGGCTGCCTATGTCGCCGGAAACTACAAAATAAACTTCACCGACGCCACCGATTACACGGTGACGGATTCGGCGGTGCCGCCCAACACGGTGAGCTCCGGGACCTATACCGATGGTTCGACCATTACATTCAATGGTCAGCAGATTACGTTGAGCGGCACGCCCAATGCCGGCGACACTTTCGACGTAACCCCCAGCACCGCGCAAAGCATTTTCGCGACGGTGCAAAACCTGGTGACCGCGTTGCAAGCCCCGGCCTCGACCGCCTCCGGCGCCTCGACGGCCCTTAACAACTCGCTCGGCAACGGCATCAACAATCTCGACCAGGCGCTGAATAACATCTCGAATGTTCGCTCCAGCGTCGGCGGCCGTCTGAACTCCATCACGACGCAACAGTCCGTGGCGAGCAGCCAGCAAATACAGCTGCAAACGTCCATTTCGCAGCTGCAGAGTTTGGATTACGCCTCGGCCATCACCACGTTGGATCAACAGCAGACCACGCTGAGCGCGGCGCTGCAGTCATTCCAGCTGACGCAAGGTTTGACGCTGTTCAAATATCTCTAGTGATGATGGCCGCCTGCGCCGTGCACGTGGCCATGCTCCAGTTCTTCTTGGGTCGCGTCGCGCACGCTCACCACCTTCACATCGAAATTTAAGGTCTTGTCCGCCAGCGGATGATTGCCGTCCAGGGTGACCATGTCGCCTATGATGCCGGTCACCGTAAACAGGCGCATGCCATCATCGGTGCGCGCCTGGAACTGCATCCCTTTCTTGATCTCGCCGGCGCCTTGCATCGAGCGCTTCGGCACGCGCTGAATCAACTTCGCGTCGAACTTCCCGTAGCCTTCCTCGGGCGTAACCGAAACGACCACCTGACTGCCGTCCTCTTTACCCTCGAGGGCTTTTTCCAGGCCCACGACTAAATTGCCGTGACCTTGAATGTAGGCCAGCGGTTCGCCGCCGTCCGAACTGTCGATGACGGCGCCGGCGTCGTCCTTGAGGGTGTAATGAATCAGAACAACTTTGTCTGCGGTAATTTCCACGGGAGTCTCCGAAAATAGGTGCTAGGCACCGTTACGATGGATTGATTAATTGAGCATCGAGATCATAGTCACCGGCGGCCGTGATCTTTACGTCCACCAGCGAGCCAACCGTCAGCTTCTTCAGATCTCGCTTGAGTAAGGCGATGTTCACGGTGCCGTCGATCTCCGGCGCATCGGCACTGGAGCGGGCCACTGCGACGATGTTCGTTCCGTCCTCGTCGGCTTCGATGCGATCGATCAGCACCGGCATGATGCGGCCGACCTTCTGCGCCAGACGCTCGGCGCTGATCTGCGCCGACAATTCCATGAAGCGGGCGCGGCGTTCCGCCTTGATTTCATCAGGAACAATGGGTTCCTTCAGCGCGTTGGCGGCAGCGCCTTCAACGGGGGAATACTCGAAGCAACCGACTCGATCGAGTTGCGCTTCGCGCAGCCAGTCGAGCAGCTCGGCAAATTCTTGCTCGGTCTCGCCGGGAAACCCCACGATGAACGTACTGCGGATGGCCATGTCCGGCGCAATGCGCCGCCAAGCTGCGATGCGCTCCAGCGTGTTTTCCGCAGCGGCCGGCCGCTTCATCAATTTAAGAATGCGCGGGTTGGCATGCTGAAACGGAATATCCAGATACGGGAGAATTTTTCCTGCCGCCATCAACTCGATGACCTGATCGACATGCGGATAGGGATACACATAGTGCATGCGAATCCAAATGCCGAGCTCGCCCAACGCGGCCGCCAGATCATAAAACTTCGCGCGGCGTTCGATATTGCGCCAGGGTTGCGCGGCGTACCTCAAGTCGACGCCGTAGGCACTGGTGTCTTGCGAAATGACCAAGATCTCTTTGACGCCTGCGCGCGCCAGTTGTTCGGCTTCGTGCAGCACCTCGCCAATAGGGCGGCTCACCAGATCGCCGCGCATCGAGGGAATGATGCAAAAGCTGCAGCGATGGTTGCAGCCTTCAGAAATCTTCAGATAGGCATAGTGGCGCGGTGTCAGCTTCACGCCCTGCGCGGGCACCAAATCAACGAAGGGTTCGTGTTTCGGCGGCAAGTACTCGTGCACGTGGGCAACGACTTCTTCGTAGCGCTGCGGGCCGGTGATCTTGAGCACCTGTGGATGCCGATCGAGAATTTTCTGCGGCTGTGCACCCAGGCAACCCGTAACGATGACCCTGCCGTTCTCCGCCAAGGCCTCGCCGATCGCGTCCAAGGACTCATCCACCGCCGAATCGATAAATCCGCAAGTGTTAACCACCACCAGGTCGGCGGCCTTATAAGAAGCCGCCACCTCATAGCCCTCCGCACGCAGCCGCGTGAGGATGCGCTCGGAATCGACCAGAGCTTTAGGGCAGCCAAGGCTGACAAAGCCCACTTTCGGGCTTCTGCGTTTGACGGTGTTCACGCTTTTCGGAGGGGTGGCAGGATCGGGATCAAATTGTACTCCAAAAACGCGGATTCCTGCCGATAAGGTGGCGTAAGGCAGGGTTCTCGGGCTGCCTCATGGGGCTCCCCGCCGTCAATTACAACCCTTCCAAACTGCGACATGGCGCAAACAAAAACCCCCTCGGTAAACCCCTAAATCCTCAAGAAACCCTGGGTTCGATCCGATAAAGACTTTGAATGTGTCACCGGTCCGCCCAAGTGGGTGAAGTGAACACACAGAGGGCCTAAGAGGGGCCGGTGGTTAAAACTTTCAGGAGTTCATAAATGTCATTAGTCTTAAATACAAACATCGGGTCTTTGAACGCGCAGAACAATCTGACGGGTTCGCAGACCTCCCTTGCAACGTCTTTGGAGCGGTTGTCTTCCGGTCTGCGCATCAACAGCGCCGCCGACGATGCCGCCGGCCTTGCGATCAGTTCGCAGTTCACCACGCAGATCAACGGCACCAACCAGGCCGTTCGCAACGCGAACGATGCCGTGTCGGAAACGCAGACCGCCGGTGGTGCCTTGAACACCGTCGTCAGCAACTTGCAGAGCATTCGTACGTTGGCGGTCGAAGCCGCTAACGGCTCGAACAGCGCCTCGGATCGCCAAGCGCTGGATGCCCAGGTGCAACAGCAGATTTCGGAAATCAGCCAGATTGCCTCGCAGACTTCGTTCAACGGCTTGAGCGTGTTGAACGGCAGCAGCGGCGTGACCACCTATCAAGTCGGTGCGAACGTCGGCAACACCATCTCGATCAACCTGACGCAGGGCGTCGGTGCGAACCAGATCGGTGCGGTGGCTTCTGAGACCACTGAAGTGAGCAATGCGGCCACTACGGGCGCGTTGAAGATTGCCGTCGGAACGGCTCCGGCCGTCAACGTGGCTGCCAGCTCGCAATATGCCACCACGGCGAAGACCTCGGGCGGGGTTGCCTATCAAGACGCGACGTCTGCGTATGCGAAGGCTGCGGCCATCAATGGCGCCGGCGCTTCGGGCTTGACTGCCACGGCCACGAACAATCAGTTGGTGGCCTTCACCAATACTGCATTGGCAACGGGCACCACCGGCAACGGCTCGTACGGCTTGACGGTCAACGGTGTCAGCGTGCTGAGCACCACCGTGGCCCCTTCCATCGGCGACATCATCACGGCCATCAACAGCTTCGCCTCGCAGGACGGCGGCGTTTCGGCGGCAGCGGGCCCTTCGGCCGGCACGCTCTTGTTGACGGCGGCAGACGGCAGCAACATCCAACTGTCGCAGACGTTTACTGCCGCGACGGGTACCGTGACCGGCGCCAACAGCGGCGGTATCACCAGTGTGCAGGCTTACGATCCGGCCGCGGCTAGCGGTGTGGGTGCCGTAGTGCCTGGAACGACTGCGACCACCGCGGCCAGCGGTGCCAACATTGCGGCGACTACTTTCCAGGGCCAGGTCTCCCTGTCGGCCGGACAGAACATCGCGATCAGCGGTGCGGACCTTGCCACGGTTGGATACGCCTCTGCTCAGACGATTACCGCGTCCGGTACTCTGGCGGGCAACAACGTGCTGACCGTGGCTGGCGCCAATGCGACCATCCAAGCGGTCGACTCGGCCTTGCAGACGGTCTCTGGTTTCCAGAGCCAGCTCGGCGCCATCCAGAACCGCTTCACGGCGGCTGTCGGTAACTTGACCTCAACGGCTCAGAACCTCACGCAGTCGCGCAGCACCATTCAGGATGCCGACTTCGCAGCGGAAACGGCCAACCTGACCCAGGCGCAGGTGTTGGAACAGGCGGGTATCTCGGTGTTGGCGCAGGCCAACCAGCAGCCCCAGCTGATCCTCAAGCTTCTGCAATAATTGCCGACAAAGAAGGCATGAGAGAAACCAAGGCCCGGATTCGCAAGGATCCGGGCCGCGGTCTTCACCGATCAACAGTTCTTAGGAGTCTGACGCATCAGCGTTAAGTAAGGTGACAGCATGGCGAGCGATGGACAGTCGGTACAGATACCGGCGGTGAGCCTCGTGCACGGAAGTCAGGCGCCTACGGTTAAAATTCAAAGCGGCAATGTCTTGCCGCAAAGCGGCAAAGTCGCGACGGCCACGGTCGCCGCCACACAAAGCACTGCAACAAACAACGCGACTGCAGCAAAAGCTGCGGTTCCGGCAAAACCTCCCACTCCGATTCCGAACCCTGATGTTCAGACTCAAGTGACCTCCCTTAACAAGCTCTTGAACGATTCAGGGCGTGCGGCGCAGTTTCGCGTCGACCCGACCTCGGGCAACAAAGTGATTCAAGAGATCAACCCTGCTAACGGGGCGGTCATTGCTGAATATTCAGCCACCGAATTTGCCGCGCTGGCACGCAGCGTGGGTATCTCGGGCGCCATCGTCGACGATCACGCATAAGGACGGTGAACTAGGAATTTGGTACGGAGCTTGCTTAAGTCTTGCCGACGATTGCCGATAAATTAAGCAACCAAGGGCGTAGACAGCATCATGAGCACAGTTTCTCCGACCAGCAGCACGAGCACCGCGAACTCCACGAGTTCAACGAGTTCCACCAGTTCGAGCACGGGTGCCGGCTCAACGGTCACCTCAACCGGCATCGGATCCGGTCTCGACATTACCGGCATCGTGTCGTCGCTGACTCAGGCCTACGGCGCCGCCCAGACGACCCAGCTGACCAATCAGCAGAACACCTTGGACGCGCAGGTGTCCGCCTATGGATCATTCACCAGCGCGCTCGATACGTTAAAGCTGTCGCTAAACTCGCTGCAGACACCCTCGTCTTTGGCCGCTTTCGATGCCACGGTCGCTGACAAGACCGTGGCTACCGCAACCACCGACGCAACGGCCGTCGCCGGCAGCTACACCTTGGAAGTGGACAGCCTGGCGACCGCGGCCAGATTGACGTCCGCCCCGGTATTGGGAGCGAACACCGCCGTAGGCACTGGCACTTTGACCATCAAGGTCGGTAACGCCAGCGCTGACATTGCCATCAGCTCCGGCAACAACACGCTGTCCGGCATTGCGGCGGCGATCAACTCCGCCTCGAACAATCCCGGCGTTACGGCCAGCGTGATTTCGTCCACCGATGGCCAGCGCTTGGTGCTTACAGGAACCACCACCGGTGCCGGTAATGCCGTCACAGTCACCCAATCCGGCGGTGACGGAGGCCTGGCCTCGCTGGTCTACGATCCCGCCAACGGCGTTACCCACCTGACCGATTCGCAGGATGCGGCCGACGCGACCTACAAGATCAACGGTTTCGCGGGAACGAGCGCGAGCAACCTCGTCAGCACTGCGTTGACCGGTGTTACGATCAATTTGTTGGCGCCGACGGCGACCGGCGTAACCACGACCCTGACTGTCGCGCCCGATACTTCAACGGCGCAAACGAATGTGGACAGTTTCGTCACGGCGCTGAATGGGGTTCTGACCAGCATCCAGACGCTGACCAGTTACGATCCTTCGACCGGCGAGGCGGGCCCTTTGAACGGCAACTCGGTTTTGCAGTCGTTCCAAAACCAATTGCAAAATATCCTTGGCAAGGTGGTGCAAGGAAATACCGGCTCGGTTAAATCGCTCACCGACTTAGGCCTCACGGCCAACACCGACGGCAGCTACTCCATCGACGACACCAAGCTCGGCAATGCCTTGAGCGGTAGCCTGTCGAGCGTCGGCACCTTGCTTGGCGGTACCAACGGCCTGATGACGCAGTTGGGCACGTTGATCAACGGATATACGAAGCCGGGCGGGTTATTGGCGACCATCAACACCGGCCTGCAAACGGGCTTGTCGCAAGTCGCCAGCGAGCAAACGGCACTCGCTGCGCAGCTGGCGCAGTACTCGGCGACGTTGACCGCTGAATACAACGCGATGGATACCGCGGTCGCGGAGCTAAAGCAGACTCAGACATACTTGAATGCTGAGTTCAATCCGAGCTCCAGCTCGTCGTCGTCTTCATCCAACACCAGCCTGGGCAGCGGAACTTTAAGCGAATAGACCGGAATCATCAGTCATGTATCCACAACGCGGCGCAGCTCAGTATCAATCGGTCCGTAGTCATGGCCTGGTGGCCGACGCCAGCCCGACCCGCCTGGTCCAAGTCATGTTCGAGCAGATTCTTTCCCAACTTGCGACCGCGCAGGGCTGCATGAGTCGAATCAACAACAATATGCCGCTGGCCGACGTGGTCACCAAGGGCAAGGCGCTCGGCAAAGCCATCCGCCTCATCGATCAATTGAACGCCAGCCTCGACATGGAGCGCGGACAGCAAATCGCCGAAAATCTGCGGTCTCTTTACACGTACATGCTGGCCCGGCTGACCACGGCCAATATCAACAACGATGCCGGCATCGTGACCGAAGTGATGTCCTTGGTCCAAAAAATAAAGACCGGCTGGGATCAGATCGTTGCCGATTCGGCCGCTGCCGCCCGATGAGCGACTCCTCCGTCACCTTGGCATTGGTGCGCGCCCTCGCGATCTCCAACGAGCTGTTCACCGCAGCGGAGAAAGGCAATCTCGAGTCCGTCACCTCGCTCGACGCAGAACGTCTGCAACTGTTAAAGTCATTTCGACGAAGCGTCCGGCAAATTGCCAGCGCTGATCGCGCCATGCTGCGGCAGATTGCGCAATTGAATGACCGAACCATTGGACTTCTGGAACATCAGAAGCGGAGCAAGGGCCGCGAGATGGACATGGCGGCCGTCGGGCGTCGGGCAGTCAGCGCTTATACAAATACTCGGCTGCGCTAGCGGCCGATTTTAAAGATCGGGGCGAAGGGAGCCATGCCTGACGCATTCTTAGGCGATGGTTTGATATTCGAAGATGCGCTGCCCGTCACCTGGAAGCCGGGGCCGCTCGCCGAAGGGGTCATGCTCGGCCGCTTGAATGCCGACAACCATCAATTGTTAGGCGCGGAAGCCTCCCTCGATGAGGTGCGCGTCCACGAAGCTTTGAAAGATGAATCACCCGCCTTGCTGCACGAGTTGCAGCGGCTGGAATACAAGGTCAATATTTTGTTGCGGCTCACCGCTGAGTTTGCGATGCGCAACAGCGGGCTGCCTGAGCCGGCGCGGGTCCGGATCTCATCGGTCGGAGCGGAATGGTTCGGTGAGTTGCTGCCTGCGGTGGGCGAAACCGGCTTGTTATCGCTGTACATCAATCCCGCATTGCCGCAGCCGTTGAAGATTTCTTGCGTCGCAGCGAGTGAGCGCGTGGATCAAGGCGCGCGAGTCGCGCAGCTCCGGTTCACGGGCATGAGCGAGTCGGTGATCGACATGTTGGAGAAGCTGATTTTTCGTCACCATCGGCGACTTGTTGCCGGCGCCCGACTCGGATCGCACTAGGGAAACGCCAACAGAGCGTTCGATTTTTGCGCGTGCCTTACAGGGCTCGCAGTAAATGCCCTAATCATTTTTTCAGGGATACCCTTACTAGTGTTGCGGGGGTTTGCCAACTACTTTTCCCTCAAGTTTCTCAGTTAGCATGCAGCTCAAGTTGACATTGTCTCTAAATATGTCAAAGGGTTACGAGAGATGCTTAAGACGGAACAACAGATTTGTTAACTCCGTCACACTTTACCCCGGGAAGGAGCCCCGATCAGTGGCCGACGCCAAAGTAATTGTGATCGAACCTACAGAATCTGAAGCTGCCGCGCTTCAGGCTCTGTTGCGTTTTCTGGACTTGGATCCGGTGCACGCCCGCGATCTCACCGAACTGCGCGCGGCGGCGGTATCGCAAGACTGTCTCGCGGTCATTGTCAGCGAACGCGTGGTGTTGCAGTACGGCGAGGAGCTCATTGCTGCCTTGCGGGCCATGCGTCAGCCGCTGCCGGTCATTTACCTGAGCCGCGAAGGGCTGCCGAAGATTGCCGAAGCCAGCGGTGACCTCGCATGGTTTCACTTGGAAACTCCCGTGAAGCAGCGCCGCCTTTCCGCGGTGTTGGACCAGGCGCAAAATATACGCGGGGGTCATCCCACGCAGCCCGGCGCTCACCGATTCCGGCCGAGCGGCGCGTCCAAGGCCATGCGCGCAGTGCACCGGTTGATCGAACAAGTCGCACCCTTCGATACGAACGTGCTGATTCTCGGCGAATCCGGCACCGGCAAGGAGATGGTGGCCCGCCACATTCATGAGCTCTCGGGCCGGGCCGGACATCCGTTCGTGCCGGTCAATTGCGGCGCGATTCCCGCCGATCTGCTGGAAAGCGAGTTGTTCGGTCACGAAAAGGGCGCATTCACCGGTGCGCTGTCGACCCGTCTGGGCCGCTTTGAATTCGCTGAAGGCGGCACGCTGTTCTTGGATGAGATCGGCGATATGTCGTTGCAGATGCAGGTCAAGCTGCTGCGCGTATTGCAAGAGCGCAGTTTCGAACGAGTCGGCAGCAACAAGACCATTCGCTGCAATGTGCGCATCATCGCGGCAACCCACCGCGATCTGGATGCCGCCATCATTGCCGGGCGTTTCCGCGAAGATCTGTATTACCGCTTGAACGTGTTTCCCGTGCAGATGCCGCCGTTGCGCGAGCGCCTCGATGATCTTCCCGTGTTGATTGAGCATTTGGTGCAGCGTCAATCCACCGGCGGCAACAAGAGCATTCGCTTGGA